>CAMFND010000001.1 GCA_945965395.1 uncultured Bacteroides sp.
GGTAATTATATATCTATTAATGGTATATATAATCCATTGTATCAGACAAGTACGGAAAATGGTTACGACAGGACACGTACAAGACTGTTTAGTGGCGTTTTTAATGCAACTTGGGATATTCCTAAAGTTAAAGGGCTGCAAATAGGTGTAATGGCTAATTATGGAACCGATTTTATACATTGGAAACGCTGGCAGGCATATCAGCCTACTTATACGGAAGCTGGTGACAAAATAGAAAATCAGGCTCCACGTCTTTCTGAGTCAAGAAGTTCAAGGGATAATTCCTTGTTGCAAGGATTTATTAGATACAATAATAAATTTGGGCAGCATAGTGTAAACGCATCATTATATTACGAACAAGCTACCTCTTACTATGCTGATTTGTCGGCTTCTCGTTTGGACTATGTATCTACAATTATTGACTATATGTTTGCTGGTCCTCAAAAAGGTTTGATAAATGGTGGATCTGGAGATGAGTCTGCACGTATTGGATATATTGGAAGGTTGGATTATGATTATGCTGATAAATATTTGATATCTGGAACTTTTAGATATGATGGTTCAGAACGTTTTCAGAAAGGAAATCGTTGGGGCTTCTTCCCATCATTAGCTTTAGGATGGCGTATATCTGAAGAGAAGTTTTTCAAGAATAATATACCGGCATCATTTATTAGTAACATGAAGCTGAGAGCTTCTTATGGAGAAACCGGAAATGATGATATTGCCCGTTTTGCTTTCCTGTCTACGTTTAACTCAGTAGATAAGCGTTATTATTGGAATGATCAATGGGTGACAGGGTATTCTGATAATGGACTTCCTGCAGGAAACATAACATGGTATAAGCAGAAAAGTTATAATGTGGGATTGGAAACAGACTTCTTGAATGGCCGATTGAAGACTTCTGTCGATGGATTCTATTATAGAACAACAGGTTATTTGGCAGATCCTAAAACGATATATAGTACTCCACTAGGAACGACTTTACCTAAAATCAATTATGGGGCGACAAGAAGAGGTGGATATGAAATTAATGCCACTTGGTCGGATAAAATTGGGGCTGACTTTAGCTATAATATAGGAGCTAACTTGACTCACTATGTGAATTTCTGGGAACTGAATCCTGATGAGACTGAAGCTAATCTTAAGAATCCATGGGTAAGAACTACTTATGAGTATGGATATAGTGCGATAGGTTTTAAGACAGAAGGATTTTATACCTCAACAGAAGATGTTTTAAATCATCCGCATCACGCTGCATACAATGATTTATTGCCAGGAGATAATAAATTAGTGGACTTGAATGGCGATGGTATAATTGATGACAACGATAAAACAAGGATTGGAAAGAACTCAACGCCTAATTATTACTTTGGTGTCAATTTAGGAGCTTCATATAAAGGATTTTATTTGTCAGCCGTTATTCAAGGTGCTACTAATTTTGATGTATGGTTAAGCGGTTTGTATAATTATAGTACGGGTGGTTCTGATGTACTTACTTTAAAGAATCAGACAGATGTATGGACTCCTGATAATACAGATGCATTATTCCCCCGAATAAATTATACTGGTGTCCGTAGCCAGAACTCAGGCTATACATCGGAAGCATATTATTTGAATGTAAGCTATGTTCGTCTAAAAAGTTTGGAATTCGGATATAATTTTAAAAAGCAATGGATGAAATATGTAGGAGCTGAATCGGCACGTGTGTTTGTTGGAGGTTCTAATCTTTTGACAGTAGCTCCAGGTACTCATGGACTGGTTGACCCTGAGACGGGCTCTGGCGCAAATTATGCATATCCGGTAGAAAAGACATTTACGTTTGGTATGAATATAACATTTTAAGAAATGAAGAAATTTGGTTTATTAATAACGATTTTGGGCCTTTTCTTTTCTTTTTCAAGTTGTGAGGATTTACTAGATAAGAAGCCTCTTGATAAAATATCAAGTGCGGACTTGTGGAATAGTGAAGGGCTTATTGATGGGTATATGGTAGATTTGTATGCCCGTGTTACACCGATGTATTCATGGGTGCAGTTTACTGAAGATGATTGGAGTGATGACATTCATTCTGACAATAATAATGCAGTAGCTCAGGAGGCTATAACCAATTCTTATGACGCAGGTTGGAATAAATACGATATAATTCGTTTGTGTAACCAGGCTATAGAGCAGGTTCCTGTTTCAGAAGTTCTTTCAGATGAAATGATTGTTCAATATACGGCAGAAGCCAGAACTTTACGTGCAATGGTGTACTTCTGGATGGTGCGATACTTTGGCGGAGTAATGTTGGTCGACAAAGTGTTGGATCCTACTTCTGATATGAAATTGCCAAGAGCTTCAGAATCTGATATGTATGATTTTATTGTGGAAGATTTAAAATATGGAAGAGACAACTTGCCGGAAACGACATATCTGGGTCGTTTGAATAGAGCGAGTGCTCATGCTTTCTTGATTCGAGTTCTTCTGCAAGCTCATAGATATGAAGATGCGGTAACTGAAGGAAAGAGTTTCATTGTAGATCATGCTAATTATGGCTACTCAATTGACACTAATTTCCATGGTATTTTCAATGATTTTGAAACAGGAAAGGAATCAACGGAAACTATCTTCCTGCGTTATGGAACCAGTGATGGTATGAATATGCAATGGACTCCGATGCAGTTCAGATTGCCTCTTTCTACAGGTGAAGGTGATAAATTGGGAGTAATTAATGATTATGACCGTAACCTTTATGGCTGGGCAATGTGTTATCCGACTCAGGATTTGGTCGATGATTTTCTGATGATTGATGAAGATGGTGTAGCGAAAAAATGGTCGGATACAAAAATCTGGAAGGATAGCTATGCTTCTGGTGAAAAATTATCTACTCAGGCTATGTATAAAAATCGTGATAAACGTTTTTATAGTTCAATAATTTATGATGGATGTATTTATTTGAATGATACGATTAACATTCGTCCTCCATATTGGAATCATCGTACATCTATGGATAGAAATCTTCATCGAGGCATGACTGGATATAATATTCGTAAAGGAATGTATGATGACGTGTGTGACTGGGCATGGCCACCCCCTGAACAAGATTATCATTGGCCTTTGTTGAGATTGTCAGAAGTATATTTGAATTATGCAGAGGCTCTTATTCGTACTAATAAGGCAGATTTGGCTTTGCCTTATATTAATGAGACTCGGACAATACATGGAGGGTTACCTAAAATAACTTCTACAGATAATATCTGGGAAGATTATAAAAGAGAACGTCGATGTGAACTGGCATTTGAAAATTTAAGATATTGGGATTTGATTCGTTGGGCTGAATACGATAAAAAAGAAACAGTAGATGAACTTAACCGGGATCCGTCTTATATTGATTTCAATTCTGAAGGTACGAAATATGTGATTATGACAGTAAACGGTAAGTATGTGAGTGGTGATAAAGCAATGTATGATGCGCTGCCTAATAAAGTTTATAATAATGGTAATACATTCCCTGAAAGAATTTTTACAAAGAAGCGTTTCCGTTTTCCAGTTCCGAAGTCTGAAATCTTAGAGAATGAGAATTTGAAACAGAATCCAGGATGGGAATAATAAAGGAGATAGTATTATGAAAAAAAGTATTTTATATTTGTTCCTTTTGCTAACTTCATTTACTTTGGGAAGTTGCAAAATGGGCTTGGATGATTTGCCTACTTTTGAAGAGGCTGAATTGCTGAATTTTTGGTTTGAACATCGGGAGGTAGTGGAGAAGACTGCTCCTGATGGAAGCAAATATGAGCAAGTGGTTTTCACTGACTTGAAAGAAATATGTTCGTTTAAGCAGTTAGGGGAAAGTGATGGATATGTCCAGTGTGAGGTTGTGGTAAATACGCAAGCTTCGCCGAAGTCTCTTGATATGTCTAATATTGTAGGAAAGGCCACTATCTCAACTGCGGCTTATATTCAACCGATTGACGGTTCACCTCAATTAGGTGGACTTGGAAATTTTACTGCTCCTACAAAATATTTAGTAACTTCAGCTGATCAGAACAACGCGAAGAAATACGTTATAAATGTAGTTTTGAAGTAGACTCTATAAATCTAAAATGGTGGTTACATTGTGTATGAAAATAGTGAAACCACCATTTTTTAATTTTAGTAATTTATCTAAGTACATGACAAAAATTTGAATAC
>CAMFND010000002.1 GCA_945965395.1 uncultured Bacteroides sp.
GAAGGTGTGCTTTTTGACACACCTTCTTCAACAATCAAATAATTTAATCACACATCTCCAAAAGCTGCTTTCCAGCCTGATGGTTGATGTCCAGACGGGCTACTTCAGACAGGAACTTGCGAGCCTGTTCCTTGTCGCCCAACCCGAGATATCCCATACCCATCACCAGGTTGCAGTGAATCTGGTTGCGTACGTTCAGGTCGTCGTCCCAAATCAGCAAGTCGGGAAGTGATACAGCAAAGTAGTCAATCTTCACCTTGTCGAACAGATGCTTTTCACCATGCTTAATCAGGCGGTTAAAGCGACTACGTGCCTTATCTTCTTCACCCAGCTTACGCCATGCCAGTCCCTGATAGAAAATCTTGTCGGGCTGCTGATCGTTATAGAAGAAGGCGATGGCAGGTTCAGCTGAACCCTTGGTAGCTTTTGTAAAGTATTCCTTAGCCAACGCTTCTTCACCAAGACCCTCGTAAGCACATCCCATCCAATAGTGGATGTCGTTTTCTTCAGCCATGGAAAGCTTACCTTCACCTAAATTATCCGGATATTTTTCTGTTTCCTTCAACAAGCGGACTGCATCGGCAAAACGCCCTTCGCGAATAGCAATCTTGGCCAGTTCTACACGGCAAAGCAAATACTGACTGGTGACTTTTCCTTCACCTCCCTCCCATGGATGGAACTTACGGGAATTAATCAAATCGTATGCTTTCTGGTATTCACCCAACTGGTTGTAGAGTGTAATACGTTCGATACACAAGTCATCACGCTGTTCTACCACGTCGGCGTGTGCTTCCAGGAAGTCCAAGCGCTGGCGGTGCGGATAGCGAAGTTTCTTGTAAAGCTGGTCAAGTTCCATCAGGATACGTGCATCGGTAGTATCCAGGTTGTAAGCTTTTTCCAGTGTAGCCAATGCCTTCTGCGGATTATGCTGTTTGTTGTAATAAGCCAGTGACAGGTTACGCAACACAGTAGGATACGTATCGTCGATAGATGCTGATTTTTCCCAGCAAGCAACGGCTTCATCATAGATGCGAGCTGCATAGTGGAAGTTACCTAAGTAATAAGGTGCCTTGGCTCCTTCCGGATTAAGCGACATCGCATCGTTCAGCATCAGCACTTCTTCCAGCTTGTTCGGGAAGCAGTAGTCTGGACACATGGTTTCAGCTTTCTTGTACAGATTCAGCGCTTCGTCTTTCTTACCCATCTTGGAAGCAAAATAGCCAAGTGCATAATATACCATCGGATAAGTGGCTTCATTTTCTTCTGTTACAAAAGACAACAGCTGAGCAGCTTCTTCATACATACCTGACGATGCATAGTCGATGGCATATTCCAAATAGCTGTGTACGGCACCGCGCATCAAAGCTTTCATTTCAGCCTTTGCGGCAGCGGCTGCTTCAGTATTTCCCTGCAATGTATGAATCAGATAAAATTCGAAACGGCATCCCATATTGAACTTATCCATCGCCAAAGAGTCATTGATAAGCGTCTCAGCCTTCGCAAAATCACCAGTCTTACGCAAGAAGGAAACCTTCAGCTGACGTCCTTTGTGGTTCAGCCAGTTGCGATACAACGAACGGTCAATATGGTCAAGTCCGTTTGCATAGTCTTCACGAATCATGTCTATCTGTGCCAGGCCCATATAACCTGAATCTTGCCATGCAGCATTCCAGGTAGCCTTGAAGAAAGCATCGTATGCCCCGTCTATATCGCCTTGCATTTTCTTGCTCCAGCCTAAATTATAGTAAGGTTCTCCTTCGTATGGGTTCGGATTACGTTCTGTCTGTGTCTTGATGGCACGGTCGAAATATTTCTGTGCTTCCGCAAAGCGTCCGCGGCGCATGAGGAGCAATCCTACGGCATTATTACAACGGATGTCACTTTCATCGCGGCTCAGAGCCTCCATGTAGTAATCCATCGGCAGGTAAGTAGCATGACGATACTGTTCCAGGTGATGACCTGTCAGGAAAAGCTGCTCCATGCTGGCAATCTTCTTCGGATCGAGTGCCGCCTTAGCCGGTTCCGGAATCGGTTTGATTTCAGGTTTGGCAGCCAGGTAGCTCACAAGCACTTTGCCCTTTTCATCGAGCACGGTCAGTTTCAGTTCTTCCAACTTCTGAGTGTCACAATCTACGGTATTCGTATATGAATTATCCGGAGCCACCGCAGTCAACGCATCCAGATAAATCTTTCCGTTCACGGTATTGGTCAACATGACACGTACTTCACGATGTGCGGCCGTAGTGTAAAGAATGACTTTCATTTTGTTGCCTTCTTCCGGAAGGATATTGATCAGCGCATCACGAGTAGCGTTCTTCACCATACCTACTTTCTGATAAGGCATGAAATATTGTACCCATGATTTTTCTTCGTATGGCTGCAACCAGGTAAAGTCTGGCTGGTTATCGCAGTACATACCGGTCATCAATTCGATGTATGGTCCGTCTTCATCCGTCAGGTTGCGGTCCCAGGCCTGTCCGAAGTCACCATGTCCCCAGGTCCATTGTTTCTTACCGGCATTTACATGATGATCGGCCACATGAAGAAGACCCGATTCGATATGTTCTTCATAGCCCCCCACAAAATCAAATTTCGAATTGATGGCCATGTAAGAAGTCGGCACCGGAATATTTTTGTAACGTGAAATATCTACTCCGGCAGAATAATCCACTTTATAATATTCACCTGTGGCTATAGGGAAGCTGGATACCGCACGTTTTCCATGGTCGAACACCGCATTAACATCAGGCGGAAACACAGAATAATAGTCTTTGTTCACTACTACTGCCGGATTAGCCCACCACAAGAAAGTCTGCGGGAACGGAGTACGGTTGTACACCTTTGCCTTGATTTCGATGTAAGCTTTTCCCGGATAGAGGGTAAAGCCTGCCATACCTTTGGTACGGAACATACGTTCTACCTCACTACACCAGATAGTCTTGCTTCCATCAGGAAATTCTTCAATCATGCAGTCGGTCGGAAGATATGTACTGGGGCGATGGTGCTGCGGCCAGTTGAACTCGATACCACCTGAAATCCACGGTCCGGTCAGTCCCACCAATGCCGGCTTGATAACCTGATTATAATATACGAAATGGCGTTTCTTCACCTTGTCGTATGCCATCTGGATACGTCCGCCCAATTCCGGAAGAATCATCAGCTTGATGTATTCATTCTCTATAAAGAAAGCTCTCCAAGGACGGTCGTGTTTTTCATCTTCAATCTTTTCAATTACCGGATAAGGATATACCGAACCAGAACTTCCCTGATACACACGCTTTTCAAGAAAAATTGGATTTTTTTCTTCTTTACCAATGCCATACGTCGGCAACATCACGATTTCTTCCCAAGCCTTCACTTCGGAAGTGTTTACCGTGCTTTGAATCAAATATTCTGTTATTTTTTCCATGATAAGTTAGATTGTTTTTTCAATGTTTTTCTGTTATTTTTCTGATACAAAATTCGGTAAAACTATGTACCTGAAAAATGGAATAAAAAGCGGAAAAGATGTATTATTCTTTTATCTTACTGAGCTGAAACCAATGTTACTACCGCACGTGCAGGAAGCAGCATATTACTGCCAATCTGCCCTTTATAAACCAGGTCGCAACGAGAAGAAGTTTCATAGATTTGAAATTTATCTGATACGTATTCTTTCGGAAGATGCGTAAATGAAATTTCCAGCGGAACAGGCTTATCCGAATAATTAATCAGCACCACAACCAGTTTTTTATTTTCTTTGTCTGCAAATGCTGAAGACATCACAGAAGCAGCCTTTCCCTGCTCTGTTCTGCTACCCAGACGTACCATACCCGGACGTACAAAAAAGCTATAATTGCCTAAAACCCACAACAGTTTAGAAGTACGGAATGTACCATCCTGCTTACAGGTTTCAATCATTTTTTCATCGCCACGCGATGCTCCATTGGCCAGCATGCCATCGTCTACAAAAATGAGACCGTCTTTATAATCCCATTCTGAAAAGGCAGTCCACCATTGCCAGGAAGCTGCATTAGCAACAGTCAGATCATGATGAATCACACGCGCTACATAGAGTGCCGTATTCATCCCTAAATCCCGGCCGCCACCTCCTCGCGGATTATCCGGATTCTGTTCCATCGGACAATATTCGGTTTGCCAGTAAGTGTAGTTCGAAGGAAGTTGTTTTTCCAGTTCATCTGCCAGTTCCTTACGAGTCTGTACCAGTGTATCCACGGGCCATGTACTCCAGTAAGAATGCCCGCTCACTATAGGAGCAACTGATGAAAGTCCATAAATGGAGTGTATTCCTTTCTTTGAAAAAATCTCCTTCAGCTGATTATCCCTTTCCGGCTTATTTGTTCCCGAACGATAAAGATACCGGATGTCGGCAGCCTCTCCGAAAACGACTTTGGTATCTGAATGACGCTGCTGCAATTCCTTATCCAACAGATGAATCAGGCGGCTGCATTCTTCATTAGTAGCTTGCATACCTTCCTGTCCACTACCTACCCACTCCCACTGCGGCTCGTTAATCGGACTCAGATAATCCAGTTTCAAATGGGTAGAGACTTCTGCCAAAAAAGCAGCATAGTCATCAAACTGCTCCTCACGGATATTCGCATACGGAGTTTTCTCACTGGCCCGTGCCATTCCGTTTTTTGTCATAAAATAGGGAGCGGTGATGGAAAAGCCCAAAGAATAGCGTACTCCCCGTTCGCGTGCAGCTTGCAACATCCACCGTTGTCCCTCTTGTTTATCCCAATTCCAATCTCCTTCCTTATCCAAAAAACATTCTGTGCGACGCCACAGAGAAGCGACTCCTCCATTATCACCGGCTTCATGACTACCCGAACCAATATTAAAACGCCACATAGAAAGTCCAATACCTTTCGGATTTCCCCACGAATCCAACTCAGAGCTGAACAACAAATCAGCTATTTGGTTTCGTTTTTCTATCGGCCAGTTCTTGCCAATATACTGTACACGCCAACAATCGGATGCCCCAAAACTATGAATGGTTTGCCGGGGAGAGGCAAAATTAAACACAAGTTTTTGCTCGTTTTGAGCATATCCTAAACTCACATACAAAGAGAGTCCTAAAAAAAGAAGTGCTTTCTTCATACCCATTGTGATTTATAACCCTAATATTTCAAACCTTTACTTAATCAATTCTTTCTCCAATTCCTCTAACGATTTTCCTTTGGTTTCCGGAATACGGCGCCATACGAACAAGAAGCCACAGAAACAGATAACGGCGTAAAGCAGGAAGGTACCGCCAGTGCCCAGTCCGGAATTCAGGAAAGGGAATGTGTAGGTAAGCAGGAAGGAAGCAATCCACAACGCAGCCGTACATACTGCCATGGCTACCCCACGCACCTTATTGGGGAATATTTCAGAAAGCAACACCCAGGTGACAGGACCTAACGACATGGCATAGAACCCGATGGCCAATACCACAAACACAATCATGATGAAGCCTTTGAACTCAAAGAAATAGCTTAATCCCAACAGGGTATAGATGCCTGCCAGTCCGATGGAACCGGTCAGCATCAACGTCTTTCTTCCCAAGCGGTCGACGGTATAGATGGCCACAAACGTAAAGACCAGATTGGCAATACCTGTCACGACAATGTTCATCAGTACGTCTGATATGCCATAACCTGCTGCCTGAAAGATTTCCTGTGCATAATTGAAGATGACATTGGTACCGCTCCACTGCTGGAACATGGCTACCACGATACCGATAATCAGCACGTTTCGCATTTTAGAAGAGAAGAGCAAGGACAATACACCTTTTTCAGTATGTGAAGCAGCACCTGCACGAGTATAATTTTCAATTTCACTGTCTGCATACGCTGCTCCCCCAATAGAACACAGCACTTTTCTTGCTCTCTCCATCTGCTTCATACTGGCCAGCCAGCGCGGACTTTCTGGAATAAACAATGCCAGCAGGAAAAAGAGTCCCGAAGGAACGCATACGGCCCAGAACATCCAGCGCCATCCAGTCTGTCCGTTCCATGAGTTCAAGATATCGGTCGCCGTAGCACCTTCCGGCACCGGCTCTGCAATCAGCATATTTACAATCTGTGCGCCAAGAATTCCCAATACGATGGTCAGCTGGTTCAATGTGACGAGTTTACCACGAATCTGAGTAGGTGCCACTTCCGCGATGTACATCGGAGAAAGGTCGGCTGCCAGTCCGATAGCCATCCCTCCTACAAGGCGAGCAATGATAAAGGCAGGAATAGCCGTAGCAGCTCCTGTGGCCCACGAAGAAGCAAAAAAGATAAAGGCAGATAATACCAGCAGTTTTTTGCGTCCGTAACGGTCGGCCAGAAAACCTGCCATAGTGGCCCCTAACAGACATCCTAACAGAGCGATACTCATGGTCAATGCCTGCATACCCTCATTGCCGGCAATATGGAAATATTCTTCATAGAAAGGTTTGGCGCCTCCTATCACTACCCAGTCGTACCCGAAGAGGAGCCCTCCCATGGCAGACACCAGGCAAATAAAATAGATAAACAATTGATGATTTTTCATGGTTATACGGTTAAAAAAGATATTTTATTAATAGATGCCTTTAGCAGACTGTTTCTGGTTACGCGCGGTTCCAAACATGCCCTTTATCTTATCCAGTCCTTCTACCGGAGTGGGAGCAAATTTCTCGCTGTTCATGTAGTTCAGGATGGAGTAAAGCATCTGACGGGCTACCGGACGTTTGTCAAGAGCGGTCTGCAAATCAAAAGTGGCCAGCATCAGTTTTCCTTCTCCTACACGTCCTTCATACAAGGAAGCCAGGCGACGGTTGTGGACAAAATTGTCTACCATCTCTACCACAGGAGCACCTCCCTGAAGGCTGTCTACTATCAAGGTAGTCGAATTAATGTTCAAATCCCACCATTGCCAGTCGGTGTGCATGTCGGTCGGGAAGTCAGCCAAAGCCGGATGAGCGGGGTGACAAAGTACACCCATAGTACCAGCCTGATTCGGGAAATGTACCGGACTCCAGAATACAGGCACAAACTTTCCTTCAATGCCTTGAAGTGTGCGCCAGTCGGGATTGAACAATACTTTCTCACCTTTCTTGAGCAACGCCATTGCTTCGTCGTAACTGCGGGTGTATTTCACGTCTCCCCATTTTGTATCTACAGATGACGGATAAACCCATACGTTCCAGCGATTACGGTATTCTGTTCCGTCAAGCGACAAGCAAACTTCTAATTTCGAAGCGTTGGTTACCTGCTGCAACGGAAATGAAATTTTTCCCAGTCCACCGTTATGACCGAAAGCCAATGCAGCTGCCGGAGTCTTTCCCTTGCCCAACGAACGTCCGTCTGCGGTAATCTCCCAGGAAAGAGTGCTGTTCTTCAACTCATCCTTTCCGTAATTACAAAGTTCTATTTGTGCTTCGAATGTCTCATTATTCGTATATACAGCTTTCGGGAAACGCAGCAACGGAACTACCGGTGCGCAGAATTCACGGAATTCTTCACCAGTAAGAATGCCTTTGCTTTCCCAGAATGCATTGAGCAGTCCTACCAGCGCTGTTCCCTGTCCCGGAAAATCGTGCAGGTCGAGCAACTGGAATCCGCTGATGCCCGGTGTTTTCAAAGCACGCTCTATTTCTTCTTTATACAGAATGGCGGCTAATTTTCCGGAAGCCTGCAGGTATTCAGGAGCTTTGTCTATCAATCCTTTTTTCTCCAAGTCTTCTTTCACTGCCATGAAATTCAGCGGCATCAAAGTTCCCGTATATTTAGGAATCTCTGTAAGATCCGGATAGACAGAGTACTGTCCTACTTCGTGAGTCACCAAAGGTACCTCCATACCATCTATGGATGCCCGGAAATCTTTATCGAATGACGGCAGTTCCTGATTGAATACTCCTTGTCCACGTACCCAGCCTTTCTTGGTCCACTGAGTGACGAAAAAATCATCCTGGTTTTCCGGCCAGTCGCCGTGACCTTTTTCAAATGTAAACGAAGTGGTGGTATATAAATGGCGGTCGTCTGCAGCCTTCATTTCACCCAACATGGATGCCAAAATATTGAAATCATATTGCAGCTCATTTCCGATGCTCCAGAAGCAGAAAGAAGGATGATTGCCATATTCCTTACTTATACGCTTTGCTTCGGCACGCAGGAACTCGACCGTAGCAGAATCTTTTCCAAGTGTCACACTCCATACTGGAAGCTCTACCTGCACATAGAATCCCATTTCATCGGCTACATTGAACGCAGCTTCCGGCGGACACCAGGAATGAAAACGGAGATGATTCATTCCATATTCGCGTGCAGAAGCATAAAGTTTTTCCCACGAAGCCTCATCTGTAGGAGGTGTGCCGGTCAAAGGGAAAATGCAGCACTCCAATGTACCACGAAGGAATATCGGTTTTTCGTTCAACACCAGTTTGTTTTCTTCATGCCGTATATCACGCAATCCGAAAGTTTCGGTTGTAATTGAAGCCGATTTTCCGGATACTAATTCTACAGAAGCATCGTAAAGATAAGGATTGAATTCATCCCACAGAGGAGCATTATCCCCTAATTGGCAGGTCAGTTCTACCGTTGAATAACCTTTCACGGCTTCTGCTTGAGCTTCGACAGAAGCGTACGATTTACCATCATCCTTTCCTTTTACCTGCAGGCTAAGATTAACCGGTGCAGTCTGTGAAGATGAATTATATACAGAAACTACAGCCTTTACTGTACGTGAAGCGGCATCCGGATAAAGCTGCAGACTTTCTACGCGTGTTTTCTCCACGGCCTTGATGTACATGTCGCCTAAGATACCATTCCACTTCACCTGAGTGGCATCTGTATAGGCATGTGCCAGATCATTCACCGACATATCATAGCGCTTGCGGTTGTCCACTCTGACGGTCAGTACCTGTTTTTTCCCAGGCTGAATATAAGGAGTCAAGTCATACTCATGCGGAGTCGTCAGACTTTCTTCATGACCTTCTACTTTCTGCCCGTCTATCCATACTTGTGTATCCCATAACACACGTTCCAGATGAAGGATACAATCTTTTTCTTTCCAGTCGGAAGGTACCTGAATCTCGCGTGAATACCAGGCCGGACCTACATAACTGTAGGCACGGGTAAGATGGAGCAGCTGCGGTTTCTCCAATGCAGGTTTCAATGTGCATTTAGTGCCCAGATGAGCCTCATCCGTTGTACCCGGAAGTGTAATGGAGGTATCAAACAATTTTCCGCCAAAAGAAGCGTCCATCCCCACATCAGTACTATCCAGACATACCGTCCACTGTCCGGAAAGATCCATCTGTGTAACAGGACTTGTACACGAAGCAAAAGGAAGGCAAAACAGCCAAGCGATGAGTGTATTTTTCATGATATTTTCTGTTATATTGTATTACGGATGCAAAATAACAAAAAACAAACAGGGCAGGAAATGGAATATTTACCGGATAAGATGTAAAAAACTACGAAAAGGCAGGCTCTACCGATAAAGTGGGAAAAGAATGGTCTGTCTGCAAGGAAAAAGCAACTACGTTTTCCCAGTACTTCCGTGGAAGTACTAAAGTACTGCAAAGGAAGTACTACAGTACTTTCAAAGAAGTACTGCAATCCTCCTTAGAAAGTACTGCGAACTGCCAAGCCATTGTGTATCAGTCTCACCCCACTTAACCCATCAACTCATCCCACATAAAACACATAGCCCGTCCCTTTTATGAAAAAGGAACGGGCTACAGTTTCCCGAAGGATATAACCAACTTAATCGTCAATATCAATTACGCGCATCTGGCTGTCGAATGTAATCTCCCATCGGTTAGAGAGTTTCACTTCATATTCATTGCGTTTACGCTCTATCTGAATGATGGAAGCATCAGGGTAATTATTCTTTACATACGTACGTATGGCAGAAGGAACAATCTGAGCGGGTACACCGGAATTACATTTCACTTCTGTCCAGTCTCCAGACTTATCAAACTCAATTTTTTCTCCGTTTGTGAAAATCACATCGTATGACTTGCTGAACAAATCACTGTCCAGTTTTGCCAAAGCTACTTTATGGCCTTTAAAATAAGTAGTGATAAAAGTCTGTGCCTTAGTAGGCAACTGTCCTACCTGAATCGGTTTTTCGTTATCTGCCATTGCCACGGTTGACACTGTAAACACACACACCAGTAAAAAAACTAACTTTTTCATAATGTTCTATTTTATAAGATGAATACTTTAATGATTTATTGTATTGCAAAAATGGGAGGTAATTCTGAAAAGAATCTGAAGATTTCCCCTTTTTCGACAAAAAATCAAGAAACAATAGAAAAAATATGCTGCCCGTCTTCAAAGGTATATGAAAGAGTGAGATGATAGGCCTTACAGATGGAGTCTACCAAGGCCAGTCCAAGTCCTGTAGAACCCTCAGCTTTTCCTTCTTTATAGAAACGTTCAAAAATACGATTCTTATCCAATGAAGCATCTCCAGTATTGCTGATACGGAAAGACGAAGCCGTGAAAGAAAGAGAAATCACTCCACCTTCCGTTACATGTACAAAGGCATTTTTCAGCAGATTGGTCAACAAGACAGTGGCCAGCGACTCACTCATTTCCAAACGGAAGCATTCTTCTACGTGTACTTCCACCTGTACATGACGATAGGCATATACCTCCTTGTAATCATCCAAATACTGCAAAAGCAGCTCATTCAGGCACAAAGATTTTACATCTGTAAACTGACGGTTCTCTATCTTACACAATAGCAACAACGACTTGTTCAGACGTGTCAGATTTTCAAGTGTCCGATGGGTTTTCATCAGTTCGGAGAGCTGTTTCTCGGTCAATGTTTCATCCTCCATCAGCATTTCCAGACGGTTGCGGCAAATAGCCAGCGGTGTCTGCATCTCATGTGAAGCATTTCCGATAAATAGTTTCTGCTGCTCATAAAGTTTCTCACTACGTTCTGAGAACATATTAGCCGCCTCGTTCAGTTTCCGGAATTCCACAATCCGAAGTGATTCATCGAGCGCTTTTTCCTTCGTTCCCAGGCGATAATCTTCCAGCCATTTCAACAAAGTGTAAAGTGGTCGCATATTGCGGTGGAACACCCAGGCATTGACCGCTAAAATCATCAAAAACAACAGTACATAAAGAAACACAATCAAGCCTAAAACAGCTCGCTGAAGGTCATATTTCTCAATGGTAGGGGTATAGACTACCAGTTCCATATATCCTCCATCTTCTTTCCGAAAGATGGTCATTAATATTCTGGCCGGCTCCGTCTCTCCTTTTTCGGTAATATATACCATCTCGTCCCGATAGGATATATTAGGATAGGAGGCTGCATATTCCGGAGTAACCTCATACAGAAAGTACTGGTTGTTCGAGCCGTTGCTCGTATCAGGCATCTGTTCTCCCGACAAGGAGCGGATAATCAATGACTCGGCGTAATCGCTTAAAGAGTCATCTACTTCGTCATTTACCTCCTCCATAATGGCCAGGTAAAACAATACCGCCCAACACGTCAGTATGACCACTAAAATGGTGGACATACGCCATATGACCAGATGCAGCAGTTTCATTCTTCTACCAGTTTATAACCTATACCATACACCGCTTTCAACTCAACCGTAGCACCAGCTTCCTTCAGGTGTTTACGCAGATTCTTAATCTGTGCATAGATAAAGTCAAAATTATCTACCTGGTCAATATGGTCTCCCCATACGGATTCGGCCAGTGTAGCTTTATTCACTAATCTGCCGGAGCGCAACATAAAATACAGCAGAATATCGTATTCTTTCCGGTTCAATTCCAACTCCTTCCCTCCGACCGCTACCTTAAAATGGTCTGGAATGATTTCTACGTTTCCATAACTTACCTTCTTCTCTCCCTCCCGCTGGTTACGGCGGAACAGACTCTTCAGCCGCGCATGGAGCTCTGCCAAATGATAAGGTTTAGGAAGATAGTCATCCGCTCCTAAATCCAGGCCCTTGACTTTGTCTTCCAAAGAATCTTTGGCCGACAGAATAATGACATTGGTCCGTTTTCCCAATGTATGCAACTCTTCCAGCAAATCAAGACCGGAACCGTCTGGCAACATTATATCCAGCAATATGCAGTCGTAGTCGTAATCTTCTATTTTACGAAGTGCCGTTTTATAATCCGGTGCCTGCGAAACGACATAACGTTCTTTCTCCAACGAACGGGTGGTAATTTCCCGCAAGTCAGCATCATCTTCAACAATTAATATTTTCATGGCATACAGTTTTTGAAAACAAAAAAAGCCATTCCGGATATCAAAATTATCTGGAATGGCCTGTTTGTATGATTATCTGAACAGACAGATGTCCTTATTCATTAAACCAGCGTACATAGCAGAAATCCTGACGGTGAGGCAGATCTTCATGTTTCGGGTACATACGATAAGCAACCTTAAAGCTTCCTGCATTCGACAAGCTGGCCACCGTTTCGAAAGTAAACAAGTTACCTTCACGTTTCACCATCTTCATCGGATTTACAGAATAGATATATTCATGGCCTTCAGCATTGGTGTAAGTAACTACTTGTTCAATACCCACAGCATCGTCCAATCCCTTTTCATCTACTACACAAGTAATCTTATAGTCTTTACCGCTTTCTACATTACCGTTGCACAATTCCTGACACTTATCGAATGAAACAATCTGGATTTCATCCCACTTGGCAGCCACTTCTTCTTTCCATGCAGCCACCTTCTTCACCTTTTCATAGTTGTTGGCTTCCAATGCATGGAAACGAGCAGCTTCCTTACCATAGAACTTAGCGAAGTAATCATCCAACTGACGCTTCATGGTATAGTGAGGAGCAACCTGAGCGATAGAGTTCTTGATTGTTCTTACCCATCCTTCAGAATATCCTTTCTTGTTTCTTGCATAATACAACGGCAGAATTTCTGTTTCCAGAATACTGTAAATAGTAGCAGCATCCAGCTGATCCTGATGTTCCTGATTCTGGTAAGTACGTTTTTCAGTCAATGCCCATCCAGCACCTTCACGGTAACCTTCCAGCCACCATCCGTCCAATACAGAGAAGTTAACCACACCATTCATCAAGGCTTTTTCACCAGATGTTCCGGAAGCTTCCAACGGACGAGTCGGAGTGTTCATCCAGATATCCACACCAGATACCAAACGACGAGCCAGCTTCATATCGTAGTTTTCCAAGAAAATAATCTTTCCTAAGAATTCCGGACGGTTAGAGATTTCAATAATTTTCTTGATCAATCCCTGACCAGCGCCATCATGCGGGTGAGCCTTACCAGCAAACAAGAACTGAACCGGATAGTCAGGATTGTTTACAATCTTAGCCAAACGATCCAAGTCTGTGAACAATAAATGTGCACGCTTGTAAGTAGCAAAACGGCGGGCAAAACCAATCAGCAAAGCATTCGGATTAATCTTATCCATTAAAGATACCACACGTGACGGGTCTCTCTGATTCTTCAGCCATGTATCCCGGAACTGATTACGGATATAATCAATCAATTTATTCTTCAAAGCCACACGAGTCTTCCAGATTTCTTCATCAGGTACGTTGTAGATACGTTCCCAGATTTTCGGATTTGACTGGTCGTGCATGAAGTTCTTGTCAAAGTATTTATTATACAACGATTTCCATTCAGAAGCACACCAAGTAGGGAAATGGACACCGTTAGTCACATAACCTACATGATTTTCTTCAGGGAAATAGCCTTTCCAGATTCCAGAGAACATTTCCTGAGAAACCTTTCCGTGCAACCAGCTTACACCGTTCACTTCCTGACAAGTGTTACAAGCAAATG
>CAMFND010000003.1 GCA_945965395.1 uncultured Bacteroides sp.
TCGCGTATTACGACACACCCTCTTTTTATTATAATTAAATAGTTTCTGATTTTTAAAAACTACTGGTGTATTATGGCTGAAACTTTTTTGGATTTTTATAGAAGTTTCTTTACTTTTTTTGATTTGAGGGTTTTTATTGCTTTTTTATTGATAATCATTGTTTTATAAATCTATTTATCTTGTTTATGGGGATGATTTAAAAAGGATCATATGTTGTGATATAGGTATGATTGTCAGTTTTCTTTTTAATGTTTAATTTACACTTATAGAATAAATATATATTTAATTGATAAAATAATACATTTTAAACCTATTTAAAATCGTATACTTTTGTGACTAAGCATTAAACTTAAATTTTTTAGAATTATGAAACACAGGTTTAAATCAAAGTCTAGCAAAAGGCTATTACCTTTGGCTTTTGTATTAGGTGGAAGCTGTATTTGGGGAAATAGTATTGCTATGGAAACACATTCTTTAAGAATGGAAAAGAATGTTGCCGAACAGTCACAACGTTCTGTAGTAGGTAAAGTTGTGGATGAAACAGGGGAATCTTTGCCAGGTGTAACGGTTTTGGTAGAGGGATCTTCACGTGGTGTTATAACTGATGTAGATGGAACTTTTACTATTAATGTGAGTGATGCAGATAAGTTAGTAATTAGCTATATTGGTATGCAAACGGAGGTAATACCAATAGAGAAGAAGAAAAAAATTTTTGTTACGCTGAAGGCAAAGGTTGATGAATTGGATGAGGTAACAGTTGTTGCGTTTGCTAAGCAGAAGAAAGAAAGCGTGATAGCTTCTGTTTCTACAGTGAAACCTAGTGAATTGAAAGTACCAAGTAGTAATCTAACCACGGCACTTGCAGGTCGTATGTCAGGTATTATTTCATATCAGCGTAGTGGAGAGCCAGGGCAAGATAATGCAGATTTTTTTATTCGTGGAGTAACGACGTTTGGCACAGGTAAGGCTAATCCTTTAATTCTTATTGATGGAGTGGAGTTTACCTCTCAAGATTTGGCACGTTTGAATACAGATGATATTGCTAGTTTTTCTATCATGAAAGATGCGAATGCAACTGCTTTATATGGTGCTCGTGGGGCAAATGGAGTTATATTAGTCACTACAAAAGAGGGTGCAGAAGGTAAAGCGAAATTGTCTGTCAGGTATGAGCATTCTATCTCTGGTCCGGCCGATGAGGTTGATTTGGCAGATCCCATTACTTATATGGAACTACATAATGAAGCAGTTCGTACGAGGGATCCTTTAGGACTATTGCCTTATAGCAATGAAAAGATTGCTAATACTAAAAGAGGATTGAATCCGTTTGTTTATCCTGCTAACGACTGGCGAGAACTTATGTTTAAGGATTTTACAACTAACCAGCGTTTGAATTTAAATATTAGTGGTGGTGGAAGTGTGGCAAGGTATTACGTTGCAGCCTCATATAGCAGTGATAATGGTATTTTAAAGGATGATACACGTAATAATTTTAAGAATAATATTGACTTAAAAAAATATGTTTTACGTGCGAATGTAAATATAAATTTGACAAAAAGTACGGAAATGATTGTGCGTTTACATGGTACTTTTGATGACTATACAGGACCGTTAGATGGTGGGTCTGGTCTGTATACAAAAGTAATGCGAACAAATCCAGTATTATTTCCTGCATATTATTTGCCGGATGAAGCCAACAAAAACACTCAGCATATTCTTTTTGGGAACTATGATACTGGCAACTATGTGAATCCTTATGCCGATATGGTGCGTGGATATAAAGATTATAGCAATACAGTTGTTTTGGCTCAGTTAGAATTGCGTCAGAATTTAGATTTTCTGACAAAAGGTTTGTCTGCACGTGTGTTATTTAATACTTCTCGTACTTCCTATTTTGATGTGTCTCGTTATTATACTCCATTCTATTATAATGTGGCCGATTATGACCGAGCAACAGATACTTATCAGCTTGTGGCCTTGAATTCTGAAGGCGGAAAGGAGTATTTGGAATATAGTGAAGGTGCTAAACAAGTCAGCAGTACGACTTATTTAGAAGCAGCTGTTCAATATAACAGAACATTTAATGACAAGCATAATTTAAGTGGCTTACTTGTTTATACTATGCGTGAAGCTTTATATGGAAATGCTGGTGATTTATTGCGCTCACTTCCATATCGTAATTTAGGCTTGGCTGGACGTTTTACTTATGCTTATGATAATCGTTATTTTTTGGAAGCAAATTTTGGATATAACGGTTCTGAAAGATTTTCAAAGAAAGAACGTTTTGGTTTCTTCCCTTCTATCGGTATTGGTTATTTAATTTCAAATGAAGAGTTTTGGAAACCTTTGAGTAATGTAATCTCAAAATTGAAACTTAAAGCAACTTATGGTATGGTTGGTAATGATGCTATTGGAAGTGATAGTGACCGTTTCTTTTATTTGTCTAATGTAAATTTGGATAATGGGAATATGGGCTATGCTTTCGGTACAGACTTCGGATATTGGAGAAATGGAGTTTCAATTTCGCGTTACGAAGATCCACTAATTACATGGGAAACTGCTTATAAGCAGAATTATGGAATTGAGCTTGGACTTTATAATAAGTTGGAAATACAGGCTGATTATTTTAGGGAGAATAGGAAGAAGATTTTACAGAACCGCATTTCCATTCCATCTACTATGGGGTTACAAGCTAGTCCTCAAGCTAACATAGGGGAGAGTTTTGCATCAGGAGTAGATATTTCAGTGGATTATTCTCATTCCTTTAATAAGGATTTATGGTTGTCTGTACGTGGAAATTTTACGTATGCCACTAGTGAATATAAAGTATTTGAAGAACCGGATTACTCTGATACGCCATGGCGTAGTTACATTGGTACAAGCTTATCGCAAGGGCGTGGATTGATAGCTGAGCGTTTGTTTGTTGATGAAGACGATGTACGTAATTCTCCTAAACAGATGTTTGGTGAATATGGTGCTGGTGATATTAAATATAAAGATATTAATATGGATGGAATGATAGATGGCAAAGATTATGTGCCTATTGGCTATCCTCATAATCCAGAAATCATTTATGGTGCAGGTTTCTCCTTTGGTTATAAAGGGCTGGATTTTTCGGCCTTCTTTCAAGGTTCCGCACGTTCATCTATTTGGCTTGATGTGGCTAATATTACTCCATTTATTGATACAGATAAAGATCCTAATATAAGTTCGCAAAATGCATTATTACAAGTGATTGCTGATAGTCATTGGTCAGAAGATAATCGTAATCCTTATGCTTTTTGGCCACGTTTATCAGATCATGCGTTGAGTAATAATGCTCAATGGAGTACTTGGTATATGTATAATGGGGCATTTTTGCGCTTAAAAACGATGGAATTAGGATATACGTTACCTCAAAAATGGACTAAAAAAGTACATATGGAGTCATTACGTATCTATTTAAGTGGAACTAATCTTTTGACATTTAGTAAGTTTAAACTTTGGGATCCAGAAATGGGGAATGGCCTGGGATATCCTATTCAACGTGTATTTAATATTGGTATAAATGTTAATTTCTAAGTCTATGATAAAATTATTGAGAAGCCTTGTTTTGGCTTTGTGTATAGGAAGTTTCTCTTCTTGTTCGGATTATCTGGATATAGTACCTGATAATATTCCGACCTTGGATCATGCTTTTCGAAATAGGGCAAGTGCTGAAAAATTTTTATTTACTTGTTATTCTTATCTACCTGATAGAGGGAATCCTAATTATAATCCAGAATTTTTTTCAGGGTGTGAGAATTGGATTGCTCCTAATAATTGGTGGTTCATTGATAACTCTCAGCAATTATTTGCTTGGAATATAGCTAAAGGTAATCAAAATACCAATTCTCCATTACTTGATTTTTGGGGAGGAGCTAATGGTGGAAAAAATTTATTTGTTGCAATTAGAGACTGTAATATTTTTTTAGAGAATATTGATAAGCCTTCAGATATGGACCGAATGGAGCGCCTTCGGTGGTCTTCAGAAGTAAAATATTTGAAAGCATATTATCATTATTATTTGCTTAGAATGTACGGTTCTATCCCTATCATACGTGAAAATTTACCAGTTTCATCTTCACCGGAAGCTGTAAGGGTATATCGTGATCCTTTTGATGATGTTGTAGCATATATTGTGGAACTGTTGGATGAAGCTTATGAATATCTTCCTTTGAAAATTATGAATGAAACTCAGGAAATGGGGCGTATTACTCAGCCTATAGCTTTAGGTCTGAAGGCGCAAGTCTTGACTTTAGCTGCAAGTCCACAATTTAATGGGAATCCATATTATAAAGATGTAGTAGATAATCGTGGTGTAAAGCTTTTTCCTCAAGAAGAAGATAAGTCGAAATGGGAAAAAGCTGCAGTTGCTATTCATGAAGCTATAGATTGTGCTCATGAGGCGGAACATGAATTGTATTATTTTGATCGGAAGGATAAGATTTCTGATAGTACAAAAGTTGTGTTAAATTGTCGTGAAGCTGTTACTGAACGTTGGAATCCAGAGATTATATGGGGATCTACAAATAATGATAGCTTTTTACAGTCATGTTGTGCAGTTCGTTTTGATGGAGTAAATATGGAATCGGGGGTGGTTTCTATGATGTCTCCAACTTTGGATGTTGCAGAACGTTATTATACCAAGAACGGTGTGCCTATTAATGAAGATAAAGAATGGGATTATCAGAATCGTTATAAGACGAAAGTTGCTACCAAAGAGTATCGCTTTTACATTAAAGAAGGACATGAGACTGCCAACCTTCATTTTGATAGAGAGCCTCGTTTTTATGCAGCTTTAACTTTTGATGGAGCTATGGTATATGGTAATGGGGTGGCTTCAGATGATCCGGAAGATGAAGATGTGCATTATGCAGAGATGAAAAAAGGACAGCCTGGAGGCATATCAGGAGCAACTGGTTATAATATCACTGGTTATTTGCCACGTAAACTAGTGAACACAGGTACGGTACTTGAGAAGAAGACATTCACTGCTATTAGAGGAAGTTTTCCATTATTACGTCTCGCTGATTTATATTTATTATATGCGGAGGTTTTGAATGAAGTGAAAGATGTACCTGATGCAGAGGTTTATAAGTGGATTGATTTAGTACGTGAAAGGGCTGGATTAGAAGGGGTAGAAGCTAGTTGGTCAAAATATTCTAACAGACCGGATAAACCTAAAACGAAGGATGGAATGCGTGAAATTATTCATCAGGAAAGATTGATTGAATTTTTCTGTGAAATAAGTAATTATTGGGATATGCGTCGTTGGAGAATGGCAGAAACTTTTATGAATCAGCCAATTCGAGGATGGAATGTTAATGGAGAAGAAACCTCAGAATATTATGAAGTAAAGACAATTGCTCGTCCTACTTTCTCCATGAAGAATTATTTGACACCTATAAGTTTTGGAGCAATTGAACAGAATCCTAATTTGGTACAGAATCCAGGGTGGGAATAAAAGTAAACTTAATAACATAAGATTATGCGAAAAAGAAATCTATTTATATTATTACTCAGTTCTTTATTAGGAGTAGGATGTACAGATGTACAAATTGGTCAGCCGGCTACTGATGGTGTAGCTCCGGGAGAAATTTTAGATTATACTGTGAAAAATATATCTGGTGGTGCGGTAATTAAATATAAAGTACCTTCTGATAAAGATTTATTATATGTGAAGGCTTTTTATACGATAAATGGAGTGGAGAAAACGACTTCTTCTTCAGTTTATTGCGATTCTTTAGTGGTAAAAGGATTTGGATCAGAAGAAGAACAGATGATACGGCTTTGTTGTGTAGATAGAAGCAATAATGTATCAGATCCTGTAGAAGTGAAAATAAAGCCACTTACTCCTCCAATTACTTTAATACAAAATAGTTTTAATATAGAGGCTAGTTTTGGAGGAGTGAAAATGACATGGGAAAATAAAGAAAAAAGTGATGTGGTAATTTATGCGATGACTACTGACTCCTTAGGGCAAATGTATGTAGCTGATGAGGTTTATACAAATTCTAAGGACGGAGCGTATGCTTTGCGTGGATTTGCAAATGAAAAAAGGTTGTTTGCCGTTCTGATTCGTGATCGATGGGATAATTATTCAGATACTATTAAATCAGAGCAGACTCCATTGTTTGAAGAAGAGTTGGATAAAAAGCTTTTTAAGCGCTATGAACTTCCTGGAGATAATTTAACTTCTTATCCTCATCCAAATTATCAGTTTGAGAAAATGTTTGATGGAATTGTTGGCGATCAAGGTTGGCATACTGGTGATCCAAAAAGTCCTATTTATTGTACAATTGATTTAGGAGTTACAGCACAGCTTAGCCGGCATATTTTGTGGCATCGTTTGGGTAATATTTCATGGTATTATGCACATTTTAATCCTAAGAAATGGACTGTTTGGGGAACTAATGAAATAAAAACAATACCTGAAGAGGAAGAAGAGGATTATTGGATAAATGGAGGCTTTAAAGAAGATTGGTATAAATTGGCAGAATTGGATATTGAACCGCCTTCAGGTCAGATGGAGTTAACCCCGGAAGATATTGCTTTTGCAGATAAAGGGTTTGAATCAGAGATGCCTTTAGAAATTAAGCCTGTTAGGTATATACGGTTCCATTTTGAGGAAACTTATGCAGGAGGAACCTCTGCAGAAGCAGTGAATGTTTCTGAAATATCTTTTTGGGGAAAGGTTATCAAGTAATATGATTCTTGTAGTTTAATAAAAAGTAATTATTATGAGTAGATTATATGTGTTAATGGTTTTTTTACTCAGTCTGATATCTTCTTGTACAGGTATGTATGATAATATAGAAGAGTATTGGAAGAGAGGAGAAATTCCTTATATCGGTAGACCTGATTCAGCAGTTACGTATGCTGGAAAGAATCAGATTAAATTAGAATGGCAAGTAGGGTCAGATCCTCGTATTGATTCATGTGTGATTTATTGGAACTTCAAAAAGGATTCAATAGTTATCTATGTCGATCCCCAAAAAATAAATGAGGGAAAGTATTCTGTGTTGTTAAAGGATATGCCGGAAGGAAGTTATGTATTTGATTTGAAACATATTGGTGAACTTGGTTATCCTTCTTTAACGTATGAGGTTTTGGGAAATGTGTACGGTGAGAATTATCAATCCGGTTTGTTACCTCGTAAGATACTTGGAACAGATTGGAATAATGGCGATTTGATTCTTCGTTTAGGAAATGATGATTCTAAGTATGTCCGATTTACATATACAAAAAGTAATGGAGAACTTAATACAGTGGTATCATTGAGTTCTGAGACTGAATGTTTATTACCTGATTGTAAAGAAGGGAGTTCGATTTGTTATGAAACAATTTATTTGCCTGAGGAGAATGCTTTGGATGAGTTCAAAGTTGATGCAGAGTATACATTGCCTATGATGTTTGATAGGAATGGATGGAAGGCAGAAGCATTGACTAAGAATGGAACTCCTGATGAACATCCAGATTATCCAGCAAGTAATATATTGGATGGGAATTCAGAGACGTTCTATCATAATCATTGGGATCCAAATACTGGAGTTCCACATACAATAGATGTAGATATGAAGGATATTAGAGAAGTGGTAGAGTTTTCTGTTTCGATTGAGAAGTATACTAAAAAAATTGAGGTACGAGTTAGCCCTGATAACGTAGACTGGAAGTTTGTTGGTATAATGGAATTTAAGGAATATAATTCAACAGTAACTTTACGATTGGATGAGGCGTTACCTGCACGTTATATTCGTTTGACCGGCATTGAGGGAGAAGGAGATAATACTCCTATCAGGGAATTTTATGTATACGGATTTTAATGTCTCTGCATAATTGTTTGATTAGTTAAGAAGCATACCTTAAACATTGGTTATTAACTTGGTAAGATATGCTTCTTTTCATTTTTAATGTTTAAAATAAATATCTATGAGAATGAGTTTAGTAAGTTTTTTACTCCTTTCATGTTTGTGCTTATCGTGTAAGGATGATGTACCAATAGCAAATAATAGCTCTATGTCCCCAGTGGAAAAACCGAATAATCCGAGTGGAGAGGATGCTGAAGAAGGAGAGCTTAAATCGTCTATAGATTATGATTCGACATTGATTGTAAAAATAAATCCCAAAGTGAAGTATCAGGAAATAGACTGTTTTGGAGCGTCTGGGGCTTGGTTAGGTGAATTTGTAGGGAAATATTGGGATACAAATATTAAAGATAAGATTGCGGAATTGTTGTTTTCTACAGAAATAATAGATGGCCATCCCCAAGGTATTGGTCTTTCACATTGGAGGGTAAATTTAGGTGCAGGCACTATGTTGCCATTGAAAGATGGAGGTATTGGAGAGGTACGTCGGACAGAATGCTTTTTGAATGAAGACGGTACGTATACTTGGGATAACCGGTGTTTAGGGCAACAGTATTTTATGCGGAAAGCAAAGGAATTTGGATGTAATCTGTTTACACTCTTTAGTTGTACTCCTCCCGTATATTATACAAATAATGGTTTTGGCTACTCTTCTTCTGGTGCTTATGCAAATCTCCAGGAAGATAAATATGATGATTTTGCAGACTATTTAGCAACTGTAGCTCAGTTTTATGTGAAACAAGGTTATAATATTCAGTTTATTAGTCCGGTTAATGAACCTCAATCTAATTGGGATACTCCAGCTCAGGAAGGGAGTGGTTGGCAACGTGATCAAATAGCTAGGGTAGTCAATGAATTAGATGCTAAATTGACAGAAAAAAAACTTCATGATGTAAAAATACTATTGGCGGAACCTTCTTATTGGTGGTTTTTTAATAAAGATAATGGTTCAGGAAGAGGAGATTTGTTGTGGCATTTATTTGCTTCAGATTCTCCTAATTGTGTTTTTGGATTATCTCATGTTCCGAATTTGGCTTGTAGCCATAGTTATGGTATAGATACAAGTTGGGAAATGATGCAGCAGCCAAGGATAGATGCACGATTAACGGCTGAATATTTTAATATAGAAAAGTTATATCAGTCAGAATGGTGTATGGTGCCTCATGGGACTCCTTATGAAGAATGCCCGAATATAGATCAGGCAGATGAAATTGATTTGGCATTGGCGATGTCAAAAGTTATTCATCAGGACTTGGTCTCTGCTCAGGTGAGTGGTTGGTTTTATTGGACGGCTCTAGATCAAAAATGGGGGAATAAAAATCAGTATAGTTTGATTTATGTTACTCCTATGAATGGAGATCATGGAGATATAAAAAATAGTGGAACTTATTCTGCAAATAAAAATTTATGGACTTTAGGAAATTATAGTCTATTTATACGTCCTGGAGCACGACGGATTGATTTAAATATTGCAGGACAGAATGGTAAATTTTTTGGTACGGCATATCTTTCTGCGAATGAAAAAAAATTAATAATGGTATATTCTAACTGTACGAAGAAAGCAATAAAAGTAGATGGGCAGATTTTGGGTGATTTAGATTCTGTAAAACAAATCGGTCAATATGTAACTTCTAAAGAAAAAAATCTATCATCAGAGACTGAAGAGCATTGGGGAATTGTTCCTGCTCGTTCTGTTGTAACAATGATTTATGAATATTGATTTCTTGATATTTTTTAGTGCGTTTTTACTATTAGTACTTTGTTAAAACGGAATTATTTATTGTTGATTATTTTGCAAGTAAATACGTACATTAGATTTTGTATTTGTGTGCATAACGTAAATCTATGTGTATGAAAGGATTTAAAAGAATCACAATTTAGTGTTAGCTTAGTACGATTCTATAGTGAGTGAAAAATTGAGTTAGGCGGAGCAGGAACTTTATGATTAGATTCACGAACTGTGCAGAAGATAAAGTCCCTGAAAGCAGAACTGAAACGTTTAAACATAGCACGTGACGTATACGGTTGTATGATAGATATTGCAGAGAGAAAATATATAATACTCTTGTAAGAAAAAACTTGGATGATAAGTAATCAGAAGTTTATTGCAGAGCGGGTGTTGTTATTCCGTACACTCGCTCTGCTGGTTACTTGGTATATCAACATCGGGATATTACAGACATAATTACATTCTGGATGAGACTGACGTACTTTCTGTTAGTATAGTCCTGTATTGCATGAATAATGTTCTTAATGCTTTTTCGTATTTTTTATACTATGAAAAGCGCAAGTACGTTTTAATCAAAATACTTTGGCGTTTATTCTTAAATGTACTTGTCTTTTATATGAAACGTAAAAGCGTTTTCTGAGGGGGGTAAATATTAGCTGGTTGTTACGGATTTAGGCTTGCTGTATAGCGCTAAGAACGAATGTAAATTGAACTTTTGAGATTCCTTTAAACGAGGTATTGAATTTGCCTTAGCCTTCCTAAAAATATTACATTCTTTTGTAATGAAAGTACATTTTAAATACAGTGTAATTGCTGTTTCTTTGCAATGTAGATAACATGACAATATGCATATTCTTTGTTATAATCAGTAATCTAAAAAATGTAGAAAAACATGTTGAATAAAAGAAAATTGACTACAGTTACAGCATTATTTTCTATTGCTCTTTCGCAAAATTGTTTTTTAGAAATTAATGCAAATGAGAGTCCTTTTCCTTTATCTGTTCATCAGCAAATAACTCAGATAAGGGGGAATGTGGTAGACCCTAATGGAGAGCCTATTATTGGTGCAACAGTTGTAGAGAAAGGGACGACGAACGGAACAGTTACGGACTTAGATGGAAATTTTATATTAAATGTATCTCCGGGTAAAGTTATTCAGATTTCTTATATTGGATTTGCTACGCAAGAAGTGAAAGCAGCCGATAATTTAAAGATTGAGCTGAAAGAGGATACGGAAGTCCTTGATGAAGTGGTGGTGGTTGGATATGGAAAATCTTCGGTTAGAAAGATTCTGAATTCCGTAACGAAAGTAAATACGGACAAAATAGAGAATACATCGGCAACTAACTTGGGCTCTGCTTTGAGTGGTATTGCGCCTGGATTGGTCTTGAAACAGTCTGGTGGTGGTCCGGGCAATGATGTGCCTTCTATTTCTATTCGTGGTGGCGGCGAACCTCTTTATGTGATTGATGGTGTTGTGAGGGATAAATCCGAATTTGCCAGTTTAAGCCCTAATGACATTGGTAACATTTCTATCTTAAAAGATGCAGGTGCTTCTGCTGTATATGGTTCCCGTGCAGCTAATGGAGTTGTTTTGGTAGAAACAAAAAAAGCTGAGTCTAATTCAATTTCTTATTCGAACTTGTTTGGTTTTTCAACTTTTACGTTAGATTACGATAGAATGTCATCTGCGGAATATGCCGATTTTAATAATTCTATAGCCCGCATGTATGGAGTTCAGGAACCTTGGACGGCTGAAGAAGTTCAAAAATTTAAGGATGGTTCCGACCCTCAATATCGAAGTACGGATTGGTTTGAGGAGACTTTTAGAATGGCTCCTATGCAGCGTCATAATTTTTCTATCTCAGGAGTGGAAAAGTCTATTGATTATTTGTTGTCGGTATCATACCAAAATCAGGGTAGTGCATATAAAGAAACAGACGCATATTCAATGAAAACTTATTCTGTACTTGCTAAGGTAGGAAAGAAGTTTGAGAAAGCAGGCTTGAAATTTGATTTGACTTTAAGAGGTACTTATAAAGATTTGGATAATGTGCCATTTGATGCTTGGACAATATTTGGATGGTGCCAGCAG
>CAMFND010000004.1 GCA_945965395.1 uncultured Bacteroides sp.
ATACAATATCAATACTATGCTAATAACATTCCTTAATTCTTTAAGTGCCAGATTCAAATGATTCTCAACTGTTTTTTTCTGAATACCTAATCTTTCTGCTATTTCATCATTTGTTAATCCCTGCTGTCTGCTAAGCTGATATATTTGTTTCCGCTGTGCCGGCATTCCATTTACAGTAAGGTCAATAAGCAACTGCAAATCTTCTGCAACAAGCTCATCATAAGGGGTAATCGTATCCGAACTTTCTGGAGCATCTTCTATAGCTATAGGAACAACATGACGTGCCTCTATGTAATTAAATATAGTATATTTTGAAAGCGTAAATAAATAGGAATCGAAATTCTTGACAGATGTAAAAAGTTCCCTTTTCTCCCACAACTTGATAAAAATCATTTGAGCCAATTCATCGGCTTCATCCTTATCTTTTAAAAAGCCATAAGAAAAGGCTCTGACTTTTGAATAATACAGTTTAAATATATATCTAAAAGCATTACTATCCCCTCTTGATAATTTAAACAATATTTCTTTTTCCTGCTCCATTCAATTTATGCAAACCTGCCAGTAAAGTTAAAAAGGTAAAATGCTAATATAGAATAATATATTTAATTGGTTTTCAATAGATTAAAGTCACCAACCTCTATATACATTTTTATATTGAATGCAATATTCGCAAAATTTCCCAATATTTACAAATAAACGAAAGCAAACTTTATAAATAAATACGGTAATCTATTTGATTTTTCTTTTTGACATGCCATTATCCTTAAATTGAAAATTCCCTGCATATTCTTGCTATTTTCCTTGTTCGTTTTCTACGTTTTCCTACTGCGAACCATATGTTTCCTGTCGCAGAAACGTAGGGTTCCCGAACGGAAAACATACGGTTCCGCGACGGGAAACATAAAAAAACTTGAAAAGTTTCCGAATAAACTCACCGAATTTAGAAAAAAGCAGAGCCATCACATAAAAGCCAAATTATCTGCCTTTTCTGCCAGTAGAATCTACCGCATTTTATTCGTTTTCTTCGGGATTTTTTGTAAGTTTGGAAAAACTCTTATTCAACTATATTATGGAAACATATCTATTCTGGCTGGTCCCGGCGGCATCGCTGCTGGCATTGGCACTTGCCGGATACTTCTACCGGCAAATGAAGCAGGAAAGTGAAGGTACACCTACCATGGCACGCATTGCATCGTATGTCCGGAAAGGAGCCATGTCTTACCTGAAACAGCAATATAAAATAGTTACCCTTGTATTTATCGGACTGGCTGCCTTATTTGCCATCATGGCCTATGGATTCAACTTGCAAAACCATTGGGTACCCGTGGCATTCCTCACAGGAGGTTTCTTCTCCGGTCTGTCGGGATATTTAGGCATGAAAACCGCTACCTATGCTTCTGCACGTACGGCAAATGCTGCACGAACTTCACTAAACAAAGGATTGAAGGTGGCATTTCGCAGTGGAGCGGTTATGGGACTTGTGGTCGTAGGACTGGGATTGTTCGACATTTCTTTCTGGTACCTGCTGTTGGATTTCTGCATTCCGGAAGATGCACTGAATCCCACTGCCAAGTTATGCGTCATCACTACCACCATGCTGACTTTCGGAATGGGCGCCTCCACCCAGGCTTTGTTTGCCCGTGTAGGAGGAGGTATTTATACCAAGGCGGCCGATGTGGGAGCTGACCTGGTGGGAAAAGTAGAAGCGGGCATTCCGGAAGACGACCCACGTAACCCGGCTACGATTGCCGACAATGTAGGCGATAACGTAGGTGATGTGGCCGGAATGGGAGCCGACCTCTACGAGTCCTACTGCGGTTCGATTCTGGCTACCGCTGCCCTGGGAGCTGCCGCCTATATCGGCACGGGAGATACCGCCATGCAGTTTAAAGCCGTCATCGCCCCGATGCTGATTGCAGCCGTAGGTATCATCTTGTCCATCATCGGTATTTTTGCCGTACGTACCAAAGAAAATGCAGGCATGAGGGAATTGCTCAAGGCTTTGTCTACGGGCACCAACCTCAGTGCGGGATTGATTGTCATCGCCACCTTTAGCATTCTTTGGGTACTGCAAATTGATAACTGGCTGTATATCTCACTGGCTGTAGTCATCGGACTGATTGTAGGCATCGTCATCGGACAATCTACTGAATTCTACACTTCCCAATCCTACAAGCCCACTCAAAAACTGGCGGAAAGTGGAAAGACAGGTCCGGCTACCGTCATCATTTCGGGCATCGGATTAGGAATGGTATCGACTACGATTCCGGTCATTGCAGTTGTAGCCGGCATCATCCTGTCCTACTGGCTGGCCTCTGGTTTCGATTTTACCAACATCAGCATGGGACTTTATGGCATCGGTATCGCTGCCGTGGGTATGCTGTCCACTTTGGGCATCACATTAGCCACGGATGCCTATGGGCCGATTGCCGACAATGCCGGCGGTAATGCGGAAATGAGTGGTTTGGGAGCTGAAGTCCGCAAACGCACGGATGCACTGGATTCACTGGGCAACACTACAGCCGCTACGGGTAAAGGTTTCGCCATCGGTTCTGCCGCTCTGACCGGACTGGCACTACTGGCTTCTTATATTGAAGAAATACGCATCGGACTGGAACGTATCGGTACCACCGTACTGGAACTTCCCAACGGACTGGAAGTAATGATTCAGGAAGCCGGATTCACGGACTTCATGATGTTCTACGATGTCACGCTTATGAATCCCAAGGTACTTTCGGGAATGTTTATCGGCAGCATGATGGCCTTCCTGTTCTGCGGACTGACCATGAATGCGGTAGGAAGAGCAGCTGCCCACATGGTAGAGGAAGTACGCCGGCAATTCCGTGAAATCAAAGGTATTCTGGAAGGAAAGACTGAACCTGACTACGCACGCTGTGTACAGATTTCCACCCTTGGAGCACAAAAAGAAATGGTATTCCCGTCGCTGCTGGCCATCATCGCCCCCATTGTGACAGGTCTGCTGTTTGGTGTGCCGGGTGTCATCGGCCTGCTGATAGGGGGACTTTCTTCAGGTTTCATTTTAGCGATTTTCATGGCCAATTCCGGAGGTGCCTGGGACAATGCCAAGAAGTACGTGGAAGAAGGAAACTTTGGCGGAAAGGGCAGTGAAGTACACCGGGCCACGGTAGTAGGCGATACGGTAGGTGACCCGTTTAAAGATACCTCCGGTCCCAGCCTGAACATCCTGATTAAACTGATGAGCATGGTAGCTATCGTCATGGCAGGTCTGACCGTTTCATGGAGCTTATTCTGATAAACTAGAATAAAAGCAAAATACCCCGAATCCGTAAGCTAATCAAGCTGTCAGATTCGGGGTATTTTCATACTGTAATTAAAAACTATTATTTAATACCTAAATATTCCTTCCAATACTTTTCACCTAAATCAAGAAGGACCAATCTATTAATTGTCACAGGTCTATCATCATTGATAAATCCAGTTTTATAACAAGTATAAGTTGCTCCTTCAGAATACCGCTCATAACTAATTTGATACCTGTAACATCCTATATTCCAAACTTCAAAAGCATTCCTATCATTATTATCTGCCATATAAATATAAGAAACGTCACCATTCTCATCAAATTCAGCTCCCCACATAGTAACAACATGACTTCTATTTACAGAACCTACAGAAAGTCCAATGGCTTTTCTATTGCTTAATGCTTCTTTTACGGTCTTATTAAAAACTTCTTTACCCAGACCTCCTACATTTGTGCCCAATCGTACACCTTCCGGAAACACATCCTTAAAATATCCCGCAGGATTTCGAGGAGTATCCATTGGTTGAGATGGAGGTATCACACCATGTATAAACCAATTCACTCCCTCATCTCCTTTTCCTGCTTCGTCAGCAAAAGAATCTATAAAGCATTGAAAGATATTGCTTTCCTGTTTTTTACCAGATGGATATGTATAGTCAGGACCGTGATATTTGTCACCATACAAAGCAATATAATCCTTATTTTGAGCAATCCACCAATGCAATAAACTAGAAGCAGCAGCGGCCCAACACATCATTCCATCAGGAATTCCCCCTGGTATTGCAGAAGGATTCTGTTTATTGCAGTCAAACCACCCATATTTTTCATTCCAAGGCAGGGCTACTGATGTATGAGTTTGTGGATAAGGTCGTATCCAGTCTTTTTCATCAGGAGGAGTAATTCCATAAACCCAAACCTTACGATTCGCCCACTGAATGTCCTCTTCTTTAAGAGACAAACGGATCGTTAATTGTTTACCTGCCTCAAAGTCTGATAATATTGTAGCATTAGATAATTTTTCAGGAGCTTTAAAAAAAGACTCCTTCCCTTTTGTTTTTATTTTTAACAAACCTTCTCCTTCTCGATATGGAACCACATCCTGTGGATATATAATGGCTTCCCAATCTCCATCTGCATTCTTTTGCGGAGTAATCCATTGAAACTTTTCTGTATTCAAAGAAGTTTCTCCTGTCAATAAATTTATCTTTCCATCTACTTTGCTTCTCACAAACACTTCTACATTTTCAGAAACATCCTGAAGATGTATTTTCAAACGGTGTAGAGCATGATTAAACTTCAATTCAGATTGATTATGGCCTTCTTCCAATACAGCTTGAGCAAATAGCAAATCAGAAGCTTCTTTTCCTGTTCCTGACTGTACAGAAGCCACCGAAAACGAAGAAGATTCAGGAGATATTCTTGAAGATTCGGGTAAAACGGGATAATGCGCCGATAAAGTCAAACGTCCTTTTCCAAATTCAGAACGCTTCAACCGAGGATACCATTTATCTCCTGCCAAAGTAAGTTCCCGATAAGAGATATTTCCTTCACATGCTATATAAAGCCCTATACAATCACCTTCACTGAAATTTCCAGCACCATCCTGAGACAAGTCTGCACGAGAGAGTGTTTTCGCAAAAGTTAAAGACAAATACTCATCACTTGATGGGATAAGGTCATCCTCCATTGAACAGGATGAAAACAGGAAAACCCATACCATCATACACATCCACCACACATTTTTTCGTAAATTCAATGTTTTAATATCCATAAAACTTTATTTGAAAATCTATATTTGGTTTATAAAAATGTCTACAAAAAAGTAATACTATTCTAAAACGGCTATCACCACAATAAAGTTCAAACAAATTCAATAACAAATACAAAAAAGTGAAAATAAAAAAAAAGGAGATTGCATCACATCGTTTTCCCAAAGAAACAAAAAAAGCCGTCTCACCTACAAAATGAAACGACCTTTCTTATTCTTAAATTATTTTCTATAGTTACAACTCGTCTTTTGCCAACACATGACAATGATGTGCCTCAAGCACTTTCAGACATTGCGACATGTCATTCGGCTTGATGACCACATGAGCCTGATCGGCCTGTGCAAAGGCATACATATACTCAATGAAAATCTGCTCTTCAGCCAGGTATTCCAATACCACAGCCAACGAGCCGGGCACATTGGCACACGAAAGACAAACCACATCGGTCGACATCACGGCAAAGTTCTTTTCACGCAATACTTCCACCGCCTTGTCCACATCAGACACAATCAGTCGCAGAATACCGAAATCGGCTGTCTCAGCCATACTGAAAGCATGCATATTAATACCGTTTGCTCCCAAAGTATGCACTACATCATTGATTCTTCCGGTCTTATTTTCCAAGAAAACAGACAATTGCTTAATTATCATAGTTTTTTGTTTTAGTTATACCAATACTCGTTTATCTATCACACGCTTGGACTTCCCTTCGCTACGGGTAATGCTGTTCGGCTCTACCAGTTTCACGTCGGCGCTGATGGACAGTACACTCTTCAAGCGGTCGGACAGTGTTTTCTTCAGCTTCAGCATGGAACCAATATCGTCACTGAAGAAGTCACGACGCACTTCTACCTGCACTTCCAGTGTATCCAGGTTGTTCTTGCGGTCTACCACCAACATATATTGCGGCTCGAATTCCTTCATGCCCAAGATAACACTTTCTACCTGTGACGGGAAGACATTGATACCACGGATAATCAGCATGTCATCGCTTCGGCCCATAATCGGCGTCATACGTACACTGGTACGGCCACACGGACACGGATCAGCAATCAGCGAAGTCAGGTCCTTCGTACGGTAACGCAACAGCGGCATACCTTCTTTGGTCAATGTGGTAAACACCAGTTCTCCCTGTGTGCCGTACGGAAGGGATTCCAGGGTAACCGGATCGATAATTTCCGGATAGAAATGGTCTTCGTTGATGTGAGAGCCAAACTGTTCCTGACACTCGTAAGATACACCCGGACCCATAATCTCACTTAGCCCATAAATATTGTATCCCTTCAATCCCAAACGGTTCTGTATTTCCTGACGCATGTTTTCCGTCCAGGGCTCTGCTCCAAACGCACCGATACGCAGTCCTAATTCCTCTTTACGGATACCCATCTTTTCTACCACCTCTGCCAGATACAAGGCATACGAAGGGGTACAGGCAATACCCGTGATGTGCAAATCACGAATCAAACGTACATGCTTTTCCGTATTTCCTGTAGAAGCCGGAATTACGGTAGCTCCTAAATTCTCTACTCCATAATGTGCGCCCAATCCTCCGGTAAACAATCCATAGCCATAGCTTACGGAGAAAGTATCGTCACGGGTCACTCCGTATGCCGACAGACAGCGTGACATCACTTCCGACCAGATGGACAAGTCACGACGTGTATAGCCCACAATCGTCGGATTACCCGTTGTGCCGGAAGAAGCATGTACACGCACCACCTCTGAAGGAGGAGCCGCCATCAGTCCGTAAGGATAATTGTCACGTAAATCCTGTTTGGTAGTAAAAGGCAGTTTGGTAATATCGTCTATGCTCTGGATATCATCTGGAGTCAGGTCCATTTCCTGCATTTTATGACGATAGAAAGGTACATTATGGTACACATACTGCACCAGTTTGCATAAGCGTTTTCCTTGCAGCTCGCGCATCTGTTCACGCGGCATACACTCTTTGTTCGGATTCCAAATCATAGCTGTGTTTTTCTTTATTTCAGTAGTAGTTTTGTGATTTCTTATTTCAGCGGATGGTCGGCCTGGAATGCTTTCATACGTTCCTCCAGCACCGGATAAAGTTCTTCACGCATGCGCGACGTACAGGCTCTCACTCCTTGCTGTTCGCTTCCGGTGGTAGACAAGGAAATACTGCTCACCCCATACATCATCAATTCACGCAGCAATTCGCCTCCTGTCAGTCCGGGGTATCCCAAGGTAAAGAAGAAGCCATCGCCCACCTGCTGAGTGACATCCTTATCATACACAATCGAGAAACCATGGTCGGTGAAAATCTGCTTCATCCGGCGTGCCCGACGTTCATACTCGCGCACATCTTCTACAAAGTTGATTTCTCCTGAAATGGATTTCTCCAGCATCTCGGCCATGGCATACTGGGTAGTAGCTGTGCAACCGGAGGTAATCATATACATGATAGAAGCGATGAAAGTCGGCCCGAATACGCCTGAGTCTTCATAACGGACTGCCAGTGCCGGATACTGCGTATCAAACAATTTATCGGACACACAGGCTAAAGCTATACGCTGACCGGCATAGCTGAAAATCTTGGATGCCGACAACATCAGAATATAATTATCGGTATAACGTGCGACCGTAGGTACAAAAGGCGGCTGGTAAGGACGGCCGAACGCATGACGGAAGTCCATGCAGAAATAAGCCTGGTCTTCCAGCACAATCACATCGTACTGCGTAGCCAATTCTCCAATAATCTTCAACTCACTTTCTTCCAGACAAATCCATGCCGGATTATTAGGGTTAGAATATACCACAGCTGCAATATCTCCCTTCGACAGGAAACTTTCCAGTTTGGCACGCAGCGGTTCGCCACGGAAATCATGAATGTCGAACAACTCCCACTCAATACCCAAAATGCGCAACTGAGATTTTTGTATCGGGAAACCCGGATCAATGAACAAAATCTTGTTCTTTCCCGGAATTCGCTGGGTACAAGCGATAAAAGCACCGAAAGAAGCTGCCACAGAACCGGTAGTGGGCAGACATGCCCGTGGAGAAATATCAATATCGATAAAGGCTTTCACGAAACGTGAAGCAGCCTGCTTCAGTTCTGCCACTCCGGCAGCTGCCGGATATTGTGAACCGACTCCTCTATCGAGAGCTTTCTTCTCTGCCTCAATACCTATTTTATTGGCCGGAAGACCGGGAGACCCCTGGTCCATCCGGATAAAAGGAATACCTGTCAGTTCTTCCAGGCGGGAAGCTACCAGCAACACATCCCCTATGGTGGCATTGGCCAAGTCGGCCACTTTCATTTCCTTCGCTACGGAATTTACCAGCTCTTCACTAAACACGCGGCTCATAGGCTCTCAGAATTTCAACTGTTTGACATATTCATGACCTATATCGAAGGCACGATAGTTCATCTGCACCACTTCTTCGCCTTTTGACGCAAAAATACGGCCTACACTTTCGCGCAAGACTTCTGCATCCAGGATTTTCAGGAAAGGAGCGGCAGCCCCTAACAGAATGACATTGGCCGACTTAGGCATGTGGTTTTCTTTCGCCAGATTTTCCACATCCAACACAACCACATGAGGCTGTGACTTCAATTCCTGCATCAGCTTTTCTTCGTCCGGATAGTTCGGAATGTTTTTGAAAGGAGCAGCCGAAGTGATAATCCATCCGTTTTTTGACAGATACGGCAGGTAGCGCAAAGCTTCCATCGGCTCCAGTGAGATAATCATATCAGCCGTTCCCAAGGCAATCAGGTCGGAAGCAATCGGGGCATCCGACAAGCGAAGGTTAGACTGCACATCCCCTCCACGCTGGCTCATTCCGTGTACTTCTGCCTGTTTCAAGTTCAACCCTAAATGAAGAGCTGCTTCTCCGATAATCGTAGCGATGGACAAGATTCCCTGTCCGCCGACTCCTGAAAGTATAATATCTGTTTTCATTGTTTCTGTGCTTTTTGCTGTTTCAGTTTCCGGTTCAAAGTCTGCATACATTCCCTGCGCGGAATAATGACAGATACACCGTTGTATTCTATTTCCTCACGAATGACACGGGTAATTTCTTCCATGTTCTTAGGAAGCGGCACGACCACCCGCACATGTTCCGGTTCTACTCCCAAGCCCAGACAAATGGCTTCGAACTTATTGGTTCCGGCTGAATCCTGTCCTCCGGTCATGGCAGTAGTCAAGTTATCAGAAATAACCACCGTGATATTGGACTTGTCATTCACGGCATCCAGCAGACCGGTCATTCCAGAGTGAGTAAATGTGGAGTCGCCAATCACTGCAATAGACGGGAACAAGCCTGCATCCGCAGCCCCTTTGGCCATGGTAATGGAAGCTCCCATATCCACGCAACTGCTCAACGTACGGAACGGAGGAAGTGCGCCCAGTGTATAGCAACCGATGTCACCGAAAATCTTGGCATCCGGATATTCGGCAGCGACTTTATTCAGTGCATCGTATACATCACGGTGTCCGCACCCCTTACACAAGGCAGGAGGACGAGGAACTACATTCTGAGCGGCAGCATAAACCGGTTCACAAGAAAGTCCCAAAGCCTGACGCACATTATCCGGTGTCAGTTCTCCCGTACGAGGCAACTCACCACTTAAACGACCTTTCACCACATATTTAGAAGGAAGAATGCCTTTCAGCTGTTCCTCTACAAAAGGCTGTCCGTCTTCCACTACCAGAATCTCTTTACAAGAGTCGGCCAGACGAGTCAAGGCTTCCACCGGTAAAGGATACTGTGAAATCTTCAGCAAAGGATACGGACATCCCTCTGGATAGGTTTCCATCACGTAATTGTAACCAATTCCACAAGCCACGATTCCCTTCTCAGCCATACCTTCCTGACCTGCCAAGCGATTAAATGCAGATCGTTCAGCCTCATCGCGCAACTTTTCTTGAGTAGCGATGGCTTCCACATACCGGCGGCGGGCATTACCGGGCAAAAGTATCCAATCAGAAGGAACCGACGGACGCCCCGTGCAAGTCACTTCCTTTCCTGACCCCTGCACTTCGACTGCCGCACGAGAGTGCGCCATGCGGGTAGTAATGCGCATCAGTACCGGCGTACGCATTTGTTCCGAAAGGTTGTATGCATACGACATCATGTCGTAAGCTTCCTGCTGGGAAGACGGTTCCAGAATCGGAATTAGGGCAAACTTGCCGTAAAAACGGGAATCCTGCTCATTCTGAGAAGAGTGCATGGAGGGGTCATCGGCAGCCAGTACCACTACCCCTCCATTCACACCTGTAATGGCAGAATTGACAAATGCATCGGCACACACGTTCATTCCCACGTGTTTCATGCAGACCAAGGCGCGTTTTCCTACATAAGAAACACCCAATGCAGCCTCCATGGCTGTTTTTTCATTGGTGCACCAGCTGCTGTGCAAACCACGTTCTTTTGCTATCGGAGAGTTTTGAATATATTCCGTAATTTCAGTAGAGGGAGTTCCCGGATAAGCATACACTCCCGAAATCCCCGCGTGAATGGCTCCCAGCGCAATAGCCTGGTCGCCCAACAATAAGCGTTTATTTTTCATATAATATAGAAATTAATTCAGTGTAAAAGAGTCGGCATCGTTCAATACCGGGAATTTTTTCCGGAACGATTGCAGTTCCTCCATATCAATCACAACTTCTGCAAAGCCTTCTTCCCCATCCGCACAGGCAGAAAGTGTTTTGCCATACGAGTCTATGGCCGCCGTTCCGCCGCTATATTCGCAATAAGGATCTTTTCCCACCCGGTTTACCCCCAGTACATAGCACTGGTTCTCGATGGCACGGGCACGCAACAAAGCTTTCCAGGCTTCTACTCTGGGAGAAGGCCAGCTAGCTACATAAACCGCCACATCGTAATCGCCCCGGTTGCGTGACCATACCGGGAAACGCAGGTCATAGCAGACCTCCAGCAGGAAACGCACGCCACGGAAGTTCACAACCACCCGTTCCTGTCCGGCTGTATAATGCTTGTCTTCCCCTCCATACGTAAACAGATGCTTTTTATTGTACCACTGCACGTTTCCGTCAGGATGCACAAAGTAGAAGCGGTTATAGAACTTTCCGTTTTCCTCGACCGAAACACTTCCGGCAATGGCACAATTACGTTCGGCAGCTTTTTGCTTCATCCACTGAAGGGTAGCACTATCAGATGATTCGGCAATACCTTCCGGCGAAGTACAAAATCCGGTAGAAAACATTTCCGGAAGAACAAACAAGTCTGTATCTTGTGCGTGGGCACTGATGAGTTTATCCATGTAAGCCACATTGGCTACAGGATCGGTCCAACAAATATCTGTCTGTAGTAAAATAACTTTCATGCTTTTCATTCATTAGAAACGCCCAAAGGTAACAAATTAATCATAGAAACCAAAAATTAGCATCAAAATACTTCAAAGGCATACGTAATTGTATATTTCTGCAAACGCTTATACAAAAATACCTCGACAC
>CAMFND010000005.1 GCA_945965395.1 uncultured Bacteroides sp.
AACGGATACCGCCTTTGTACGGGCCGATAGCGTTGTTGTGTTGTACACGGTAACCCATGTTGGTCTGGATGTTACCTTTGTCGTCCATCCAAGTGACACGGAACTGGTATACGCGATCTGGAATACACAGACGTTCAATCAAATTTACTTTGTCGAATTCAGGGTGTTTGTTGTATTCCTCTTCGATAGTTCCTAACACTTCTTCTACTGCCTGATGGTACTCAGGTTCATTAGGGAATCTTCTTTTCAGATCTTCCAGAACTTTAGCTGCATTCATAATTTAAAAGATTATCTGTCTTAATTTATTGGTTTTGAAAAATCACGGTAATACGATTTTTTTTTTATTTGGTGTGCCAAAAATATAGATAAAAAATTATTTATGCAACAATAAATCAAGAAAAATGAGAAAAAAGCGTCAAAAATCTCATTTTATCTATTTATTCGTATTTATTTGTTTCTGCTTTTAAGTGACTTGATGACAGGGATAAATACCAAAGCTCCTGATATGAGAATCATAATGACAAGCGGACCGTCAATTTTGGGAGTAGAGGTTAGTACTAAAAAGCAAAGGGCTGCCCAGCATAAAGTAAGTACGACACATTGTGTATGATTGAGTGGTTTTCTCATGGTTTATAGAAAAATAATACACGGAGGAACGGTGGCAAGGGTGGATATTTTGTCTTGCGGCTGTCCTCCGTGTAGAGATAAATCAGTAATGTTTATTGTGCTTTCTTCTTCTTCTTGTCGACAATGGCATCAATGCAGGCGATAGCTGTGATATTGACAATATCGCGTACGGAGCTTTCAATGTCGGTGAAGTGAATTGGTTTGTTCAATCCCATCTGAATCGGGCCGATTACTTCGGTCTCACTCATACTTTGGATAAGCTGGTAGGTAGCATTGGCTGAACTCAGGTTAGGGAATACCAATGTATTTACTTCTTTTCCTTTTAAGCGTGTGAAAGGATATTTCTCATCACGAAGGACATTGTTCAAGGCGAATTTTACTTGCATTTCACCGTCAATGGCCAAATTCGGGTATTCCTGATGAAGCTGATTGATGGCTTCATGTACTTTTGCCGGACTTCCTTCTGCGTCGGAACCGAAGTTAGAGTAAGACAGCATAGCCATTACTGGCTCTTGGTTGAAGAAACGTACGGCTTTGGCCGACAACTTGGCAATGTCTATCAGAGTGTCTGTGTCCGGATGACGATTAATCAATGTATCAGCAATGAAATAAGTTCCCTTCTTGGAGTTCAGGATGTGCATGGTACCAAAATGTTTGTATTCCGGCTGTATACCGATAACTTCCTTGGCAACCTTGATAGTGTTGGAGTACTTAGTATACAATCCGGTTACAAAGGCATCTGCTTCGCCGGTTTCTACCATCATCATACCAAAGTAGTTGCGTTCGAACATCTTATCGTTTGCCTCCTGGAAGTTGGCTCCTTCGCGGGCACGTTTTTCGCAGAGGATGCGTGCATAACGTTCACGGCGTTCTGATTCACGGTCGTGGCGCAGGTTGACTATTTCAATGCCTTCCAGACTCAGGTCAAGTTCCTTGGCCAATTTTTCGATACGTTCTTCGTTACCTAAAAGAATCGGATGGCAGATACCTTCTGCCTTGGCTTCTACCGCTGCTTTCAGCATGTTCGGGTGAATACCTTCTGCAAATACTACGCGTTGCGGGTTGCAGCGGGCTGTTTCGTACAACTGGCGAGTCAGTTTGTTTTCCTGTCCCATCAGTTCTCTCAGATGATTTTTGTATTCATCCCAGTCGGTAATCTGTTTGCGGGCTACGCCCGACTCCATGGCTGCTTTAGCTACGGCCATAGATACCTCGGTAATCAAACGTGGGTCAACCGGTTTCGGGATGAAGTATTCAGGTCCGAAGGTCAGGTTATTCACATGATAAGCTTCGTTGACTACGTCGGGTACAGGTTTCTTAGCCAGGTCGGCAATGGCATGTACGGCAGCCAGCTTCATCTCTTCGTTGATGGCAGTGGCACGCGTATCAAGTGCACCACGGAAGATATAAGGGAATCCGATAACATTGTTTATCTGGTTCGGATAGTCAGAACGTCCGGTTGACATCAGTACATCCGGGCGGGAAGCCATTGCATCTTCGTATGAAATTTCCGGAGTCGGGTTGGCCAGAGCAAATACGATGGGATGAGAAGCCATGCTGCGCACCATATCCTGACTCAGCACGTTACCTCTGGAAAGACCGAGGAATACATCGGCTCCCTTGATGGCTTCTGCCAGTGTGTGGATGTCAGTGCGGTCGGTTGCAAAGTATCTTTTCTGTTCGTTCAGGTCTGTACGGTCTTTAGAAATCACTCCTTTGCTGTCGAGCATGACAATGTTTTCCAGGCGTGCACCGAGGGCCACATATAATTTAGTACAAGATACGGCAGATGCACCGGCACCGTTGACTACGATTTTTACTTCTTCAATTTTCTTTCCGGCTACTTCCAGCGCATTCAGCAATCCGGCACTGGAGATGATAGCTGTACCGTGCTGGTCGTCGTGCATTACCGGAATGTCCAGTTCCTCCTTCAGTCTCTGTTCTATTTTGAAGCATTCAGGAGCTTTGATGTCTTCCAGGTTGATGCCTCCAAAGGTGGGAGCAATGGCTTTTACCGCTTCGATAAATTTATCCGGGTCTTTTTCATTTACTTCAATATCGAATACGTCGATTCCAGCATAAATCTTAAACAGTAAGCCTTTTCCTTCCATTACGGGTTTTCCACTTATGGCACCTATATCTCCTAAACCCAATACAGCTGTTCCGTTGGAGATAACGGCTACCAGATTACCTTTGTCGGTATAGTCGTATGCAGTATCCGGATTTTTCTGGATTTCCAGACACGGTTCTGCTACTCCCGGTGAATACGCTAATGATAAATCTCGCTGGGTTTGATAAGGTTTGGTAGGGACTACCTCTATTTTTCCCGGTTTGCCTTGTGAATGATAGAGCAAGGCTGCTTCTTTCGTTATTTTTGTCATATTTCTTCGTTTTTTAGTCGTTTCAAAGAATAATGTATCGCACAAATGTAGGAATAAAATAACAAATGGGCTGTTTTTTTCTGAAAAAAACTATAAAATGAACAGAGGACGTCTGACGTGCTGAAGATTTTTTGTCGGTAGTTTTTGTCGATTGGTCTGATAATATTGGCTATATGTAATGATATTAGGACATTATGGTTATTCTTAGTTAAAGCTAATTCTCAGACCTTGATTTTTTAGTATATTTGCACGATAAAAAACTAAAGAAGGGTGTAAAGTTTTCAGAGGAAAGCTTTATGAAATAAGATTAGAGAGAGTAAAAACCAAATTTTATATATGAATATAAGTATGAGCACAAAAAGAAACAGAAGTTTTTCTTCTAGCCGAGTGGCATTCTATGCATTGACTCTTTCGATGCTGACTGCATGTGGAGGCGGTCAGGGGGGTATGAAAATGGGTGATGATGAATTTGCGGTTGAGACACTTGTGTCTGCATCCAGCAATCAGACGACCCAGTATCCCGCCACAATCAAAGGTTTACAGGATATTGAGATTCGTCCGCAGGTATCAGGATTTATTGTGAAATTGTGTGTGGATGAAGGTGCTACGGTTCGCAAAGGGCAGGCTTTGTTTCAGATTGATCCGACACAGTATCAGGCTGCATACGATCAGGCTAAAGCAAGCGTGGCTTCAGCGAAAGCTAATCTGGAAACTGTTGCATCAACAGAGACGAACAAGAAGATGCTCCATGAACAGAAAATTATCAGTGATTTTGAATATCAGACAGCGGTAAACAACCTGCTTTCTGCTAAAGCAAGTCTGGCTCAGGCCGAGGCTTCTTATGCGGCTGCAAAACAGAACTTAGGTTTCTGTACAGTGACCAGTCCTTCAGACGGAGTAATTGGTACTTTCCCGTATCGTGTAGGTGCATTGGTTAGTCCTTCTGTGGCTGAACCTTTGACAACGGTTTCTCAGATTGGAGATATGTATGTATATTTCTCAATGACTGAAAAACAGTTGCTGGCTTTGACTAAGGCAGGTGGCACATTGAAAGAACAGCTGGAAAAGATGCCTGCTGTCAAATTGCAGTTGTCTGATGGGACAATGTATTCAGAAGAAGGTAAGATTGATGCTGTGAGTGGGGTAATCGACCAGACTACAGGGTCTGTAAGCATGCGTGCGATTTTCCCGAACAAGCAGAATATCCTTCGTAGTGGAGGTATGGCCAATGTGGTATTTCCATACACTATGAGCGACATTATCTTGATTCCTCAGAGTGCTACTCAGGAAATTCAGGACAAGAAGTTTGTATATGTATTGCAGTCTGACAATACTATCAAGCATACAGAGGTACAGATTTCTAATTTGAATGATGGTAAAAACTACATTGTGACAGGAGGTTTGAAACCAGGTGATAAGATTGTAGTGGAGGGAGTCCAGAATCTACAGGATGGTCAAAAGATTACTCCGATTACGTTAGCTGAAAAAGAAGCTAAATTCCAGAAAGCTTTGAAAGATCAGCATGAAGGAAATTTTGCCACAGCTTTTAATTGATATTCAAAACCAGGAAGTGAATAAATAGAGAGTTGATGAGGGTAGATGTATTTTCTTCTCGCTCTCATATCTTGCTTTTCTCACTAATACAAAAATCAACTATAATTAAAAGAATAAAATGAAACTAGATAAATTTATTAACCGTCCGGTTCTGTCAACTGTAATTTCAGTGTTGATGGTAATCTTGGGTATGATTGGTCTGGTTACTCTGCCTATTACACAATATCCGGACATTGCACCTCCTACCGTTTCGGTGCGTGCAACATATACTGGAGCCAATGCGCAAACTGTGTTGAATTCAGTGATTGCTCCGTTGGAAGACCAGATTAATGGTGTGGAGAACATGATGTATATTTCTTCTTCTGCATCCAACAATGGTTCTGCCAGCATTGATATTTATTTTAAGCAGGGAACTGATCCGGATATGGCAGCTGTTAACGTGCAGAACCGTGTGTCAATGGCACAAGGTTTGCTTCCTGCTGAAGTTACCAAGGTGGGTGTAACGACTCAGAAACGACAGACCTCTATGTTGATGGTATTTTCTGTATATGATGCAGAGGATAAATACAATATTGAGTTCCTTGAAAACTATGCCAATATCAACTTGATTCCAGAAATAAAGCGTGTGGGTGGTGTAGGTGATGCAATGGTATTGGGGCAGGATTATTCTATGCGTATCTGGTTGAAACCAGATGTGATGGCTCAATATAAATTAAACCCTACAGATGTATCAGCAGCTTTGGCTGAACAAAATATAGAAGCTGCTCCAGGGCAGTTTGGTGAAAAAGGAAATCAGACTTTCCAGTACACAATTCGTTATAAAGGCCGTTTGCAACAGAGTGAAGAGTTTGAAGACATCGTTATCAAAGCATTACCGGATGGAAAGATTTTGCGCTTGGGAGATATTGCAAATGTTGAACTGGGACGTTTGGACTATACTTTTGATAATAACGTAAATGGACATAAGGCCGTAACAGGTATTGTTTATCAGATGGCTGGAACTAATGCGACGCAAACTATTGCTGAACTGGAAGCCACCTTGGAAAAAGCTCAGGCTTCGTTGCCGGCCGGATTAAAGATTAATATTGCACAGAATGCCAATGACTTCTTGTTTGCTTCAATTCATGAAGTAATAAAAACTTTGATAGAAGCCTTCATTTTGGTATTTATTGTGGTATATGTGTTCTTGCAGGATTTTCGTTCTACATTGATTCCAGCTATAGCTATTCCGGTTGCCTTGATTGCTACATTCTTTGTTCTGAAGTTGATAGGATTTAGCTTGAACTTATTGACACTTTCGGCAATGGTGCTCGCTATTGCAATTGTAGTGGATGATGCGATTGTGGTGGTGGAAGGTGTACATGCAAAACTGGATCAGGGCTATAAATCGTCTCGTGAGGCTTCTATCGATGCCATGAGTGAATTAGGTGGAGCGATTGTTTCCATCACATTGGTTATGATGTCAGTGTTTGTTCCGGTAAGTTTTATGGGAGGTACGGCTGGTACATTCTATCGGCAGTTTGGTTTGACAATGGCAATCTCCATCGGTTTCTCGGCCTTGAATGCATTGACACTTTCTCCTGCTTTGTGTGCTATTTTCCTGAAGCCTCATCAAAGTCATGGCGAGGATTCTAAGCTGAAAGAACGGGTAGGAATTGCTATGAAAGAATCGCGCAGACTGATGATTAATCGTTACAGTGAAGCTATTGGTAGGATGATGAGTCCAAAGCTTGTGATTCTTTTTGTAGTGATAGCTATTATGGGTATGGTACTTGGATATTTTAGTTTTAGTAAGAATCCTATAGTTTGTGTTATTCTTATTATCCTCAGTATCTTGGCCGTAACAGGAATGTCTACTTTAAAGTTTAAGGGGGCATTCAATAAATCTTATGAATCAATTTTGTCTCGTTATAAAAAATACGTAGTATATTTTATTCATAAGAAATGGCTGTCCTTTGGACTGGTAGGTGCTTCTATTGTCTTATTAGTATTTTTAATGAATACAACTCCGACAGGTATGGTACCCAATGAAGATACAGGTACTATTATGGGAGCTGTGACTTTACCTCCTGGTACATCAAAGGAACGTGCTATGGAAGTGCTGGCTAAGGTGGATAGTTTGATTGCTGCCGATCCGGCTGTGGAATCTCGTACTGTAATTTCCGGTTTTGGATTTATCGGTGGACAAGGACCGTCTTACGGTTCTGTCATTATTAAGTTGAAAGACTGGGAAGAACGTTCTACTATGCAAAACTCTGATATGGTAGTAGCAACGTTGTTTATGCGTGCGCAGAAAGTCATTAAGGATGCACAGGTATTGTTCTTTGCTCCTCCGATGATTCCAGGCTATTCGGCATCAAGTGATATTGAATTGAATATGCAGGATAAGACGGGTGGTGACTTAAATCATTTCTTTACAGTAGTGAAAGATTATATCGCTGCATTAGAGAAACGTCCGGAAATCAGTCGTGCGCAAACTACTTTTAATCCTAGTTTCCCTCAGTATCAGTTGGATATTGATGCAGCTGCTTGTAAAAAAGCTGGTATCAGTCCGAGCGATATTTTAATGACAATGCAAGGGTATTATGGTGGCTTATACGCTTCTAACTTCAACCGTTTCGGTAAGATGTATCGTGTAATGATTCAGGCTGAACGTAATGCTACTAAGAATTTGGAGTCTTTAAACGGTATTAAAGTACGTGCAAATAATGGTGAAATGGCTCCGATTACGCAGTTTGTTTCTTTGAAGAAAGTATATGGCCCTGATGTAATCAGTCGTTTCAACTTGTATACTTCTATTAAGGTGATGGTAGCTCCGGGTTCTGGTTATACTTCTGGACAGGCAATTCAGGCTATTGCCGAAGTGGCAAAAGAAAATTTGCCTACCGGATTTGGCTATGAATTGGGAGGTATGGCGCGTGAAGAAGCTCAAACAAGCGGTAGTTCTACGGGTATTATTTTTGTGCTTTGCTTCGTATTTGTTTATTTGTTGTTAAGTGCACAATATGAAAGCTATATTCTTCCGTTGTCTGTATTGCTTTCAGTTCCGTTTGGTTTGATGGGTAGCTTTATTTTTGTCAACGGATTTAGTGCATTGGGAAGCATTCCTGCATTGAAGATGATTTTGGGTTCGATGTCAAATGACATTTACATGCAGATTGCCTTGATTATGTTGATGGGGCTGTTGGCTAAGAATGCTATTTTGATTGTTGAGTTTGCCCTAGACCGTCGTAAACAAGGTATGAGTATTTCTTGGGCAGCCGTATTGGGTGCAGCAGCCCGTCTTCGTCCGATTTTGATGACTTCATTGGCCATGATTGTGGGTCTGATTCCGCTGATGCTTGCCATGGGTGTAGGTGCCCACGGTAACCGTACGTTGGGAGCTTCTACAATCGGTGGTATGTTGATTGGTATGATTTTGCAGGTTTTCATCGTACCGGTATTGTTTGTGGTGTTCCAATGGTTGCAAGAAAAAGTGAAGCCAATGGAATGGGATAGTCTCGATGAAAGTGAAGTGGAGGCTGAAATAGAACAGTATTCTCCTAATACGCATAAATAAGATTGACAATGAAAAAACAGATGATAGGAATGATGTGTCTGGCTGCCACGATGAGCAGTTGCCACATTTACAAAGCTTATGACCGTCCGGAAACGATAGATGCCTCAGGCATCTATCGTGACCCGGCTTCGGTAACCGATACACTGGCTGCCGATACGGCCAATATGGGAAACTTACCTTGGAAAGAGATTTTTCGTGATGCCAAATTGCAGGCCTTGATTGAGGAAGGACTGGCTAGTAATGTAGATATGCAGGCTGCCGCTCTCCGTGTACAGGAAGCGAAAGTGATGCTGACTGCAGCTAAATTATCTTATTTACCCTCTATTAATCTGGCTCCGCAAGGTTCTACAACCAGCATGGGAGGTGGAAGCTATGTAAAGGCATACCAGCTTCCGGTTGCAGCCAGTTGGGAAATTGACTTGTTCGGGAAGATTTTGAACACCAAACGTGGTCAGAAAGTTGCCTACGAACAGAGTCAGTATGCAGAACAGGCTGTACGTTCACAAATTATTTGTGGTATAGCTAACGTGTACTATTCTTTGCTGATGCTCGACCGTCAGGTAGAAATTACGACCGAAACGGCTGCCATCTATAAAGAAAACGTACGAGTAATGGAAGCCATGAAAATTGCCGGTATGACAACCGAAGCTGCTGTAGCACAGATGCGTGCTGCCAGCCATCAGGTAGAGGCTTCATTGATGGATTTGAAACGTCAGGTGCGTGAAACAGAAAACTCACTTGCTGTACTGTTGGCTAAGGCTCCTCAGACCATTGAACGCAGTACATTGGACGAACAGGTTATGCCGGAGGAACTGGCAGCGGGTGTACCGATGCAGTTGCTGGAAAATCGTCCGGACGTGAAGATGGCTGAAATGACGCTTGCGGCTGCTTATTATACAACTAATTCCGCACGTGCAGCTTTCTATCCGGGCTTGAACATTACAGGTATGGCAGGATGGACAAACGGATCAGGTATTCAAGTTTCTAATCCTGGTGAATTTATGCTGCAGGCTTTGGCTTCATTGGCTCAGCCTATTTTCAATAACGGTAAGCTGATTGCCAACCTGAAGGTTTCAAAAGCGGAAGAAAAGATTGCTCAGATGAATTATCAGCAGACTGTTCTGGAAGCTGGTAAGGAAGTGAGCGATGCATTGTATCTGTTCGATACACAGAATAAGAAACTGGTGGAAGACCGTGGACAGGTAGAGCAGTTGGATAAGGCGGTGACTTATACCAAAGCTTTGTTCCAAAGTGGAGATGCCACTTATCTGGAAATCCTGACCGCACAGCAGAATTTGCTGAGTGCACAGTTGAAAGAGGTATCTGATAATTTCCAGCGTATGCAAGCTGTCATCAACTTGTATAGTGCCTTGGGAGGAGGAAGAAATTGATTAACCTTAAAATGAGAAAACTATGATAAGTCCTTTAGCTTATGTAGATCCGTCAGCCAAATTGGGTAAGAACGTGACGGTACATCCATTTGCCTATATAGATAAGAATGTAGAGATAGGCGATGACAACGTGATTATGCCCTATGCCAGTCTGATGAGTGGCACACGTATGGGAAACGGGAATACAATCTATCAGGGAGCTGTTATTGCAGCAATTCCCCAGGATTTTACTTTTACGGGTGAAGAAACACTGGCCATTATCGGCAATAACAATGTGATTCGTGAAAATGCCGTGATTATTCGCGGTACACATACTTCACATGCTACAAAAGTGGGTAATGGCAACTTCATCATGAGTGGTGCCCGTCTTTCTCATGACGTGGAAGTGGGTGACCGTTGCATTATCGGTAACGGTTCGCAGGTTTCGGGCAACTGTATTATCTATGACAATGCCATCCTTACTTCCAATGTGCTGATGCAGGGAAATACACGTCTGGGAAGCTTCTCAGTAGTGCAGGGCGGATGCCGTTTCATTAAGGACATTCCTCCATATATTGTAGCAGCCCATGAACCGATTGCATTCTATAGCATCAATACAAAGGTGCTGGAGCATACCGGTTTTTCTGAAACCATTATCAAACACATTGCACAGGCATATCGTATCCTTTATAAGGCCAATACTTCTTTGCATGATGCATTGGGACGTATTCGTGAACAGATTCCTAACGGACCGGAAATTGAAAATATTATCCAGTTTGTGGAAACTTCAAAATTAGGAATTATTCATTGACGTAGATAATGGCAGGGCGAAGAAAGGAAAACGACCGTGAAGAGTTAAAGTTGCGCGTGGTGGAAACAGCTTCCAAATCTTTTATGACTTTGGGGATTAAGGCTGTCCACATGGACGATATAGCAAGTTCGCTTTCTATATCCAAGCGTACGCTTTATGAACTGTTTGGAGATAAAGAAGAACTTCTGCTGGAAGTTTTCCGTTTTTATCGTCATTGTATGAATGAGTATATGCAAGAGATTGCTTCCAGCGCGAATAATGTGCTGGAAGTAATCCTTACATTTTATGAGCGTAAGTTCAATGAACTGTGTTCGGTAAACCCTCTGTTCTTTCGTGACTTACGTAAATATTCCAAGGTGTTGGATTATATACATGATGACCGTCGCAGGGGTGATGCCGATGCGCTGGCCTATTTTCAAAAAGGGGTAGAGCAAGGTATTTTTCGCAGCGACATCAATTTCCAGATTATAAATCAGGCCATGGCCATGCAGATGGACTTATTGATTTATTCAGACATTACAGACCATTATCCGCTGGCCGAAATCTATAGTGAAATCACTATTCTACACATGCGGGGGATTACCACGGAAAAAGGTTACCGCATGGTCGATGATTTCTTGAAGAATATTCGAGAGAAACATACCCGATAGTCTTTGTACTTAAACTCCTCTATCTTTGATTTCTCGAAGATAGGATGCGGTTCGGCAATGCTTGCGCTCAAAAGCAAGCTTTTGGCTTGGTATTGCTCTCACCTTTCACTATCTTTGACTCCTCGAAGATAGGATGCAGTTCGGCAATGCT
>CAMFND010000006.1 GCA_945965395.1 uncultured Bacteroides sp.
GGGGCAGACTGTAAATCTGCTGGCTTACGCCTTCGGTGGTTCGAATCCATCTTTGCCCACAAAAAATTGCGGAAGTAGCTCAGTTGATAGAGCATTAGCCTTCCAAGCTGAGGGTCGCGGGTTTGAGTCCCGTCTTCCGCTCATAAAAAAAGCCTGTCTTTTGACAGGCTTTTTTTATATCCTTTTCTTGCTTATTTCCGGAAAGGAGGTTTCACTACCTGCGCTTTCAGTTTTCTTCCACGATTGTCCAGATAAATCTCCGTACCCGGCTTACTGTATTCGGTCTTCACGTATCCCATACCGATACCTATCTTACGCATAGGCGACATGGTTCCTGAAGTGACCTGACCGATAGGCTCTCCGGCTTCATTCAGCAACGCATAGCCATGACGGGGAATTCCACGGTCAATCATCTCAAAACCTACTAATTTCCGGCTGACACCTTCTGCTTTTTGTTTCTCCAATGCTGCACGATTGGTAAAGTTCTTACCCTCCACAAACTTGGTAATCCAGCCCAATCCGGCTTCCAACGGAGAAGTTTCATCCGTGATGTCATTTCCGTACAAGCAGAAGCCCATTTCCAGACGCAATGTATCGCGAGCTCCCAAACCAATCGGCTTGATGCCAAACTCCTGACCTGCTTCGAAAATCGCATCCCAGATTTTCATGGCTACTTCCGGATAAAAATATAGTTCAAAGCCCCCGGCTCCGGTGTATCCGGTATTGGAAAGAATCACATTCGGCACTCCGGCAAACTCACCGACTTTGAATGTATAATAAGGAATGGACGACAAATCTACGGAAGTCAGTTTCTGAAGCGTTTCGCAAGCCTTAGGTCCCTGAATGGCCAGCTGGGCCATACGGTCGGAAGAATTCTCCAGTTCCGCCCCTACCCGATTATGAGCCACACACCAGTTCCAGTCCTTTTCGATATTCGCTGCATTGACTACCAGCATGTATTTCTCCGGTTCGTATGCATACACCAACAGGTCGTCTACAATTCCTCCGATCTTATTAGGAAAACAAGTGTACTGCACCTTGCCCGGTGTAAGTACAGCTGCGTTATTGGAAGTCACTTCCTGAATAAATTCGAGTGCATGAGGGCCTTTTACCCAAAATTCACCCATGTGAGATACATCGAAAACACCTACCGAATGGCAGACAGTGAGATGTTCATCAATAATTCCTGAATATTCAATCGGCATGTTGTAACCCGCAAACTCATGCATCTTGGCTCCGAGTGCAATGTGTTTCTCGGTAAATGGAGTTGTTTTCATAAGGTATATATTAAGGTTGATAAATAAGTTACGAGTCCGACCTCAGTAAGTCAGACCCGCAACTGTTGTATAATTAGCAGTATCTTTTAGCAGTAAGTTCCACAATCTTCACTACCACGTTCATGGCTTTCTCGATAGACTGTACAGGAACAAACTCATAACGTCCGTGGAAATTCAGTCCGCCGGCAAAGATATTCGGACACGGAAGTCCTTTGAATGAGAGCTGCGCACCGTCCGTACCTCCACGAATTGCTTTTACTTTCGGAGTTACCCCAGCTTCCTGCATTGCCGCAAAAGCAATATCAATGATATGCATCAACGGTTCCACCTGCTGGCGCATGTTATAGTACTGGTCTTTCAGTTCTACGGTAACCGTACCCTCTCCGTACTTCTCATTCAACTGTGCGGCATAGTCCAACAAAGCCTGCTTACGTGCTTCAAACTTCTCACGGTCATGATCGCGAACAATGTATGAAAGCACCGTATTTTCTACTTCACCTTCCATACCAATCAGATGGTAAAAGCCTTCGTATCCTTCTGTAGTACCCGGTGTTTCATCGGCAGGCAACAAAGAAGCATATTCATTGGCCACCAACAAAGAGTTAATCATCTTGTTCTTTGCATATCCCGGATGTACATTACGTCCCTTTACCCGAATCTTTGCAGCTGCGGCATTGAAATTTTCAAATTCCAGCTCGCCAACTTCTCCTCCGTCCATGGTATAAGCCCATTTCGCACCGAATTTCTCCACATCAAACTTGTGAGCTCCCAAACCGATTTCCTCGTCCGGATTAAAACCGATACGGATGTCACCATGCTTGATTTCCGGATGTGCAATCAGATAAGCCACCGCACCTACAATTTCTGCTATTCCGGCCTTATCGTCCGCTCCCAGCAAGGTATGACCGTCGGTCACAATCAAATCCTCACCTACATGATCCAGCAGTTCCGGGAAATTAGCAGGAGACAGAATAATATTCTCTTCCGCGCACAGAGGAATATTCTTTCCATCATATTTCTCAACGATACGCGGTTTCACATTCTCTCCGCTCATATCAGGACTGGTATCCATGTGAGCAATAAAGCCGACCACCGGAACCTCATGGTCCACATTCGAAGGAAGTGTGGCAAACAAATACCCGTTTTCATCCAAGGAAATATCTTTCAATCCCAGTTCCTCCAGCTCCGTTTTCAGGTATTGCGCAAATACCATCTGCTTCGGCGTACTCGGAGTGACACCGGTCGATTCGTCCGACTGCGTATCAAAAGTCACATACTTTAAAAAGCGTTCAATTACTGTCATATCACTTTATTGTTTACAAATATCTTACTTTTGTAAAAGTAAAAAATACCCAGAGAATGACCAAAAGACTTACCATTTTTTATCAGAACGCAAGGATGATTTACCTACTTACGGCGAAAATTCAGACACCAGTCTGCCTTTTAAGTTAAAAACACAAGGGAATCCAAAAACTCTTAAAATAAGCCCAATCAGATTCGGCCCTTTTTTGTAATTTTGTCGCATGAAAAAATACTTACTCATTTGCATCTATTGCCTGTTCATCATAGCAGGAAATGCACAAGAATCTCCTCAAGACAGCCTGTTACGCCAGCAACAGAGGGAGAAAGAGCTCAAAAAACAGAAAAAAGCAGCCCGCAATTTTCACTATAACATATTGGGAGGCCCGAGCTATACTCCAGACTTTGGTCTGCTGATAGGCGGAAGCGCCCTGATGACGTTCCGCATGAACCCGAAAGATACCACCATGCGCCGTTCGGTTATCCCGGCTTCCGTAGCTTTCATGTTCAACGGGGGACTAAATCTGGTGGTCAAGCCACAGCTTTTCTTCAAGAACGACCGCTTCCGTATCTTCGGACAGTTTACATTCAAGAATACCCAGGAAAACTTCTATGGGGTGGGATACGATACCAACAAGAATTATGTACGAAGCGATACGACCAGCCAGTATCGCTACAGTGGCATACAGATTAACCCGTGGTTCCTTTTCCGTCTAGGAGAAAGCAACTTCTTTGCAGGTCCACAGATTGACATTACCTATGACCACATCATGGATCCGGCCAAGTACCTGGTGGAACAGCCTGACTACAAACGTGCAGGAGGTACCGCCGACGGCTACAAGGATTTCAGTTCCGGAGTAGGTTTCCTGCTTACTTACGACACACGCGACGTTCCGGCCAACCCTTACAAAGGGCTCTACTTCGACCTGAGAGGACTGATATACCAGAAATTCTTAGGCAGCTACTCTAACTTCTCCCATCTGGAACTGGACTATAGACAATACAAGAGCGTCGGGAAACGAAAAGTAGTGGCATGGACAGTACAGAGCAAGCACTCTTTCGGACATAATCTTCCGCTGAATAAGTACGTACTGAGTGGTACTCCTTTCGACTTACGAGGATATTACATGGGACAATATCGCGATAAATCTTCGCACGTAGCACTGGCCGAATATCGCCAGATGTTCAATACCGACCAGAGCAACTGGATTAAAAAAGTGATTAACCGTCTGGGCTTCGTCGCCTGGGGAGGATGCGGATTTATGGGACCTACACCTGGAAAAATAGAAGGAGTGCTTCCAAATGCCGGATTAGGGCTTCGCATAGAAGTACAGCCCCGCATGAATGTCCGCCTGGATTTAGGACGCGATTTCACCAACAAGCAGAATCTGTTTTATTTCAACATGACCGAAGCGTTCTAAAAAAGCACACCGACATTCATCCCTCTTCACCAAAGAGAATTTCAAAGAGTTTTTATGTATAAAAAAGGGAGGTTCGTTTGAACCTCCCTTTCTGTATTTATATTCAGCAATATTCATCAGAAACAGCTGGAGCCATCGAAGCAATGTGTACAAACTTTGCACTTCGGCAAGCCAATAGCTTCAATCAAGGTTTCCAACGTATTGAATTTCAATGAAGTCAATCCGAAACGGGCACGAATACGTTCTACCAGTTCCTTGTATTCCGGAGAATCTGTAGTAGCGTATTTGTCGAGTTTAGCATTTTCATCACCCTCAATTTCCTTGATGATACGACGGGTTATCAACTCCATATCTCCCTTAGAAGAAGTAAAGCCAATGAAAGGACATCCGTAAATCAGCGGCGGACAAGCAATACGCATGTGTACCTCTTTTGCTCCGTAATCGTAAAGAATGTTCACATTGTCACGAAGCTGAGTACCACGTACGATAGAATCATCGCAGAACAACAGACGCTTGCCTTGCAACATGGCACGGTTAGGAATCAATTTCATCTTGGCTACCAGCGAACGCATGCTCTGGTTGCTCGGAGTAAAACTTCTGGGCCAAGTCGGGGTGTACTTGGCTATAGCACGATGATAAGGAATTCCCTTACCTTCTGCATAACCTAAAGCCATACCTACCCCCGAATCAGGAATACCGCAGGCACAGTCCACTTCAGATTCATCTGTCTGTCCCATCTTGTATCCGCTCATGAAGCGAACTTCTTCCACATTCTTACCTTCATAACAAGAAACAGGGAAACCGTAATATACCCACAAGAAAGAGCAGATCTGCATCTTCTCGTTCGGTTTGCGAAGCTGTTCAAGACCGTCGGCACGCATGCGCAGAATTTCACCCGGTCCTACATATTTGTCAATTTCAAAATCCAGGTTCGGCAAACTGCTTGACTCGCTGGTGGCAGCGTATGCCCCATCCTTCTTTCCGATGATAATTGGCGTACGTCCCCATTTGTCACGAGCCACAATAATACCATCTTCAGTGAGAATCAACATAGAGCAAGAACCCTTGATTTTGTTGAATACATTTTCAATGCCATCCACAAAATCCTTTCCTTGTACAATAAGCAATGCTACCAGCTCCGTAGGGTTGGTTTTTCCCATGCTCATCTCCGAAAAGTGCATATTGTTGCTCAACAACTCCTGCACCAGTTCATCCATGTTGTTAATCTTCGCTACCGTCACAATGGCAAAACGCCCCAGATGAGAATTAATCATCATCGGCTGAGGATCCGTATCACTGATGACACCGATTCCTGCCTTTCCCTTGAATTTAGGAAGTTCACTCTCGAACTTCGTGCGAAAATAAGAACTCTCCAGATTGTGAATCGAACGTATGAAACCCTCGCCTTCGGCGTATGTCGCCATTCCGGCGCGTTTCGTTCCTAAATGTGAATTATAATCCGTACCGTAAAATAAATCGGTCACGCATTCAGCCTTAGAGACTGTTCCGAAAAAACCACCCATTCTGTATGTATGTTATTTAGTTGTTATGATTTTCGGGTGCAAAAATACAGAAAAAAACGGGAAGTCATTGCCAAGCTTTTTCTATAAACATATTTTTTAATACAATGAGTGAACAATTTCATCCTTCCGCTTGTTGATATGACATAACTCCTTTACAGAATCCCCCTTTTTAACAAGGGAAGAAGCCGCACATAAATCATACAAAGGGCTTAACTAAACTTTACATTATGTACAAAAGCCGCCGTACAACACCGGCGGCTTTTCTTTTTCCTAATTTATAGATACAAAAAAAGTTGAACAACACTGTCCAACTTTTCTGAGCCTCTTGTCGGATTCGAACCAACGACCCCGAGATTACAAATCACGTGCTCTGGCCAACTGAGCTAAAG
>CAMFND010000007.1 GCA_945965395.1 uncultured Bacteroides sp.
ATAATGATATGAAGTTCACTTATTATTATAGTACCGATAGTGGAAATACATGGAATAAGGAGCTTCCCAAATGTCGGTTATTATCCGAATGTGCCTTATATGGAAAAGGTAATTTCTGGAGCATAGCAGAATATGGAGATAGTATTTTGTGGCCTCTCATGATACGTGCAGTCCCTAATGATAATAATACAATTGTTGATTCTCAAAAAAAAGAATAGTAATAGTCAGTAACAAGGTCGAGATAACAGCTTAACGCTGTTGCTCATCAAACCATTATCAGTAAAATGAATATGAAACATTTTAAGAAGTTTTGCATATATTTTATTGCGATTTTTTCCATTGCTGCGGTATGTGGCTTTACGGGACTTATAATCAAGGAAGTGGACAATGGCACGTTTTATGATCTGGACACAAAAGAAGCACTTGGCTTTTGTGTACAGTTGGGACTGACTGCATTTACATCTCTGATTCCATACAGTCTGAGTGTTGCAACCTTTCTGGTCTTTTGGGCAATGGACAGAGAAAAGTGGACCGTTTTTTTCCGTACATTGGCAATCGGGCTGATTCTTGTTCTGCCTTTATCGGCAATGACCTATTATTATGACTGGTTTGTGCGTCCACATATGATGGTCATATCCGTCGGAAAAATAGTTGAAATGAAGCAGACCTATCCCAACTCATTGGCAGACAAGTACGGTGTAAGCATGGAACAGATATTGAATAAAAAGCCTATGTCTATGTCCAAGACAAAGCTGACAGCCCAGATAGATTCTCTTGAAACATCTTTTCAGGCTGATATTGATACATGCGGACTACTGCTCTCCATGCTACCGGACACCCTGGCATCGAAAGCCTATGACTGCTATCGGTTGAAAAAAATAGGAGTTGTGTATCAATACGCTGTTCATCCTACTGCCAGCGAAGACAGTCTGATGTACGTAGCACATACAGAATTATACCAGCACGCATTCAGTGCATGGGAAATTTCAAATGAACTGCAACGTCATAAACAAGAATATTTTGGCAGGACTCTCAATACCGGGTGTATATACATCGCTTATATCTTGTTTGCCTTCTTGGGCTATCTGCTCCGCTTCAAACCGATAAAGAAAATATTGGCTGTTTTTGCAGTACTGATTGTAACCGCCTGGATTTATCATGAAATTAATTCTATTGTTCAGGGATATGCAAAGAAACTCAATACGGAATCCCATCAAATTGTGGACGATACCTATAAAGAGATAGATGGGATAAGGGAAAGCAAACAGAGAGAAATGAAGACAGACACACAATTAGAATAATTGTTTTAACTACAATAGACTAAGAACCATTAGATTAAATAATGAAAAAGATACAATACCGATAACAACGCAGGATAACGGTAAGCCGTTCCCCGCTGAACCATTAATAATAATTGAGCGCATGAAAACAGTTATATCATTACTCTTTTTATTGTTGCCCCTAATGCAAAGTTGCGGGTTCGTATATGAACGCCATCTTACTGGGAACTATTATTTGATAGCGGTAGATACCAAAGAAGATATGGATGTGTGTTATCACCGACAAAATGATGATGATGCGCCTTATACGGGAATAACCGGAGCAAGTGTTTACGCAGTGGGATATGACGATGATTTTATTCTTGTCAAGGCATATCGTGCTTTGAGGGACAGCATAGGCATTTCCTTACAGCGTTATGACAAGAATGCAACCGAATATTACATCATTCCTGTAAATAACACACAAGAAGCATGGGAAGCACAAGAAAACAAGTTCGGGGCATTCAGTAAAAAGGACTTTGAAGTTAAACGGAAAGAATTGGGAGTGTCGGATGATATAACTTTCAAGAGGCTATAAATATATTATTAACAAGAAAAGATAACGTCTTACGCCGTTCCTTTTCAAACCATTATAAACAGTATTGATTGAAATATGACGAAATCTAAATTCTTTTATATCATTCTCAGTTTCTATGTATTAAGCGGAATATTGGGATTGATAACTTTAAATGTAGTGGATAATTATGACCGTTTACGCTGGAATATTGGTGATATTCTTAGACTATTGTTTTTCCTTACTCCTTTTGTATTGGTGTTCTGCGTGCCTAAAAAACTACCTACATGGAGCAAAGTCTGTATGCGCATTTATTTTGGGATATGTATATGGCCATTCATTGTTTTTCCTCCATTATGGTGGTTTCTATTCAACTTTGACACTGCTTTAGCTGAAAACAATCAATATATAATCCGTCTATATAGATATGGAGGACGTGATTATTACGAACAAAAAAGTATATATAAAAAAAGTGGAATCTTAGAGAAATATGTAGGGCTTTTTGACAGCTCTGACTCTTATGTTTATAGTGAGTTAAACCAGTTAGATTATGATATTAAAGAATTTAAGATTGAAAAAATGACATTTACAGGAAAAGTGCTCTTAAAACGAAATGAAAATGGGCAAGTTGTAACTAAAGACACACTTATTGTTTGCCCAATTTTCGAAAAACAAGCACCTTATTAATTGGGGTCAACGTAATAATCTGAGGGGTAAATCCGCTAAATTCATATCTTTGCCGGAAAGAAAATCAGCAAAAATTATGGAAACCAGCGGTTATCGTCTCCTTCTTCCTGAAGGGACATTGGATTATTTCATCATTTCGGATGTAAAGGAAAGCAGTACGGAAATAGTGATTTACCTGGAAGAGAAGAACGAAGTTCCCGGTGAATACTCAAGCATGCAGGTGGAAAGCAAAGGCTTTTATGAACCGGTAGTAGTTCAGGATTTCCCGATTCGTGGCAAGAAGCTTTTCCTGAACATCCGCCGTCGCCAATGGATTGTAAAGGATGAGGGGCGCTATGTGAGCCGTAACTGGAAACTGGTTGCAGAAGGCAGCCGCATGACGCATGATTTTGCGTCTTTTTTAAAAGAGCTATATTGATACCCTTCCTGTAAGCTGCAAGCTTCCAGGCCTTCTCTTCGGGGTGAACGGTGAACTTCTTGAGCGTCAGTACCGCAATCATCTGAGCGGTTACATGAGCTGGAACCAGCTGTCCCATGCGGAAGAATGGGTGCTCTTCGAAAAGAACATCGGTCCGTACGTAGGCATTGATGAGGTCAGCCTGTCACAGGGCGAACTATATACAATCCTGATAAACAAGGAGAAAAGAGGACGTTCGGGAAGCATCATTGCAATCATAAAGGGTACGGACGTCAGGACTGTCACATCCGTCCTGTAAAGACTCTCCAGACGCAGACGCTTCCAGGCCAGGGAAATAACCCTTGACATGGCTCCGAACATGGAACAGACAGCCCGCATATGTTTTCCGGCCGCGCGCCGCGTGACGGACCGTTTCCACGTGCAGAAGCTGGCTTATGAAGCGGTTCAGGAAATGAGGGTGAGGGCACGCTGGGAAGCCCTGGATGAGGAATCCATACAGATGGCACATGCCAGGGCATGCGGAAAGATATATCATGCTCCGGTATTTGAGAACGGGGATTCAAGAAAACAGCTGCTGGCCAGAAGCATCTATCTTCTCTACAAAAAAGAATCCCTATGGACCGAATCACAGCACGTGCGTGCCGGTATTCTCTTCAAAGAGTATCCCGATATAAAGAAAGCATACTATCTTTCCATGAGACTGGGATTAATTTACCATCAGTGCAGACATAAGGATGTAGCCTTGACAAGGCTTGCCAGGTGGTATGATGAAGTGGATAAATCAGGATTCCTTGCCTTTGGAAGAGTAGCAAGATCCATACAGACACATTATCTGGAAATCATAAACTTCTTTGAAAAGCGTTCCACGAACGCTGCTTCTGAATCCTTTAATGCTAAAATAAAGAACTTTCGTGCGCAGTTCAGGGGAGTTAAAGACAAGGCATTCTTTTTGTACAGACTGACTAAAATTTATGCCTAAACAATGAAGCCCTCAGGTTTTTACGTTGATCCCCGTTTTCTGCTTCAATTTGTAGTATGGACAAAAAGAAAAACCACTGATAATAATTGATTATCAATGGTTTTCATTGTTTTACTTTTTGTTTGAGTGATCCGCCTGGGGCTCGAACCATGCGGTTCACAAGTCTTAAAATCAATATTTTAATGTACCTAAACTCTTTAGGTGGGTACGAATTGGACACTTTTTTGAAAGAACTTTTTGGCTTCCCTTGTCGGGGGTATGTCTGCCTTTATCTTCGGTTCAAAGATACAGTTTTATTTTGAACTGTGCAAGTCGTTGAAAATAAATCTTATGCGGTTAGTGCAAGGTGCAAGTATATCTATATATATAGCTTGCACCTTGCACTAAAAGTTCTATTTACAAAAAAAAGCAGTATTTATACCTACTAATAGATAAAATTGCTATATTTGCACCATTATGAATGATACAAGAAGTGAAATCCTACGGTTAGGAGAAGAATTTATTAGAACTAAGGGATATAATGCCTTTAGTTATGCTGACATTGCAGAAATCATCAAAATAAGGAAAGCTACAATTCACTATTACTTTCCTACTAAAGCAGATTTGGGTACAGAAATTATAAAGAATACGATTCAAAAATTTCATACTGCAATAAAAGAATGGGAGCAATATCCTTGCGACATTCAATTAAAAAACTGGGTGGCATTATATGCTGATAGCAAGAAAAGAAATTGGATTTGTATAACAGGAGCGTTATCACCAAACTTTGATACATTGCCACTTAAGATGCAAATAGAATTGGAATTGCTAATTAATGATGTTTTTTCGTGGTTAGAAAAAATTCTGTCTAATGGGAAGGAGAACGGAATTTTCCATTTTGATGAATCGCCCCGATTAAAGGCTCATTTAATACAATCCTTATTATTAGCATCGCTTTTGTTTGATAAAGTAACTACAAACAATATATATGAAGAAGTAAAGAACTATATATTAAAGGAATAATTTTTTTAACCATATTATCTACCTATTAGTAGATAGAAATAAGAAAACATATGAAAAGAGTTGTAATTACAGGTATTGGGTGTATTACACCTATAGGAAATGATGTTCAGACTTTCTGGAGCAATCTAAAATTGGGTGTTTCTGGAGCTGGAAAAATAACAAAATTTGATGCTTCAAGGCATAAAACACAAATAGCATGTGAAGTTAAAGATTTCCAACTAGAAAAATATATAGACAAGAAATCTTCAAAAAAGATAGACTTGTGTTCTATATACGCATTAGCCGCTACCGAAGAAGCAGTAAATGACGCTAAGATTGATTTTTCAAGTATTGATAAACTAAGATGCGGTGTTATTTATGCTTCTGGAATAGGAGGGTTACAAAGTTTGGAGAAGCAATTAGAAGAGTATTATATACAAAAAGACCCAACACGATTTAGTCCGTTTTATATAACACGCATGATTTCCAATATGCCCGCCGGTATGATAACAATCAAATATGGATTTCAAGGATTAAGTTTTACTCCTGTATCTGCTTGTGCATCATCTAATCATGCTTTAATATGTGCATTAAATTTTATTAGGACTGGACAAGCTGACTTAATAATTGCAGGAGGTACAGAAGCTTCAATAACAGAAAGTGCCATTGCAGGTTTCAATGCAATGAAAGCATTATCAGTCTATAATGAAAACCCGGCTATCGCTTCTAGACCGTATGATATTAATAGAGACGGATTTGTTATCGGCGAAGGGGCTGGAACATTAATATTAGAAGAGTATGAGCATGCAATGAAAAGAGGAGCACATATATATGCTGAATTAATAGGTGGAGGTATGTCATCTGATGCATATCATATTACAGCACCAGACCCTCATGGTAAAGGGGCTTGTCAAGCAATGAAAAATGCTCTAAATGATGGGAATGTTTTATATTCAGACATTAATTATATAAATACGCATGGAACTTCAACGCCTGCTGGGGATATTCCAGAATTAGAAGCAATAAAAAGTGTATTTGGAGAACATTATCGTGAAATATTTATAAGTTCTACAAAATCTATGACAGGGCATTTATTAGGTGCAACTAGTGCAATTGAAGCTATTGCATGTATTATGACAATACAAGAATCCACTATACCTGCAACTATAAATACAGAACAAATAGACCCTAATGTGCCAACTGATACTCGTTTGGTAATTGGTAAGAGTATGCGATATGAGGTAAATACGGTACTTAGTAATAGTTTTGGATTCGGAGGACATAATGCTACTATCATTTTAAGAAAAGTATAAATATATGATTTCTACATTGAAAGAGGAGTTAGTAAATATATTGTCTGAGTTAAATTGGGAGATTGACGAAATCGACCTCTACGGCTATGACATTATTGAAACTTCTCTTTCAATGATACATAAGCTGCAAGCAATTCTTAATGACTTGAGAACGAGAATACAGACTTATGTATTTCCAACTAAAGAGGATGAAATCTTATTTTTCAAGACACAGAAACCTGAACTGCTCGGTCGTTTGTTATTCTTCTATAAGATATACAGGATTGAAACGCAATGTCCGACAGGAAGCAATGAGATAATCAGGTTATATCTAAACAATGAGTTAGGCAGCTTGACTTATTTCTTTAACCGCAATTTGGATTTTTATCAGTATTACCGTTCACATTCTACGGTACATGATGAACTTTATTTTTTGCGTGGAAAAGTTGATTTCCGTTTATGCACAGACAGACAGTGCGCAATTTGATAAAGACCCTAATTTTTCAACCGGATATGATTATAAAGTCGCAAAAATTCTTGCTAATGAAATGCTACGCATTTATCTGAACAAGAGATTACAAAAACTTGAATGCGACAGTTACATAGAGGATAAACAAACCGTTACAACAAAGATTCCAATTCGTTTTACAGGGAAAAAGAATGCCTTGATAGAATTAGGCTATGCCCTCGTCTCTTCCGGAGATATAAATCACGGCAATATAGAGATTAAGGAGTTTATGAAATACCTTAGTTCCATATTCAACATAGACTTGGGCGACTATTATGATGCGTATATCGCCATGAAAGAACGAAAAGACCAGACAGCCTACTTGAATTTGCTGGCAGAAAAACTATCCAAACGAATGAAAGAAGATGACAATAAGAGATAATCATCTGACATTCTTGTCTATAAAATACCGTGTTCATACCGACACGGTATTTTTATTTTCATCTTGTTTGGTTCTCAAAACTAGCTTGCTTCTGATAATGTTGCCGTTTCCATATCGCTGTAATTTTTAAGTTTTTAATTTTTTATGCGGATTCGAGAGGTGAGGGAGTTGAAGTTTCACTGAACTTTTTCCTGTTTCCCGTAAATCCGACCTTTTTTTTATGCGTCTTCCGGTCGGGTCGGTCGTTTTCGTTTCACATAGGCAGGTTTGCGAAGTGTCCAGAGCGGGCAAGGTTTCGGAAAAAAATACCTCGCAAGGCAGGGAAGATTTTTTGCACGAACCTGCGGCTTGACCTTTCCGGCTCGTAAGGACACGTAGCTACCTTTGCCTATTGAAACGTGAAAAACGACCTCCCGGCTGGGGGACTGCATAAGAGGAGGATTTACCAATAGGGGAACAGAAAAAGCCTATTTCATCATAACTATAAAAAAAAGATCTTTCGTATTTTTGCATTATAAATTTAAATAGTATGGGACAAGCTAAGAAGAAGTATATGGAAGTAGAAGAAAAACTCCATATAATCGATGACATAATAGGACTAATATCATCTGATATTTTTGATGATATGTATGATCCTCAACTAATAGAAGATTTGTATTCTATTAGAAATCAAATATTTCATTCTGGTGATTTAATGACAATATATAGAATAGATTTGTTGTGTAATATAATAACAGACGATTTTTATGAAATTCGTTCTCAACTGATGAATTTATCTGAAATGTCTCAAACAAAGAGGACAGAAGACTTTCATTTAAAAGCTCGGAGGGTGTTGGAAGAACTTCATGTGAGAGTTTTGCAGATTAAAAAAAATATACAAGATTATTTTTTCAAAGATAAAATTTCCAGTTATAATTCAGAATCCTATTATAAACAACAAATCGAAGAGATTCAAAAACAAAAAGAAGAGCTAGAGAGAGCACTGAATACAATATTGAAAGAAAATAAAAATCTTCAAGGAAGGAGTCAGAAAGAAAAGGAATTTCAAGATAAGAAAATTCAAGAAAAAGAGCTCCAATTACAATTAGCAAAACAGCAAATACATAATTTTCAGAAAGAATTAGAAGAAAAGAAAAAGCAAGAAAATGCAGTAGAAGAATGGAGTAACAAAATTAGAGCAACTTTTACAGAACTCAAAAAATATCTTCAGCCAATAAAAGATGAACATTCGCGTTTGAGACATTTATTTTATGGATATTTGATATTAACAGGGCTAACAGTTCTATTCATAGCAATTATAGAATCTATTATTTGTTCTAAATTTTGTGCAGACAGTTCTTTCCCTGATTGGAAACATTACTTAATGTTAATACATCCTATACCCATTTCTGGTGCTTTATTATGGGTTTTTATATCCCAATTAAATCGTGCACAAAGACAATTAGTTATTTTGGCCAAACATATACATGAAATTGAATATATAGAAGGGGTATTGTTATCTCTTAATTCATTATCAATTAACATTGACGAATCAATGAAGCGTGTTAATTCAGCAATTGACAAATTGCTTATCAACCATTTATCTATAGGAGAAAAGACAAGAAAATATAACGAAGAATCAATAATAAATGAAGAGAAAAAGGATACGATACCTATAGATATGGTTTTAAAGATATTAAAAGAGCTAAAGGATTCATCTTGTAAGTAAACAAATTCAAAAGAGCATCGGAAGCCGTCTTTCGATACGCTTGTGTGGGTTTCCAGCCATGCCATGCACGGCTGGCGTTTCGGGGAATGTGCCGGAGGAAAAGGATATAAAAAAAGCGGGTAGCCCGGTGGACTGCCCGCAAGATGAATGGATACTATTTATTGGAATACAATCTATTAGAAGGCATTTCGTTACCAAAACCGTTACCTGTCTGTTTCCGGTTCGTCATAGGTAACGAATCCGATTCTGCGGCGTTGCTTCTGCTCTTGGGACTGGCTCAAAAGTTGGGTCAATGCCTGATAGATGTCGTTGAACTGCGCATCGGTGCTGGCTTCCAGTTCCTCGATGCGTTTCAACAGTTCTTCATACCCTGCGACCATCTGACGCATCAGGACAAATGCCCGCATGATGGAAATGTTCACCTCGATAGCTGTCTGGCTGCGCAAGACGGATGAAAGCATGGCTACGCCCTGTTCGGTGAAAGCCATAGGCAAGGCTGCACCAAAGTTGTAATCAGAGGGTATCACATTTTGTGATACCCCTATGGATAACAATAAGTTGGCTTCCTCTTTCGAGAGGACGAACATAAAGTCGGACGGAAAACGACCGATGTTGCGTTTGACCGCTTGCTTCAAGGCTCGTGTTTCCACTTGGTAGAGTTCCGCCAAATGGAAGTCAAGCATTACCCGACAACCCCTGACTTCAAAGATTTTGTTTTGAATGACTTGCAAATCCATAAACTTCAAGATTTTATTGTGATTAAACGCTTGTTTTCCTTTCATTCAGCCTTTGGGCGAACATATCCATGTCGGCACTCAGTTTCGTGTCGATGATTTTGGCGTAAATTTGTGTGGTTCTGATGTTTGTGTGTCCCAACATCTTGGAAACACTCTCAATGGGTACGCCGTAACTGATACTGAGGGTCACAAAACTATGGCGGGCAACGTGATAGGTGATTTTCTTGTTTATGCCGCACACCGTTGCGATTTCTTTTAAGTAATCGTTCATTTTTTGGTTGCTGATTATCGGGAGAATTTTGCCGTCAGGCAATTTCCCGTCATATTTCTGCAAGATGGCTTTGGGAATATCCAACAGACGGATATTGGACGTTACGTTTGTCTTGTGCCTTTTCTTGATTATCCACAGGTTGCCGTCAAAGGAAACCTTTATGTTCTCTGCCCGCAACTCGCACACATCCATATACGACAAGCCAGTATAACAGCTAAAAATGAACATATCACGCACCTGCTCCAGCCGCTTGCTAGCAAAGGTTTTCTGATAGATGCGGTCTAATTCTGCCTGTTCAAGAAAATCTCTTTCTACATACTCAAATTTCAGTTTATATGCCCCGAATGGATTAAAAGTAATCAGTCCCAAGTTGTAGGCAAACAGAACAACAGTCCTAAACCGTTGTATAAATTTCATGGCTGTATTGTGGGTACACGGATAATTTTCTCGGATAAACAGGTAGAAGCCCTCGATGAACACGACATTTATTTCCCGAAAGGTAATATCTTCCAAATTATATTTATTGTGGATATATTCTGCAAGGCGATTTTTGGTAAGCTCATAACGGGTATATGTTTTTTGCGTGGCTGTTTTCCCGACTTTAAGCGCATATTGTTCGTTATGCTGTGCGAACACTTGCAGGAGGGTCTTAGCCTTTTCCTCCTTGCCTAAAAAGAGGTTACGTACTTTCTCTGCTGTTACATAGCCATCCCGTTCTAAAATAGTTTGATAATGTCTGTGTAAGGTCGCCTTGATGCTATCCAGCATTTCATTCATGCGGGTAAATTCTGACCCTCTGCCAGTTACTTTTCCTGTTTGTGAAGACCAGTTCTTAGGATTGACTTCAAGTTTAGTGTTGAATTGGACTAATTTCCCGTCAATGGTAATACGTGCCATAATAGGCATATTACCGTTCTTTTTTACCTTGTCCCGTTTCAGGAAGAACAATACTCGAAATGTTGATTTCATACCTCATTGTTTTAAGTTACAAAACTACTTTTATTAACTCATAATGAGATAAATGCAGGGTCGCCAATTCCCGACAACATTTCGCCATTTTCAGTCAAATCGTACCCCTTTTTTGAAAATTTTGTCAGGGATACGAATAAGCCACTATTTTTTGTCTGTCAGAGACCTTTTTGTGGCAGTTAGGGTAGCCAAAAGGTAATAAAAAAAGTCCCACAAAATATTGATTTTGTAGGACTTGTCTTTTTGTTGTCGCCTTTTGGCTTTTCTTTTTGTGATCCGCCTGGGGCTCGAACCCAGGACCCCAACATTAAAAGTGTTGTGCTCTACCTGCTGAGCTAGCGAATCAATCCTTTGTCGCATCGGTCATTTCCCGATTGCGAGTGCAAAGGTAGTAACTTATTTTAAACCTGCAAAACATTTGGGAACTTTTTTTTCTCAAATCCCTGTTTTTTCTCTAAAAAAGGGTGATTTCAGGCATTTTTACGCTCCAGTTCCTGCAAATTCTCCATTTTTTTCGTTTCCAGGAACTCATAAATGCCACACAAATGTTCTTTCACACGCTGATTTCCGAATTCATATACTTTCGTCACAAGCCCATCTAGGAAGTCACGGTCGTGAGATACGACAATCAGTGTGCCGTCGAAATCTACCAGTGCCTGCTTCAGAATATCTTTTGTTTTCATATCCAGGTGATTGGTCGGCTCGTCCAAAATCAACAGGTTGACCGGCTCCAGCAAAAGCTTTATCATCGCCAGACGGGTACGTTCTCCCCCCGACAACACTTTTACCTTTTTCATGGAAGCCTCCGGACTACCGAACATGAATGCTCCCAGCAGGTCTCTGATTTTATTACGGATTTCACCTTTGGCCACATCGTCAATGGTCTGGAACACCGTCAGATTTTCATCCAGCAAGGATGCCTGGTTCTGCGCAAAGTATCCGATTTGTACGTTATGTCCCAACGTCAGCGTACCTTCATGGTCTATTTCATTCATGATGCATTTCACCAGCGTAGACTTTCCTTCCCCGTTCTTTCCGACGAATGCCACCTTATCTCCTCTCTCAATGGTCAGATTGGCATTTTTGAAGACCACATGGTCACCGTATGTTTTACCGACTCCTTCCATGATAACCGGATAGTTTCCACTACGCGGAGAGGGAGGGAACTTCAAGCGCAAAGCTGAAGTATCTTCTTCGTCCACCTCTATCAGTTCCAGCTTCTCCAGCATTTTTACACGGCTCTGCACCTGAAGTGTCTTGCTGTATGTACCTTTGAAGCGTTCGATAAAGTCCTTGGTTTCCTGAATCATTTTCTGCTGTTCCTCATACTGCTTCATCTGTTGCTCACGGCGTTCCTTCCGCAATACAAGATACTGAGAATAGTTCACCTTATAATCATAGATGCGTCCCATTGTCACTTCGATGGTACGTGTCGTAATATTATCAACAAACTTACGGTCGTGACTGATGACTACCACCGCCTTGGCGCTGTTAATCAGAAAATCTTCCAGCCACTGGATAGATTCGATGTCCAGGTGATTGGTAGGCTCGTCCAGCAAAAGTACATCCGGATTCTGTAGCAACAGCTTGGCAAGCTCGATACGCATACGCCATCCTCCGCTGAAATCACTGGTCGGACGGTTAAAGTCTTCCCGCAAGAATCCCAATCCCAGCAAAGCCTTCTCCACATCTTCTTCAAAATGCGTCATGTCGATGGCATAGAACTTCTCGCTCATGGCTGCCACTTTCTCGATTAAAGCCATATAGGAATCACTCTCATAATCCGTACGAGTGGCCAGTTCGTTGTTCATCCGATCTATCTCTTCTTCCATTTCTTTCAAATGGGCAAAAGCCTGAGAGGCTTCTTCAAACACCGTACGGCCATCCTCCGTCATCAGGTGCTGGGGCAGATAGGCAATCACACAGTCCTTTGGTGCCGTCACCTTTCCACGGGTGGGCTGCCGTACGCCTGCCAAAATTTTAAGAAGCGTCGATTTCCCGGCTCCATTTTTACCCATCAGGGCGATACGGTCTTTCTCGTTAATCTGAAAGTTCAAGTCACTGAACAAGGTGGTCCCTCCGAATTCTACGGTCAGTCCATCTATACTAATCATATTTGGTACGTTTTAAGATTTTTGATTTTGGAAAATGCAAAATTACAAAATTCTGCCGATTCTTACTCATTCAATGCGCCACAGTGCGGGCAAATGCCTTTCGATCTCATTTTTGCGCCACAAGAACCACAGGCGTATGGATAACCGTGCGATTTTCGGAGCTGGCAAATACACCACAAGGTATATCCGATAAAGCCCCCATAAGCCAGGTACACCCATAAATAAGTAAAGAAGATATAAAGAAATATGCAATAGGAAGCCAGTCCCAACAGATAGAAGAAGGCCACTTCAAAAGAAGTCTGATGAAACAAATCATCCAGCAAAGCGACTCCTAACAGCAAAATAAAGAACACACTGAGTACAAACAGTCCTAACACAAAAGGCAGGTCGAACGGATTCAGGGACGGATCATAATAATACCGCTCCCAGGTTTCCGGCACAAAATGCTGCATGCTGTTATAAAGTGTGGCAGCTGCCACAAGCAACCACGACAATGTAATGGGGAACACACTGTCTATGTCGTTCAGCCAGATGAGCTTTATCTGCTTGCGTCGTACGGCACGGTACACAAAGCAAAGGAAGAACACTGCCAATACCAGAAAGAACGGTAAGGTGTGTGAATTGCTGAACAAATGGATGCAGCGTGATATCGGGTCTACAGGGACAATGTGCGTCAAAAGCTGATGTTCCGGAATCCAGCCTATGGTTTCCTGGTCGCGTGCCACCTTCACCCACACAGAGTCATCCTGCATTTCCGTACGCAGCGATATTTCAGCTACCACCAGTTCATCTCCTTCCCTTACCGGAATAGAGTCGAGCAACGGAAGCAAACGCAACCAGAGCGTATCAGCTGTCACACGGAAATTGCTGTTCAGTGCATACGGACGTTCTTTCTGTACCGACACGGCTACCGAGTCTTCCGGCCCATTCTTTACAGCCGAAGACAAGGTGGTGCGATAATGACAGGCCGTCATACACAGCAACAGAAAGAGTATGCCCAGGAAATATCGTAAGTGCTTCATGAAGATGCCCGATTATCCAATGAAACTTTCATCTGACAAACCTTACAGTCAAAGTCAAGGCGGAAACGTCGTCCATCCGTACTTACCAGATAATACGGCTCACGATAAGGCGACTTCACCTTATGATGCACCGGACACCATCCCATGCTATAACGCAGGCAATGCTTGCAGAACATCAACACCGCATCGGCCTGTGCTTCCTTTTCAAAAGCCGGTTCCACGCGCTTCACTCCATGGTCATGGTAGAAAGCCTGCGCCTTGCCGTTCATCACATTTCCTAAATAAGTCAGTTCGCCTGCCGGAAAAACATGAACTGTTTTCGGGAAACGGGCTCTTTCCTGCGGATAGTTGATACGACGAGCCTCCAGCAGTTTCTCCACTGCCGTACGACGTAAATCTGCCAGCACTGACGAAGGAATAAACCAGTCGCCCGATAAAGAAATATCCAAGCGTTCCAGTTCAAAAGGCGTATTTCCCAACTTGCCCAACTGATTTCTCAAGTTTTCAGCTTGAGGGGTGCGTGCCGGTGCTTTTTCGTACGACAACGTCACGCTGATGCTATTATCGTCCTCATCGGTCAAAGTCAGTGTAAATCCGAAATTGTTTTCTTCCAATGCCATGGCCACAGCTATCTTCCGCTCTGCCGATTTCTTCTGCATCACTCGTTCAAACTCCTGGTCAAAGTTACGGTAAAGCTTGGTCTTCGGTCGAAGGCGTGGCATTTCCTGCGGATAAAGTTTATTGTTTTCTACGCGATTTACCCGGAATCCATGCAGTTTTCCCGCCTCATCCAGATAACAAAGTCCGTCACCGTTACTGAAAGGTTTGACACCTGCCACGGTAAAATAGTTGCCGCGTACTTCCTTCACCACCCCCATTTCCTCACCTAACGACTTCGGCGTATGGAAGGAGAAAATATCCGGTGTACGTCCGTGCAGGAAATAATCGGTAAAGCCCCTGCTGAAACTCTTGTTCAATTGCGGACGAAAAGCCAGCCGGACCGTGCCGGAAGAAGCACGTATATATTCTTTGCGGCGTTTAAATATCGCATCCAGTTTCTGGCGATAGTAAGCCGTCACATTCTTTACATAAGCTACATCCTTCAAACGTCCTTCTATTTTCAGCGAAGAGGCACCGGCATCCAGCAAGGCTTCCAGATTCTCGCTCTGATTCATATCTTTCAAGGACAACAGATGTTTGCCCCGGGCAATCGTTTTCCCGTCGGCATCCACCATGTCAAAACTCAGTCGACAGAACTGTGCACACTCTCCTCGGTTGGCACTACGGCCAAAGCAAGCCTGACTCACATAACATTGTCCGCTATAGCTTACGCACAAGGCTCCGTGTACAAACACTTCCAATGGTGTATCCGGACAAGCCGCATGAATCTTTGCAATTTCATCCAGCGTCAGCTCACGGGCCAACACTACCTGACGGAAACCTGCCTCAGCCAGGAATTTCACTTTTTGTGGAGTGCGGTTGTCCATCTGCGTACTGGCATGCAAAGGAATCGGAGGAAGATTCAGACGTGTAATCCCCATATCCTGCACAATCAAGGCATCTACCCCAATCCGGTACAAATCCCAAATCATTTTCTCCGTTTCTGCCAGTTCCTCATCTTTCAAGATTGTATTGACAGTCACGTAAATACGCACCCGATATAAATGTGCGTAACGCACCAGGGCTTCAATGTCTTCCAGAGAATTTCCGGCAGCCGCACGCGCACCAAAACGAGGTGCACCGATATACACCGCATCGGCACCATGATTAATGGCCTCCATTCCACACTCCAAGCTTTTTGCCGGAGCAAGCAATTCGATAGGACGTTGTCTGAGCATTATTTTATCTGATTGATGTCGTAAGGAGTTTCCTGATATACATAATAGTTCAACCAATTGGAGAACAAGAGGTTGGCCACACTTCGCCAGCGTACCAGCGGTCCTTTCTCCGGATTGTCCTCACGATAATAGTTTCGAGGCATTTCAATAGGAAGTCCCTTATCCAAATCACGGCGATACTCCGTGTCCAAAGTATAAGGAGAATATTCGGAATGTCCGGTCACGAAAAACTCACGTCCGCCGCGAGCCATCACAATGTGTACACCTGAGTCGGCCGATTCCGAAACCACCTGCAAGCCTTCACACTTCTCGATGTCTTCCCGACGGACTTCCGTATGACGGCTGTGAGGTACATAAAACACATCATCAAACCCACGGAAAATAGGTAAATGCTGGAATCCGTCGCAGATATGATGCTCAAAAATTCCAAACATTTTCTTTTCCAGCGGATATTTCGGAATGCCATAATGATAATACAATCCCGCTTGTGCCGCCCAGCAGATATAAAAAGTAGAAGTCACATGCGTACGGGTCCACTCAAAAATCTCCGTGATTTCATCCCAATAATTTACATCTTCAAAATCTAGATGCTCTACCGGCGCACCCGTAATAATCATTCCGTCGAATTTCTCATTCTTCATCAACTCAAAATCGCGGTAGAAAGCTTTCATGTGTTCCACCGGCGTATTTTTTGACGTATGACTTTTCAGTTTCATCAGACTCACCTCTATCTGAAGAGGAGAGTTCGAAAGCAAACGAATCAAATCGGTTTCTGTAGTAATCTTGATGGGCATCAGGTTCAGCACCACAATTTTCAGCGGACGAATATCCTGTGAGCTGGCACGAGAATTATCGATAACGAAAATATTCTCCTCCTTCAGCAAATCAATTGCGGGCAGTTTATCGGGCAAATTTAATGGCATAGCGCTGTGTTTCTGTTTTAATTTTTATCGACCGACAAAGTTAATAATTCAGAACGGATTAAGAGAAACAGGGACCTGTCTTTTTTACATCTTATCATTATTTAGCTTCTCTCTTCACCTCCTGCCACTTTCCGGAGAAAATCTGCAAAAGCCAATGCCGATTTCTTACGGTAATCTCCCTGTGCCCAGAACAAAAAGCCCTGTGAAGTCAGTTTGTCGGCACATAATATCGGAATTTGTACCAGGTTCTCTTCTCCCCGTACAGCCGCCTGCGTCAATATCGTTCCCCAATAGCCTTCGCGCAGGGTATGAATGATGGTATGCACGTCATTCATCTCCACGCCTACCGTCAGCTCCAACTGATGCTTCCGGCACAGGTCGTCTACTCTTTTTCGGGTGGCAAATCCTTTTCCCGGCAGAATCAAGGGAGTTTCAGAAAGCCGCTTCAAGGTAATGGAAGACAATTCGGCCAACGGATGGGAACAGTGCACAATAAAGCGGAGCATGGAAGAGAACAAAGGCATGGTTTCCAAATGCTCCGACACTCCTTCCGGTTTAAAGGATAACACAAAATCCAGTTGATTTGCCTCTAATTTTTCCAACAATTCCTCAGAAGTAGCAAAACTGACATTCACTTTTACTTTAGGATACGTTTTTGAAAACTTCCCTAATGCCGCTATGAGTAACGGAATCATGCTATAAGTTACTCCTACATGAAGTATTCCCGTTTCGATACCTTTCAAGTCGCGAATAATCTGTTTCCCGTTTTCTGCATCACGTATTGCCCTGACAGCATAAGGCAGAAAAGCCAATCCTGCCTCTGTAGGTACAATCCGCTTGCCTATTCGGTCGAACAACAGTACATCCAATTCGTCCTCCAACTGTTTTATTTGCTGTGACAAAGTACTTTGAGAAATATGCAACACACGCGCTGCCTCTGAAAAATTCTGTAGTTCGCAGGCTTCCTTAAAGTATTTCAATTGACGCAGTTCCATGTCCTTATCGTTTTTATCTATGGATATTATCGAAAAAATGAGTTTTGCAAATATAAATAAATATTCTCATCCCGCTTATCTTTGTTAAAAAAGAAATGCTATATGAAAAAAATCATCAGTTTAATATGTGTCTGGCTGGCAATAACAGCCTCGGCACAGACTGCAAAAGTAATAAACAAAGAACTCCGATATTGCGAAAGCACTTATCCCTATCAAAAGGGTATTCTGATTGCGAATTTCGGTACGTCTGAGCTGAATCCGCTGAACTCGGAAGGGAAAGGATACATTGCTTATTATAAGGATGGAAATACCGAAGTATTGATACCTGCCGACGGCAATCTGTCTGCCCCGAAAGGAATGTTCGTACGAAATGACTATCTTTATGTATGCGATGTAAACAAGATTGTGGTGTATCATCTGACACAAAAGGACGAGCAACCACAAGTCATTATGCTGCCTGAAGGTAATTTGTTTGTCAACGACCTGGCAGCCGACGGGAATTACCTGTATGCTTCCGTCACAAATACCGACCGTATTTTCCGTCTGGACATCAGCAATCCAGCCCAACCGGGAGAAGCGGAAGAGTGGCTTCAGATAAGCGGTCCTAACGGGCTTCTTATCCGAAACGGAGTAATGTATGTAGCTTCTTATCCGGCCGATGGAATCACAAAGGATGAAAATGTAATTTACCGCATCGACAATCTATCCCAACCTGTAACCCAAAAACTGACAGAAATCACCGGTCAATACGACGGCATAGCTTTTTCATCCGATGGAAAGTCGCTGATTGTGACCAACTGGACTCCGGCTCAGCTGAGTAAAATAGACCTGAACAACGGTCATGTCTCTCCGATGGAAATCAAACTGGACCAGCCTCTTACAGGCCCTGCTGACATTACCGTAAAAGACGGTTTTATCTACATTCCTGATTTGCCCAACAGCCGGGTAATTATCACCAAAGAACCATGTTGTTGCCAATAAGATGAAAGCCACTGTCTTATATTACAGCCACAAAGGAAAGACTGCCTTTTTCGCACGAGAGATAGCCATGTATCTCTGGTCAAAAGGGTTGAACGTCAGCCTGAGTGCCATTTCCGATTTTGACACAAAAAAGCTGAACGAGACGGACTTCCTTATCTCCGGTTGCTGGACATGCGGCTGGTTCGTCGTCGGACAGCACCCTCACAAGAAATGGAGTGCATACAGCAGGAAGATGGCAGGACGCATATCTCCGCATCGCACCCTTCTTTTTACCACGTATAAATTCAGGACAGGCAGTATGTACCGGAAAATGAAGAAAACATTAAAGATTTCACGGAACACCCACATTCCTTTCCTGAAATCCAAAAACGGATTGCTGACAGAGGCAGACAAAAAGATATTAGACCAATTTATCAGTACATCCCTTTTTTATTAATTATAAATGTAATATTGTATGGAAAATAAAAAACTGACCAGCGCTTCAGGAGCACCTGTAGCCGACAACCACAATGTGGCCACCGCAGGACGGAGAGGCCCGATGCTTTTACAAGACGTATGGTTTCTTGAGAAACTGGCACACTTTGACCGCGAAGTGATTCCGGAACGGCGTATGCATGCCAAAGGCTCCGGTGCCTTCGGAAAATTTACGGTCACTCATGACATTACGGCCTACACCAAGGCGGCTATTTTCTCACAGATTGGAAAAGAAACAGAACTGTTTGTCCGTTTCTCTACTGTAGCCGGTGAACGAGGAGCAGCAGATGCCGAACGTGACATTCGCGGATTCGCCATCAAATTCTATACAGAAGAAGGCAACTGGGATTTGGTAGGAAACAACACGCCCGTCTTCTTCCTTCGTGACCCATTGAAATTCCCCGACCTGAATCATGCGGTAAAACGTGACCCGCGCACCAACATGCGAAGCGCACGCAACAACTGGGATTTCTGGACGTTACTACCTGAAGCACTGCATCAGGTAACCATCATCATGAGCGACCGAGGTATCCCTGCCTCTTACCGCCACATGCACGGATACGGAAGCCATACATTCTCACTTATCAATGCAGAAGGAAAACGCACTTGGGTGAAATTCCACCTGCATACGCAACAGGGCATCAAGAACCTGACCGATGCAGAAGCGGAAGCCATCATAGCCAAAGACCGTGAAAGCCACCAGCGCGATTTGTATGAAAGCATTGAGAAGGGCGACTTCCCCAAATGGACTATGTACATTCAGGTAATGACGGAAGAGCAGGCCAAGAACTGTCCGTTCAATCCGTTCGACCTGACCAAAGTCTGGTCGCAGAAAGAATATCCGTTGATTGAGGTGGGCGTGATGGAACTGAACCGCAATCCGGAAAACTATTTTGCAGATGTAGAACAGGCTGCATTTAATCCGGCCAATGTGGTGCCGGGTATCAGTTTCTCGCCCGACCGTATGCTGCAAGGACGTCTGTTCTCCTACGGAGATACACAGCGCTACCGACTGGGAGTGAACCATCACCAGATTCCGGTCAACCGCAGTCGTTGTCCTTTCCTGAATATGTATCATCGGGACGGACAGATGCGCGTAGACGGAAACCACGGGTCTACGTTAGGATATGAGCCCAACAGCTACGGAGAATGGCAGCACCAGACGGAATACAAGGAGCCGCCGTTGGAACTCGATGGAGCCGCTTACCAATGGGACTACCGGGAAGATGATTCAGATTACTACTCTCAGCCGGGCGACCTGTTCCGACTGATGACTCCTGCCCAGCAGCAGGTGCTCTTCGAAAATACGGCAAGAGCCATGGGAGATATTCCGGAAGAAATCAAGCTCCGCCATATACGGAACTGCATGAAAGCAGATGAAAATTATGGAAAGGGAGTGGCAAAAGCCCTGAACATTCCATTAGAAAAGATTTGAATGACAAACTGACTTGACTAAAAAAATCGTGAGGGTGTGTCGTAATACGCGATTCACCCTCTTTTCTTTATCAACGATAAGAGTGTAGTTAACTTTTTCAGGCAGCGATATTCAGAAGATAATCTCGAT
>CAMFND010000008.1 GCA_945965395.1 uncultured Bacteroides sp.
TTCGTAGAAATCGAAGAAGGTGTTGACGGATTGATTCACATCTCTGACTTGTCTTGGACTAAGAAGATCAAACATCCTTCTGAATTCACTCAGATTGGTGCAGACATCGACGTAGTAGTTCTGGAAATCGACAAGGAAAACCGTCGTCTGAGCTTGGGTCACAAGCAGTTGGAAGACAATCCTTGGGATGTATTCGAAACAGTATTCACTGTAGGTTCTGTTCACGAAGGAACTATCATCGAAATGCTGGATAAGGGTGCCGTTGTAGCATTGCCTTATGGTGTAGAAGGTTTCGCAACTCCGAAACACCTGGTAAAAGAAGACGGTTCTCAGGCTCAGTTGGATGAAAAATTGCCGTTCAAGGTAATCGAATTCAACAAGGATGCAAAACGTATCATCGTTTCTCACAGCCGTATCTTCGAAGATGCTGCTAAGGCAGAAGAAAAGGCAGAAAAGAAAGCTTCTAAGAAGGCTTCTAAGAAAGAAGAAACTCCGATGATTCAGAACCAGGCAGCTTCAACTACTCTGGGTGACATCGACGCTTTGGCTGCATTGAAAGAACAGCTGGAAGGTAAGAAATAATTCTTTCTAAATAAAACTCAAAAAGGGATTGTACACTTGTACAGTCCCTTTTTTTATCCTATATTTGCATCGTCAAATAACTTAAAACAAAACAACAATGATCAGACTAAACGTATTTATTCAAGTAGAGAAACAGAACTACGACCAGGTAGTAAACATAGCAAAAGAACTGGTAGCTGCTTCACAGAAAGATAACGGATGTGTAGCTTACGACCTTTTTCAGAGCAGTACACGCCAGGATGTCCTGATGATTTGTGAAACATGGAAGGATGCGGCTTCTCTTGCAGCACACGAACAAGCTGCACATTTCACTACCCTGGTTCCAAAGATCCAGGAATTAGCCGCTATGAAACTGGAGAAATTTGAATTCTAACAAGAACTCAAGAACCCGTATGATACGAAAAATCCCACCTGACTTCTAAAAGTCTCGGTGGGATTTTTTCATAAAGAAGTGAATCATCTCCACTTCTATAAAGAATAATGAACGAACAAATCAAAGTTTACTTACCATTCCACGAACTTGCCGCGAGCCTTACGTTCTTTCAAAAGCTCTGCCAGACGCTTATTCTTTGAAGAAGCAATGAAACGACGTCCAAAGATGTTCGGAATAGCAACTCCCAAAGCAATACACATAATCACAAGTCCGGAATTTACACCGCTTTCTATTGCTTTCATCAGAGGAGTTACCTGATCAATGCTCTGCACATTGATATTGATGATACCAAACAACATACGATACATCAGTACTCCCGGAATCATAGGGATGACAGAAGGAATAGTCAGCACATGGTTGGGCACGTGGAACCAGTGAACTGCCTTAATGGCAATCAAGCTAACCAGCACGGCTCCTGAGAAAGAACCAATAACCAGTCCCATATCCAAACCGATATTGTCTGTGCTCGGTCCTAAGTTCACAAAGTTACGCGTACATACGGCAATAATACCTCCGATAGCTACTACCCACAACAAACGACGCTGTATGTTGAAAATCATCGAGAATCCCATGGCTGAAATAGCCGCAGCTATGGCATACTCCCAATACTGATGATGAGGAACCATACTGATGGTCGGGAAGAAGTTTTCAATATGGCAAAGTTTCACGGCAAATGCGATACCGAAAGCCATGGCAGCCACCATCAGCAAGGTATTCACCGCTCTGACAATACCTACCTGAATATAATTATCCAGCATATCGTCCACAAAGTTAATCAAAGGAACCCCTGGCACAATAAACAAGGCACAGGCAAGCAACGGATGCCAAGGAGTAGATGTCCATTCTGCAGGCAACAAAGTAGACGCCCATGCAATAATAGTAGCCACAAAGGCAGAAATAGCGATTCCCATATAATGATTCAAGCCAGATTCATTACATACCTGACGCAAGCGCATACCCAATATGGCAGCAACTGACGCATACAGGAATGCCACCCAGTCACAACCGAACTGAATACAGAATCCGCCACAGGCAAATCCGGCGCCAATCGCCACTTGCCACGGTGTGTAATTACGTTTTTTCTTACGAATCTTTTCCAGTTCTTCTTCATACTGGTCGAGCGTGTAATCATTTTCAATCGCACGCCAGGAAAGCTTGCTGACTTCCGAAATGGCTGCCATATTCACTCCATGACCTTCAATTCGCTGGAATTTCGTAAAAGAATAATCACCATCACTCACATTCACCATCAACATGGTAAAACTGACATTGATGTGAAGCTTCTCTTCGGGGATACCAAGATAAGCAGCCGTACGTTTCATGTTTCTTACAATACGGTTCGTATCAGCAAGACTCTCTACCAATAATTTTCCCGTACGCAACAATAAATCCACTCTTCGATGTAATTGCTGATCGTGAGCCTTTACAGTTGTCTCTAAATGTTCCTCTAATATCATTTTGTTTAAAGATTATTTTGGGCGCAAAGTTACGAAAAATATCAATTCTATTCGTACCTTTGCAAACTGAAGTTCTATATAATATGAATAAACTTTCACGAATAGAAGAAGAAAAACAGACTATAGAGCAAATGATTCACTTTTACTGCCGACACAAGGAGAAAAATCAAACCTTATGCCTTGCATGCACGGAACTGCTCAGATATGCACATCAAAGATTGGAACACTGTCCGTTTGGAGAACGAAAAAAAACATGTCGCCAATGTACCATCCACTGTTACCACCCTGAAATGAGACAGAAAATAAAAGAAATCATGCGTTTTGCAGGACCTCGCATAATATGGTATCACCCTATTTGGACTCTCAAACATTTGTGGCGAGAACGATGGCCACACTTAAATTGTGGATTTTTTCTACAATAGTCCGTGAAATTCCACAATACATACTTATTAACTTAAAGTCAAATCTATCTGATTTTCAGCTTATAAAACATTTTTGTATCTTTGGCATGAATCTTGTTTGCCATCTTGGAGATAATGGCATCTAAAACTATAAAAAAATTGAACTTATGAAACGCTTTTTGACTAGGAAAGAATTAAAGGTAAAAAGAAAAGAAATGATTTACATGGTTATCGGCATCGCAGTCATTTTATCCCTTTATTTTATTTTTACTCGAGAGAAGAAACCTGTAATTGAAACACCAATTGTTTCAGTTATGCCAGCCAGCCAACAAAATGTACAAATTTTCGGCGAATATGTAGGGCGTATCCGTGCCCAGCAATTTGTGGAAGTACGTGCACGCGTAGAAGGTTTTCTGGAACAAATGCTATTCGAGGAAGGTACCTCAGTCAAACGTAACCAGGTATTGTTTGTCATCAATCAAGATCAATATCGTGCTAAGGCAGACAAGGTACGTGCTCAGTTAAAAAAAGATCAGGCACAAGCGCAAAAAGCGAAACGTGACTTGGAGCGTATCCGTCCGCTGTATGAACAAAATGCAGCCAGCCAGCTGGACTTGGACAATGCGGTAGCAGCTTACGAAACAGCTGTGGCCAGCGTAGGTATGAGTCAGGCTGATCTGGAACAAGCTGAGCAGGAGTTAGGTTATACGATTGTCCGTTCACCAATTTCTGGAGAAATCAGTGAACGTCACGTTGACTTGGGGACATTGGTAGGCAGCAATGCAAAATCACTGCTGGCCACTATTGTAAAAAGCGATACCATTCTGGTAGATTTCAGCATGACAGCCTTGGACTATTTAAAAAGCAAGGAACGAAACGTTACATTCGGCCAAAAAGACTCTACCCGATCCTGGCAACCTACCGTAACCATTACATTGCCCGACAACACCATATACGAGCACAAAGGTCTGGTAGATTTTGCAGCTCCTCAGGTAAATCCCAAAACTGGAACATTCTCCGTACGTGCTGAGTTGGCCAATCCAGACCATGTATTGTTACCAGGGCAGTTCACCAAAGTAAAAGTATTGCTCGACGTACGTGAAAATGCCACAGTAGTTCCCCAAAAAGCTCTTATCATTGAAAAAGGAGGAGCTCATATTTTTGTCATGCGAAAAGACTCAATCGTAGAAAGACGTTTTATTGAGTTAGGTCCCGAATTCCAAAACGATGTCGTAGTGGAACGCGGATTGTCAGCAGGTGAAATGATTGTATACGAAGGATTCCATAAACTGGCTCCTGGCATGAAAGTCCGTGTACAAAACCCGACCAAACTACAAAACGAAGCGAAAAAAGAGGAAGAATAACTCACCCTTAAACAAAATTACGCATGAAAGTCAGCTTTTTCATTGACAGACCTGTATTCTCGGCTGTCATCTCCATATTAATCGTGATTGTAGGTATCATCGGTTTGATGATGCTGCCTATAGACCAATACCCACAGATTACTCCGCCTGTGGTAAAAATCAGCGCCTCTTATCCAGGAGCCAGTGCCGTAACGGTATCGCAGGCTGTGGCAACTCCTATCGAACAGGAATTAAACGGAACGCCGGGTATGCTTTACATGGAATCCAGTAGTTCCAACTCGGGAGGATTTTCTGCCACTGTTACTTTCGATATTTCAGCCGACCCCGATTTAGCGGCTGTAGAAATTCAGAACCGTATTAAATTAGCAGAATCCCGTCTGCCGGCAGAGGTAATTCAGAATGGTATTACAGTAGAAAAACAGGCCCCCAGTCAGCTTATGACACTATGCTTGACTTCGGATGATCCTAAATTCGATGAAATTTATTTAAGTAACTTTGCCACATTAAATGTGCAGGACTTGCTTCGCCGTATTCCTGGAGTAGGACGTATCTCCAACATCGGAAGCCGTTACTATGCTATGCAGATATGGGCAGACCCGGCCAAGCTGGCCAACTTCGGATTAACGGTACAAGACCTTCAGAATGCATTAAAAGACCAGAACCGCGAATCAGCTGCCGGTGTACTCGGACAGCAACCCGTAAATGGAGTGGATATTACAGTACCTATTACTGCACAAGGTCGTTTATCATCGCCATCCCAATTTGAAGAAATTGTATTACGCGCTAACCCTGACGGCTCGCTTGTCCGTTTACGTGATGTAGCCAGAGTCTCATTGGAAGCCTCTTCATATAGTACAGAAAGTGGTATTAACGGTGGAAATGCGGCCATTCTTGGAATTTACATGCTCCCTGGGGCTAATGCCATGGAAGTAGCACAGAACGTAAAAGAGGCCATGAAGGAAATCAGCAAAAGTTTTCCAGAAGGGATGGAATACAACTTCCCGTTTGACATGACCACTTACATTTCACAGTCTATTCATGAGGTATACAAGACTTTGTTTGAAGCATTGGTACTGGTAATCATCGTGGTATTCCTTTCGCTACAAAGCTGGCGTGCCACACTTATTCCTATCGTAGCAGTTCCCATCTCTTTGATTGGTACATTCGGATTCATGCTGATATTCGGTTTCTCACTGAACATGCTGACCTTATTAGGACTGGTACTAGCCATTGGTATTGTAGTGGATGATGCCATCGTTGTAGTAGAGAACGTGGAACGCATCATGGAAGAAGAAAAGCTCAGTCCATATGAAGCCACCAAGAAAGCCATGGAGGGTCTGGTTGGAGCGATTATTGCTACCTCACTTGTATTGGCCGCGGTATTCGTTCCTGTAAGTTTCTTGTCTGGCATCACTGGACAGCTCTATCGCCAGTTTACTATTACCATTGTAGTATCTGTACTTTTATCTACAGTTGTAGCTTTGACTTTAAGTCCGGTAATGTGTTCGCTCATTCTGAAACCAGTAGACCCTAATAAGCCTAAAAACAAAGTATTCAGACTGATAAATGAGTGGTTAGCTATTGGAAACAATAAATACATTATCTATATTAAACATGTTGTCAAGCATCCACGCCGTGTAATGGTAGGCTTTGGAATGGCATTAGTTTTCATCTATGTATTTCATCGTCTTGTCCCGACCAGCTTTCTTCCGATAGAAGACCAGGGATATTTTACTGTGGAGCTGGAACTTCCGGAAACAGCTACTTTGGAAAGAACACGCATCATAACCGACAGGGCTATTGATTTTATTACGAAAGACCCTGCTGTGGAATACGTACAGAATGTAACAGGTAGCAGTCCGCGTGTAGGTACCAGCCAGGCCAGAAGTCAGTTAACCGTCATCCTGAAAGAATGGACAGAACGTGATAATACCACCATTGATGAAGTAATGGACCGCATACAAAAAGAGTTAGAAAAATATCCGGAAAGCAAGGTGTATATTTCAACTCCTCCTGTAATTCCCGGACTTGGTACTGCCGGTGGTTTTGAAATGCAGCTGGAAGCACGTGGCGATGCAACGTATGACGATTTGGTAAGAGCTACGGATACGCTGATGTATTACGCTTCACAACGGAAAGAAATTGCAGGATTGTCTTCATCACTTCAGGCAGAAATTCCCCAGTTGTATTTCGATGTAGACCGTGATAAGGTTAAGTTAGCAGGTGTTCCGATGGCGGATGTATTCTCTACTATGAAGGCTTACACTGGTTCTGTTTACGTGAATGACTTCAACATGTTCAACCGTATCTACCGTGTATACATTCAGGCAGAAGCTCCGTATCGTCAGCAGCGCGACAATATCGGCCTGTTCTTTGTAAAAGGTTCCGATGGAGATATGATTCCGCTGACAGCTTTAGGTACTACTGATTATACTACCGGACCAGGAAGTATCAGACGCTTCAACATGTTTAATACATCCGTCATCCGAGGAACTACCACCAATGGAGCAAGTTCCGGCCAGGTGATGGAAATGCTGGAACAGATTACACGCGAAAAATTACCCGAAAATATTGGTGTTGAATGGAGCGGTCTGTCCTATCAGGAAAAGAAAGCCGGCGGACAAACCGGACTCATCCTGGCGCTGGTATTTCTGTTCGTCTTCCTGTTCCTGGCAGCCCTTTATGAAAGTTGGACAGTGCCTATTGCCGTACTGATTTCACTTCCGGTAGCCGTTTTGGGAGCGTATGCTGGTATTACCCTCTGCGGTTTGGAAAATGACACCTACTTCCAGATTGGTCTGGTAATGCTTATAGGTCTTGCCGCGAAGAACGCCATTTTGATTGTGGAATTTGCCAAAGACGAGGTGGACAAAGGACGCGACATTATAGAATCGGCTCTCCATGCCGCCAGCCTGCGTTTCCGCCCCATCTTGATGACCTCACTGGCCTTCATCCTGGGTATGCTTCCAATGGTGATTGCTACAGGTCCAGGGTCAGCCAGCCGACAGGCCATCGGTACCGGTGTATTCTTCGGAATGATAGTAGCTGTTACCGTAGGTATTCTGCTCGTGCCGTTCTTCTTTGTAATGATTTACAAAGCTACCCACAAAATTAAAGCGAAACAGTAAACCTTACAGATGTAGCTTATGAAACTGAAAAATCAACTATATAAAATTTTGGTAATCCCCGTAGCAGCCCTCCTGATGGGAGGCTGCAAAATCGGGAGACAATACACCCGTCCTCAGATAGACTTGCCTTCTACCCTCGACAGCACAAGCGTAGATACCGTATCTATTGGTGACTATCCCTGGGAACAGCTTTATACGGACACCATCCTTCAGCAACTCATCCAAAAAACCTTGGACAACAACAAGGACATGCTGATTGCAGCAGCAAAAGTCAAAGAACTGGCTGCCATGAAACGTATTGATTATGCCAACCTCTTCCCTCAAGTCGGACTCAAATTATACGCAGAACAAGAAGGTGAAGACCACGGAGGCGGACATTATAAAGCAAACGACCAGTATGATATAAAACTGGGGGTTACATGGGAAATCGACCTGTGGGGAAACCTGCGCTGGGCAAAAGATAAAAGTATGGCTGAATTTGTAGGCTCCATCGAAAATCAACGAGCACTGAAAATGAGTCTAGTAGCACAAGTTGCACAATCTTATTTTGAACTCGTGGCCCTCGATAACGAATTGTCCATTGTTAAAAAGACGGTAGATGCCCGCCGAGAAAGTCTCCATCTAGCACGCATCCGCTACGAAGGAGGACTTACTTCCGAAACAGCTTTTCGACAAGCACAAGTGGAGTTGGCTAGAACTGCAACTTTAGTTCCCGATTTGGAAAAGAAAATTACATTGAAACAAAATGAAATAGCATTTCTAGCTGGAGAGTATCCAAATGAAATAAAGCGAACCATCCTACCAGAAGATGTGGTTCATTCCACATCGCTCCCTGTAGGTCTTCCTTCCTCTCTTTTGGAACGTCGCCCAGACATTCGGCAAGCTGAACAAGCTGTTATTGCAGCTAATGCAGCAGTAGGTATTGCCTATACAAATATGTTTCCCAAATTGACGCTAACAGCCAGCCATGGTTCAGAGAATAAAGAACTCCCTAACCTATTTAAGTCACCACATTACCTACTGGCGGGAACCATTCTTCAACCCATTTTCGCCATGGGAAAAAACCGGGCCATGCTGAAAGCGAAAAAAGCTGCCTGTGAACAAGCTGCCTACGCATACGAGAAAGTGGTACTGAACGCTTTCAAAGATGCTTACAATGCCATAGCAGAATATAATAAAGTGAAAGAAATCTATGAAACCCGCTTGCGACTGGAGCAATCTTCGAAAATCACACTTGATTTGGCTCAGCTGCAATATATCAATGGAGTGATTGGTTACATGGATTTGCTGGATGCACAGCGAGGTTACCTGGACGCCCAAATCGGATTGAGCAATGCCGTACGTGACAAACAGATTACGATGGTTAATTTATACAAGGCCTTAGGAGGAGGCTGGCAATAATCCTCCCATAAAAAACGCGGAAACTGATATATCAAATCAATCAAGTTTCCGCGTTTTTTGTATATTATATAGATTCTACTCCATATACCCTACGGTAAATTTCATCCCGTATAGATTCAAATTCCTTGTCTATCGTTTCTGTTCCTGCATACATCAGGAACATGGGAAGTGTTTCTCCTCCCTTTCGGTACGAAGGCTGTACATACTCTTTTTCGCATAAACAGAATCCGCACCGCTGATAAAAACCGATACGTCGGCGACTCCATTCGTCCACCGGTTTCTCCACTTCCAGAATAATGACTCCCGGGAATTGCTGCTGAAGGACTTCCATGATTTTCCGTCCATATCCTTTATTGCGCACAGATGGAGAAGTAGCCAGATGCTCCACATAAGAAAAGCCGGCAAACTTCCACACTGTAATAAGTCCGACCAGAAGTTCATCATCTGAAATTAAGTAACAGGTAAAGGCTGCGCAGTTATCCACATTGTCTCGTTGTGCCACATCTTCTCTCCGCTCCGCTTCAGGGAAAGACTCGTGCAACAGGTTTTCTACAAAAGAATAGTCTTTGTCTGTGGTTTGAAGTGGTGTAAATTGAAGCATAACCAATAGATTTAGAAATTATTACTCTGTATAAAAACGAATCGTCCGTTCCAAGGAGCGCTGACATACGGGACAGAACACAGGTGCCTCATTGATTCTCATCCGGCATTCCGTGGTCGGACGATAAATTCCCTTTTTAGTGTAGCCAGCCCCTTCGTATACCCCGACTTTTGTGTAAATCAGTTTTTCATCGGTCTGAGGTTTTGTCGGCACAGGAGTTCCCTGTTCCAGCATATCCTTCCATTTATCTTCAAAATGAACCAAAGTCGTAATATTCGGTTCCCAAGGCTCTATGTCATAAGGATACAACGGACTGGGAGCCTCATCATACGCATATTCATCGGCCAGCCCTCCAAAACTATGCCCAAATTCATGTACCACGACTGGTCTGAACATAGAGTGATGTGCCGTAGTTAAAGTGTAGGAGTTGTAAATACCTCCTCCTCCGTAGGTATCCGTATTGGCAAGGATAATGATATGCTCGTATGGAATGCCTGCCAGCCAGTTATGAATGGCTTTCACGCTACGGGTAGTCAGATAACGGTCGGAATAAAACGTATCAAAATGCGAGCTTACGGCTGTTTTTTTCCATTCATCCTTTCGGGGAATACTTACCCCGCTGTCTTTTGACTCACTAAATACAGCCACAATATTGAAGCGGTCTTTCAGTTTCTTAAACGGTTCATGCGCAAACAAGGCTTCACACGCCACCGCCGCATCTTTGTAAAACAAATCCGATTCATTAGCTGCATAACCTTCTGCCATAATGGCCACGTCAATGCATTTATCCGAAGAACCTCCTTGCCACAGATAGCGATGCGGTGTCAACTCTCCTTCCCCTCTTTGATGAATCAGAATATCAGAAGGATTAACCTCATGTACCAGCGTAGCACTCACTTCGCGTGAAGCGTTCCGCAAAACGACGGTGATTTCTGCCGGCTGCTTGGGATAAGGCACCAAAAATGTATTTTCAAATCCACGTTTCACTACCTTGGCTTCCTGTTCTCCAATCCATTCCTGAAACAAACTCGAGAAAGAAGTGCGGTAGATAACCTTCCCGGTAGCCTTATCCTTCATGGTTATCTCTCCATTTCCATCCAACGGAAGTTCCGACAAATGATGGCGTCTTCCTGCCCACTGCGGAAGAACCGACAATTCATCCAGACAAATGTCCTGCTTATCTGCATTTCCCATAAATATATAATCCAGACGAAGCGTCTTGTCTACAAAATAATCTTCAAAAGTCTGCGCAAAGGTACTGTTGCCGAGTGACAGCCCCAATGCAAAAATCAATGCTGCTCTTTTCATACGTTCTTTTATTTTCCCACAAAAATAACGAAATGTCTTGTTTTTACACAATCTGTAGTCTAAAAAGCAGTTCAATGCATCACTCTTTCATAAAACCAGTACTTCCACGAAAGTACTACAGTACTGCAAAGGAAGTACTACAGTACTTTCAAGAAAGTACTGCAATACTGCAAGGGAAGTACTGACCTTACATGAAAACACTTTGAACAACACATAAAAAAAGCGGTGCCTCCACCAAGAGACACCGCCATCCAAATAGTTATTATTAATTAAAGAACTTTATTCCAATAAAGTATGTACGCGGCTGTGTTGGGCCATAGAAATACTTGGAGTCACGATTCATACCTTTATCCAAATCCTTCTGGAAGGCATTAAAGATATTCTGTACACCTCCGTTTACCTGCAACTTCAGATGGTCATTCAGCACAAAGGTGTAATTCAGCTTCAAGTTGAAATCCATAAAGTCAGGGGTATTTTCCAGACAGTCTTTCTCGATGTATCCGGCAAAGTGAGGAACAATCATGCGTCCTGTATATACGCCGGAAAGAGAAAAGTCAAAGTTTTTCAACGGGGCTGAACTGAACGTAAAGTATCCATAGTAATCCGGCGTACGCGGCATGCGCTTGATAGCTGCTACATCTTCATCTTCGCTCCATCTCACCGCTTCCGTGTAACGGCTACGCTGTACCGTAAAACCTAACTGCAACTGTGCTTCCTTTCCATGGGCTATCTTGTAATCGATATTGGCTCCATACACCCGTGCACCGTTTCCGTTTCTGCGTTCCTGCACCAATGTGCCCGATACAGGGTCTTTTCCTACACTTTCCAGATAGAATACATCGTTCAACGCCGTATAGAAACCTTCAAGCAGCAAGTTCGACTGGAAATGTCCGAAATTGAAACTCCAGTCTACAGAACCACTGAAACTGTTGGAGCGTTCCGGTTTCAATCCTTTTGCCACTCGCACTTCCATTGCCTCACCTCCTACGGCCGCCACATGCAAGTCCTCATCGTATGCCTGAGGTGCACGGAAACCCGTCGACCAGGTCAAACGTCCCTGAAATTTATCCGAAGGTTTCCAGAGGGTATTGATACGCGGACTGAAAATCACGTTATCCACCAAATTGTGTTTATCCAAGCGGAATCCTGCCAATATCGTGAAATAATCCAGTTTCCATTCATTCTGCACAAATCCGCTGGCAATCTTCACATCCTGCTTCAAGTCACGTCCGTAACCCGTCATCACGTCATGCAAGGAGTTATACTGATACTCCAGTCCACCGGTAAAGGTAGCCGGAGAAAAGAGACAGTTGTCCATGTTTCCTACATACATAGCACCACCTACAGCAGTCAGGTCATTGGTTTTTCCGTATGCATTCTCCGCCTTGTCTGCCCCGTAATAGCTGTTACGGTCGGTATGCTGTGCCGAAGCATATACAGAAAGCTTGTGCTTATATTCATTGAAGAAAACATCATACGTCAGCCCCCCACTGTTAATGACATGCTTGGTCTGTTCCGTAATGTCCGTTTCGTGAGGCTGCAAGTCAAACTTGTTTCCTCCGCGACGGAACTCGTTGGTGGTATGATATTCCAGACTGATACGGCTGAACTGTGTCGGACGGTAATATGCCCGCAGTCCGAATGTATTCATATTCAGTTTACCCAATTCTGAGAATCCGTCTCCATCCGCATCATACGGATTACGGTTGCGATAAGACTGATACAGCGCGATGCCATACGAATTGTCGGACGAAACCAGTGAGGCATTGGCTCCCATATACTGTTCCCACACCTTTCCATTCAAGTTCGACATGGTAGAAGCCACCTGAAAAGAATTACGAACAGGGTCTTTGGTAATGATGTTAATGGTACCTCCCACGGCATTGGCTCCAAATAAGGCAGAACCACCTCCGCGAACCACTTCCACGCGCTCAATCATATTGGTCGGAATCTGCTCCAGTCCATACACGCCCGAAAGCGCACTCATCACCGGACGACTATTGATCAGGATTTGTGAATAAGGTCCCTCCAATCCATTAATACGCACCTGAGGGAAACCACAGTTCTGGCAATTGTTTTCCACGCGCAATCCCGACTGATAGTTCAGCGATTTAGCCAAATCGGTGGAATTGACAATTTCAAACAACTTGTTGCTCATTACATTCACCACCACAGGCGCTACCTTACGGCTGGTTTCATTCCGGTTGGCCGATACTACTACCTCATCCGTCATGATACTTTCTTCCTCCATGACAAAATGCATGTCGACCACAAAGTCCTTGCTCACCGTCACCTTCTTTACCTGAGTGGTATATCCCATTATCTGTACCTTCAAGGTATATTCTCCTGCCGGCAGCTTTTTAAAACGGAAATATCCTCCGGCATCCGTCACCGTACCTTCTCCAGTTTCCACCAACAACACGGTAGCATAAGGCAATCCTGCTTCCGAACCTTTCTCAATTACGTGTCCCACAATGGCATTTCCTTCTTTTACGGGACCATCAGCGTATGCAATAGTACAGCTGACAAGAGCGCATACCACTCCCATCAGCAAATTGATATATTTTTTCATTATTTGCTCCTAAAAAATTAATACTATGTTCTTCAAATTCCCGATAAGAACGATAGTACAGGAGGAGCACGAAGGTACATCCCTTCCGTACAACAGCATACGGTATGGAATGTATTCTTTATATAAGGTAATGAATAGAGCAGGTGCAAATCGGGAGTCTTTATTTCCGTATGCCCAGGCTCCAATGAAGATAAAGTCGACAGAAAATGCAGCGCCAATGTCTGCCCGTCACTATGAGAGTGAGAATGCGAGAAGGGATGCGAGTGCACAAGCATCACCCCGTTTACCACATGCACGTGGGTAAACAGGGCAGTCGTGGCATAATATGCGGCAAACAGAGTGGCCAGACACAATGCCCATACTCGTATATGTTTGCGGAACCCTTTACACATTTTCCGTCTTCCTACGTATTTTATTCGTTATCTTTGTTTCCAAACAAAAGTTCATAATCACGCTTTGCAGCTGGTACAGTCCATTCTTCAGGAATAAACTTCCACTGGTTCAGCGGAGCCGGATTCAGCACTTTGACCTCCTCAATCCGTTTCATCAGGTAATAGCGCAAATCCTTATCCGTTGAAAAGACAATACGCTTTGCCAGTTCTGCTTTGGGAATACCCGCTCCCTTAGTCAGCAAGTCACCTCCTCCATTTCCACGATAGGAATTAACGGCTACCCGATATTGCTTGTCCATCTCGAACGGCTTGCCGTCGGCCATCCGTTCAATCGTAATTCTTTTTCCGTATGGTTTGGTCACATCCATCGTATAGATGATACCCGCCGCAGAATCAAAATTGAAACTGGGATTACGAAAACGACCGAAACCGTTGTCTTTTTCGTTCAGCAACAGCAGGTGGTCATCGGGTGAAGTCATCTGGTTCACCCAAAGGTCATACGACATTTCCAGAAAATCCTTTACTTCCTTTCCGGTCAACACCATCGTGTAGAGCATGTTCTCAAACTTATATAAGTTGAACATATCGCTCATACGAATGTCTCCTTCTTTAATCTCGGCATAAGCCGACAAAGGCGCACAGAAAGAAATATCTGCTCCGGTAATATCCAGTTGCAACTGATGAATCAAATCGATAAAAGCAGACGGGCCAAAGAACGCATCCTTAGAAGAAATCGTACGTTCCATCCGTCCGATTTTCCGGGATACAAAAGCCTGCGTCGCCTCATACTGTTTCTGGAAAGTATGCATGAAATCCTTATCCACGGCATAGTCATCCATGCTCACCAGCTTTCCGTCGACCTGCTTCGATACAATCTTTCCATCCTGTTTCTTCACAGTAACGGTCACTTCCGATACCACTTTTGCCGTATTGGCCGGATCAATCACCAGTACTGAATCGCCAGACACATTGGCTACTCTTTCATTCCAGCGGGTATGATCGTGTCCCATAAAAACGACGTCGAACCCCGGCACATTGGCAGCCACGCCTTTCGAGCCGTTTTCTACCACATTGTCCAGTTTCTTTCCATCCATTCCTGAATGAAACAGCCCAATCAAAATATCCGGTCGTTCTTTTTCTCGAATTTCCTTCACCCATTTCACCGCACATGCTTCCATGTCCTCAAAACGAAGTCCGGCCCATAACTGCTCAGGCAACCAGGATGGTACCGCCGGCGTAATCATTCCTAACACTACCACCTTCACTCCGTTCCGTTCCAATACCTCATAAGGTTTCAGATAAGGCTTTCCTGTCTTCACCTCCACGATATTGGCTCCAAGTACCGGAAAGTTGCATTGTCCTACCCAACGGTCGTACACCGCATGTCCTGTCTCCACATCATGATTACCCATGTTGCCCACATCATAGCGCATATAGTTCAGCATAGCGGCACATACATGTACGGAGGTAGTATCCATATAATTATAGTAATAAGCCACAGGCTGTCCCTGCAGAATATCACCGTTGTCCATCAAAATAAGATTGTCGCCATACACCTCACGCTCTTCCTTCACGTAAGAAGAAACGCGGGCCAGACTTCCTCTCATCTGCTTGTTCTGTATAAAATCATAGGGAAAGTAGCATCCGTGCACATCGCTCGTCTCTACAAATTTCAATGTGATGGTTTCCTCATTATTCGAGGCTTTCAAATGCCCTTGGCCCATACCGAGTAATGTAATCAGGCTGATTAAAAAGTAAAATCGTCTAGTCTTCATTTTTGCAGACTTTTATATAAGTTTTTGCAAAGATACGAGAAGTTGCCGATATTCCCACAGAATACTTCCTAAAATACCCAAATACGAAAGGTTTCCCAACCGCTTTTTTATGCCATTTTTTCACTACTTTTGCAACCAAATAATATAAAGCCCCTATCAATGGAAGAATTCAGCCAGATGATTGCCGCCGAACTGAAACTGCCGGCACATCGCATAGCCAATACACTCAAACTGCTCCAGGGAGGAGCGACCATTCCTTTCATCAGCCGTTACCGTAAAGAAGCTACCGGCGGACTGGATGAAGTGCAGATAGGCGACATTCAGACACGGTATGAGAAACTGTGTGAATTGTCCAAACGAAAGGAAACCGTACTTTCCACCATCGAGGAGCAAGGGAAACTGACTCCAGAGCTGAAAGCCCGCATTTCTGCTTGCTGGAATGCGACTGAACTGGAAGACATTTACCTTCCCTTCAAGCCCAAACGAAAAACCAGAGCCGAGGCTGCACGTGCCAAAGGACTGGAACCGCTGGCCCTCTTACTCATGATGCAAAAGGAAAACAACCTTGCCGCCAAGGTACGGAACTTCGTCAAAGGAGAAGTCAAAGATGAGGAGGATGCACTGAAAGGAGCACGCGATATTCTGGCTGAACAAATCAGCGAAGACGAGCGGTCGCGCAACCTGATGCGTAACCAGTTCCAGCGCCAGGCCCTCATTCAGTCAAAAGTGGTCAAAGGAAAAGAAGCAGAAGAAGCTTCGGCCAAGTACCGCGACTACTTTGATTTCTGTGAGCCCTTGAAGAAATGTTCTTCCCACCGCCTGCTGGCTCTTCGCCGGGGAGAATCGGAAGGTGTCTTGAAAGTAACCATTTTCCCGGAAGATGAAGATATGTGCAACGAACGCCTGCAACGGTTGTTCGTTCGGGCCAACAATGAATGTGCACACCAAGTGGAAGAAGCTCTCACCGATGCCTACAAGCGCTTGCTGAAACCTGCCATCGAAACCGAGTTTGCCGCACTCAGCAAGGAAAAGGCTGATGAAGAAGCTATTCGGGTATTCGCAGAAAACCTCCGTCAGCTGTTGCTGGCCCCTCCTCTGGGACAGAAACGGGTGATGGGTATCGACCCGGGATTCCGTACGGGATGCAAAGTAGTCTGCCTGGATGCACAAGGTACCCTTCTGCATAACGAGGCCATTTATCCCCACCCGCCCAAATCTGAATATGCACAGGCAGCCCGAAAGATTGTGAAGTTAGTGGAACAATATAAAATCGAGGCCATTGCCATCGGAAATGGAACAGCCAGCCGAGAAACAGAGCAATTTGTAACCAGTCAGCGTTACGACCGTGAAGTACAGGTTTTCGTGGTCAGCGAAGACGGAGCGTCTATTTACTCAGCCTCTAAAACTGCCCGCGAAGAGTTTCCGGATTATGACGTAACGGTACGTGGTGCCGTATCTATCGGCAGAAGACTGATGGACCCACTGGCTGAACTGGTGAAGATTGACGCCAAATCCATCGGTGTGGGACAATACCAGCACGACGTGGACCAGACCAAGCTGAAGGCTTCACTCGACCAGACCGTAGAAAGTTGTGTCAACCTGGTGGGCGTGAATGTCAACACCGCCAGCAAGCACCTGCTGACCTACGTTTCCGGATTAGGCCCTACACTGGCACAGAACATTGTAGACTACCGTACTGAAAACGGTCCGTTTGAGTCACGCCGCCAGTTATTGAAGGTGCCGAGAATGGGGGCCAAAGCCTACGAACAGTGTGCCGGATTCCTCCGTATTCCGCAAGCCAAGAATCCGCTGGACAATTCTGCGGTCCATCCGGAAAGCTACCCGATTGTGGAACAGATGGCTAAAGACCTGAACTGCACGGTAGCCGACTTGATTAAGGACAAAGAGCTCCGCAGTAAAATCGATTTGAAGAAATACGTGACCGATACGGTCGGTTTACCCACCCTGACGGATATTCTTCAGGAACTGGATAAACCCGGAAGAGACCCTCGCCAGAAAATACAGGTATTTGAGTTTGACAAGAACGTACGTACCCTGGACGACCTGCAGGAAGGGATGGAGCTGCCCGGCATCGTAACCAACATCACCAACTTTGGCTGCTTTGTCGACATCGGTATCAAGGAAAACGGACTGGTGCACGTGTCGCAACTGGCCGACCGTTTTGTCAGCAATCCGGCCGACGTGGTACGCATCCACCAGCATGTACGTGTCAAAGTTATGAGCATTGACCGCGAGCGGAAACGTATTCAGCTCACCATGAAAGGATTGAACAACTAAATTGACAGATAACAATGAAACAAAATGAAAAGGAGCTGTGCGGCTGGTTTATTTTCTGCCCCAAACAGCAGCTCCTTCTAGTTAAAGACGGAGACAGGTTCCACATCCCATATTCCGTGGAACCTCCCGTACAGCTTCCTGCTGATACGCCCATACATACCGTCGGGGAAATTCTAGACCATCCGGCAAAAGCATGTACCCTTCCGCTGGAAGCACTAACAGAACAGGACACTTCATTTATTCCGACAGACCTGCGTGCTTCGTACGATGTACTGCCGCTGGAAGAATACCAATGCGCCGGGAAAGCCTCTCAAATACTGACATGGGACAAGAACAGCCGCTTTTGTCCGGCTTGCGGCACCCCCACCACACAGACAGGTCCCATCACCAAACGATGCCCTCACTGCGGACAGGAAATCTATCCGCGCATCTCTCCTGCTGTCATCGTTTTAATAAAGAAGGAGGACAGTGTACTATTGGTACACGCACGCAACTTCCGGGGCAGTTTCAAAGGACTGGTAGCCGGCTTCCTGGAGCCTGGGGAAACACTGGAAGAATGCGTACACCGCGAAGCAATGGAAGAGACCGGTATCCGTATCAAGAACCTGAAGTATTTCGGGAGCCAGCCTTGGCCTTATCCAAGCGGTATCATGGTGGGATACTATGCGGAATATGAGAGTGGAACCATCAAATTACAGGATGAAGAACTGAGTGCCGGAGCATTCTACCACCGCGACCACCTGCCGGAAATTCCCAAGAAACTAAGTATTGCACGAAAGTTGATTGACGCATGGTTAAACAACGAGATATGAAAACGGCACGCGAAACCAGTACCATCACCCAGCAGCTGGTCAAAAATCCGTTTAAGGTACGTTCTCAATACTCTACCGACTTTTAGGATATATTCCCGGAGTGAAAACTACTACCTATTATAATCCTAGAATCAACCCGAAGAAGCTGTCAGCCGCCAGATACACAAAGTACGGAAAAAGGTTGCATTTGCGTTTCAATGCAAACACAAAGGCGTTTTTTAACGACCTTCAAAACGCCCTATTTATGTAAAAATCTATACCTTATTCTTTCTTTTTTATTTTTTTTCTTACCTTTGCGGTGCATCCTCACAAAGGGATGTCTGTAACAACAGAAACACTTTAAACAAAAAATATTAGAGATTATGATGACTATTGACAAATTCAACTTTGCCGGCAAAAAGGCAATCGTTCGTGTGGACTTCAATGTACCTTTGAACGAAGAAGGTAAAATTACAGACGATACTCGTATCCGTGGTGCACTGCCTACTTTGAAAAAAATCTTGGCAGACGGTGGTGCTTTAATTATCATGTCACACATGGGTAAACCAAAAGGCAAAGTAAATGCTAAATATTCTTTGAGTCAGATTGTAGACGCTGTAGCTGCTGCTCTGGGTACTCCGGTTCAGTTCGCTCCTGACTGTGCTAAAGCTCAGGAAGCTGCTGCTGCATTGAAACCGGGTGAAGTATTGCTGCTTGAAAACCTCCGTTTCTATCCGGAAGAAGAAGGTAAGCCTGTAGGTATCGAAAAAGAAGATCCTGCTTACGAAGACGCTAAGAAAGCTATGAAGGCTTCTCAGAAAGAATTCGCTAAGACTTTGGCTTCTTACGCTGACTGCTACGTAATGGACGCATTCGGTACTGCTCACCGTAAACACGCTTCTACAGCTGTTATCGCTGACTACTTCGATGCTGACCACAAGATGCTGGGCTACCTGATGGAAAAAGAAGTACAGGCTGTTGACAACGTATTGAAAGACATCAAACGTCCGTTCACTGCTATCATGGGTGGTTCTAAAGTTTCTACCAAGATCGGTATCATCGAAAACTTGATGGACAAAGTAGACAACCTGATTCTTTGCGGTGGTATGGCATTTACTTTCGCTAAAGCTCAGGGCGGTAAGATCGGTAACTCATTGGTAGAAGATGACAAACTGGATCTGGCTTTGGAAATCATGGCTAAGGCTAAAGCCAAAGGTGTAAACTTGGTTTTGGGTTGCGACTGTGTAGCTGCTGACAAGTTTGCTAACGATGCAAACACTCAGGTTTGCGATGACAAAAACATTCCTGACGGATGGATGGGTCTGGATGCAGGTCCTAAAACTCGCGAAGAATTCAAGGCTGCTATCAAGGGTGCTAAGACTATCCTGTGGAACGGTCCTGCCGGTGTATTCGAAATGGACAACTTCGCTGGTGGTTCTAAAGTAATTGCTGAAGCTATTGCTGAAGCTACTAAAGAAGGTGCATTCTCATTGATCGGTGGTGGTGACTCTGTAGCTTGTATCAACAAGTTCGGTATGGCTGACCAGGTATCTTACATCTCAACTGGTGGTGGTGCATTGCTCGAAGCTATCGAAGGTAAAATCCTTCCGGGCATCGCAGCTATCCGTGGCGATAAATAATGCATAAATACTTTATCGTAAATATTTCAAGGCATGACTTTTCAGTCATGCCTTTTTTGTTTTCTATTTTCTACATAAAACTCCGTATTATTTTGATAAGAGATTGTTTTTTCCGAAATTTGCACTTACCAACAAAAGTATTATGCAGAAATTTATTTATCTCATTTGCCTTCTATTATCTGTCATATACACACGTTCAGAGGCACAAATATTTCAATATATCGGTATAGCAGACGGACTTAGCAGCCGAAGAGTTCTCTCTATTCAACAAGGAGAACATGATTACATCTGGATTCTTACTCACAAGGGTATAGACCGCTATAACGGAAAGCAGTTTACACACTATCCGCTGATTAAAAACGGAACAGTTGTCAACTGTTTCCCCAATCTGAATATTTTAAAAACCGACAGGGAAAAGAAGTTGTGGGAAATCGGCAAAGACGGGCTGGTTTTCAATCTGAACGAAGCCAGAGATTCCTTCCAGCTGGTGTTCGATTTGCATGAACAGTATCCGGAAACTCAAAAGTGTCCGATTACCTGCATTTATCTGGACGAAGAAAAAAATATCTGGTTCTGTACAGAAGGTTATCAGTACATCTATAACGGAGATACCCAAAAGACTAAAAAGATTAGTCAGAAAATTCCTGGAAAAGTAACCTGCATCACACAGGCAAGGGGAAATAACTATTTTATCTCTACCGAACAATCCCTATATTCAGCCAACCTGAATAAAGGAGAACTGACGAATGTGCAGAAAATAGATATTTCTACCATCAACATCATTGATTACATTTATTATCACAAGCCTACCAAGAAGCTTATCATCAATGCCTTGCTTGATAAGCTGTTTATCTATACCCCTGAAAGCGGAGAGCTGACAGACCTCGGAAAACACCTGAAAGACATCGGTGTAAACACCATCACGCCTAACCGGAAAAACCTGGATGAAGTGTTCATTGCAACCGATGGTGACGGAGTGTACAAGCTGAATGTCAAGAAAAAAGAACTTTCTCATTTCTTAAAAGAAGACAATGAGAGCTTCAACAAGATGAACGGAAGTATCATCAAGGATATTTACATGGACCCAAGCAACCGCATCTGGAACGTGATTTATCCCATTGGCATTACCATCTATTCCGAAAAATACCCGAAATACCAATGGCTCAAACATGCGCCGAACAGCAGCAACACTTTGTCTAACAACTGCATCAACGGCATCATGGAGGATTCTGAAGGAGATATATGGTATGCCACCTGCAACGGAATAAGCTGTTATGACATCAGTGAAAAGAAGTGGAAAAGCTATTGCACGGAGAAGGAACTTCCTCAATATGAAAACCATATCTTCTTGTCCGTATGTGAAATAAGACCGGGAATTATCCTGGCCGGAGGCTATATGTCCGGCATCTTCCGCATAGACAAGAAGGCCGGAACCACGACCTTTCATCAGCAAGGAAAATCACAAGCACGTGAAACCCCGGACAAATACATCCGCGGACTGATAAAAGACAAGAATGAGGTTATCTGGAGTGGAGGATTCTACAGTCTGAAAAGCTTTGACACACGCACACAGGAAAAACAGGAATACAGCAGTTCCTACCCTATTACGTTTCTTTTAGAAAGAAATGAAAATTCTTTCTGGGTAGGAACCATACAAGGATTGTATGTATTCGATAAAACGAAACGGCAACTGTATCCTTACATGGAAAAAGAAGATTTCGGCTGTATCAATGCAATCTACAATACTCCCGACTTGAAAAAGACCTATGTCGGCACCTACGGAAACGGATTGTTTATCATTGATAATCAAACGAATGAAATTACACACTGCATGGCCGACAACAGCGGCTTGCAAACCAACAATATCTACAGCATTGTTCCGGACAAAAACGGAAATCTATTTTTAGGAACAGAAAACGGACTATCTTTCTACAACCAGAAAGAACAGACCTTTACCAACTGGACACGGGAACAAGGATTGCAAGGAGCAAACTTCAATCCAACTGCCGGAATACATACCCGAAACGGTCAGCTGATTTTTGGAAGCAACGAAGGTGTCATCATTCTGCCCGACAGCCTGGAACTGCCCTCAAGCTTTTCCAGCCACATGGTATTCTCTAACCTGAACATCATGTATCATCCGGTGCACCCGATGGAAAAGAACTCTCCTTTGACAAAAATTCTGGACGAGACCAATTTCATCCAATTGAAATACGACCAGAACACGTTCTCCATGGATGTGTCTTCCATCAATTTCGACAATCCGTCGAGCATTCTGTACAGCTGGAAACTGGAAGGATTCTATGACCAGTGGACTCCTCCCACCAGTAACGGAACCATACGGTATACCAACTTGTCGCCGGGAAACTATACGCTGAAGGTACGCTCCATTCTGCTCGATAACCAGCAGATACTGGAAGAAAGGGAAATACAAATCCTGGTAGAACGTCCTTTCTGGCTCACCTTCTGGGCATTCCTTATTTATGCCCTGTTCATTATCGGAGCGGTATACTCCTTCCTCCGTTATCAGATTATCAAGCGCGAACGGAAAACTTCGGAAGAAAAAATCAATTTCTTCACACACGCCGCACACGATATACGCACTCCGTTGACCATGATCAAGGCTCCTCTGAGTGAAATCATGGAAAAGGAAAGTCTGAGTGAAAACGGGCAAAAGAACATCCAACTGGCCATGCAGAGTACAGAAAACCTGGCTGAACTGGCCAATAACCTGATCAATTTCCAGAAGGAAGAATTATATTCCTCACAGACCATCGTGACAGCGCATGAACTGAATCATTATCTGAGTAACTATATGCATCAGTTTGATAGTTTTGCCCGCCAAAAAGACATCACGCTTTCCTACGAAAGTTCGTTCGACAGTCTGGATGTGTGGATTGACACAAGCAAGATGGATTCCATTTTGCGCAATCTGCTTTCTAATGCCTTAAAATATACGCCACAAGGCGGGCATGTATCATTAAAAGCGGAAAGCAACAAAAACACATGGACACTTATCCTCTCGGATACAGGTATCGGAATGAACAAGGAAGACCAGAAGAAGCTCTTCAAATATTTATTCAGAGGATATAATACAGCCAACCAGACCACTACCGGATGTGGCATCGGCATGCTACTGACGTACCGTCTGATTGAGAATCACGAAGGTAAGATTTCATTTACCAGCACCGAAAATGTGGGTACAACCTTCCAGCTTACCTTCCCGATACGAAGTAAAAACTATCAATATAAAAAGGAGGAAAAAGAGGGCACTGATAAAGTACTGACCACAGAACAAGAAACAGCAGGAAATATCACGACCGACATCCAGTTTACCGCCTCACAGACAGACGAGCAGGCCCCATTAATATTGGTTGTAGAAGACAATGCTCCTCTGAGGTCATTCATTATCCACAGCCTGTCGGACACCTACCAGGTGGAAGGTGTAGGCAACGGACAAGAAGCGCTTGACTTCGTCAATGAACGCCAGCCCGACCTGATTCTTTCCGACATCATGATGCCGGTAATGGATGGCAAGAAGATGTGCCAGATAGTAAAAAATCAGATGGAAACCAGCCACATCCCTATCATTCTGCTCACCGCACTTGGTGACAAGGAGCATATTTTAGAGGGACTGGAAATCAAAGCCGACCAATATTTAGTGAAACCCTTTGACGTACACATATTGAAAGCTACCATACGCACGCTGATAGAAAACCGGAAGATGCTGCGTAATCGTTTCAAATCGGCTGTCACAGCATTGCCAGAGGAAGCTCCTGCTGTAGAATTACCTACAAGTCTGGACGACGAGTTTATCCAGAAAGTGACCGAACTGGTCAAGGAAGGATTAGGCAAAAACTTCAATGTAGATACCTTGTGCGCTTCGGTCAACATGAGCCGCACCAGCTTCTACAACAAGATTAAGGCTTTGACGGGCATAGCTCCGGCTGAATTTATCCGTAACATCCGAATGCAGGAGGCTGCCCTGATGCTAAAGAGCCAGCGCTATACGGTAGCTGAGGTTTCAGACAAAATGGGCTTTGCCGATCCCAAATATTTTACGGATACCTTTAAAAAGTTTTATGGAGTACCCCCAAGCATTTATATGAAAAAGAACTAAACGCAATAACATGAATTTCTATTTAAGAGCATTTCTCATCTTCTTCCGGATAGGACTATTCACCATAGGAGGAGGATATGCCATGGTTCCCTTGATAGAAGCCGACCTGGTAGACAAACGAAAATGGATGAAAAAAGAAGACTTTCTGGACTTGATGGCACTGGCGCAAACTGTACCGGGCATCTTTGCCGTCAACATTGCCATCTTTATCGGCTATAAACTGAAAGGATTCTGGGGAGCTTTCTGGATGGCACTTGGCACCATACTTCCTTCCTTTCTTATTATTCTGACCATTGCTCTGTTCTTCAGACAATTTCAGCATGTAGAAGCCGTAGAACATGTATTCAAAGGCATCCGTCCTGCGGTAGTAGCCTTAATTGCAGCTCCTACCTTCAAAATGGCAAAATCAGCTCGTATCAACCGATACAATATCTGGATTCCGGTGGTTTCGGCACTACTGATATGGCTTCTTGGCTTTTCGCCTATCTACGTCATCATCCTCAGTGGATTAGGAGGTTACCTGTATGGACGCTACCAAAAGAAATATAACTAAAAGGAGATAAACTATGGTACTTTTATTACTGAAACTATTCTATACGTTTTTCAAAATAGGCTTATTCGGGTTTGGCGGAGGTTACGCCATGATTTCCATGATACAAGGAGAGGTAGTCACCCATTACGAATGGCTCAGTTCGTCCGATTTTACAGACATCATCGCTATCAGCCAGATGACCCCCGGTCCTATCGGTATCAATTCTGCGACCTACGTAGGCTATACGGCTATGGTAAATGCCGGCTACTCGCACGCAGCCGGCATATTAGGCTCTACGGTAGCCACTTTCTCAGTGGTACTACCTTCGTTTATACTCATGATATTTATCAGCCGTTTTTTCCTGAAATACCAACGTCATCCAGCAGTAGAAGCCGTGTTTAATGGGCTGCGTCCAGGAGTGGTCGGACTGCTTGCGGCAGCCGCCCTAGTATTGATGAACGGGGAAAACTTCGGAACAGACACGTATCAGGTTGTTATCAGCATCCTGCTTTTTATCGGATGTTTCATTGCTTCCAACCGATACAAAGTAAATCCGATTCTGCTGATTGTATGCAGTGGCATCTTAGGCTACTTCATATACTAAAGTAAGTTTACTCTTCACTCTCCGGTAAAATGGACTGGGGAGTGGGAATAGAAAAGTTATTGTCTGCAAACAAGGATGCCAACCCCGATACCTGTTTTAAGCGAAGCAATTCATCCTTATCCATACCTATATTTTTCATAATCCATTTATCCGACATGCCAGCCTGAGTTAATTCTGCCACGATATTCGTCATCAACCCGATGTCATGAGTACCTCGCGCACGATTATGACGGATGGTAGATCCCATACGATTGGACAAATCCTTGTCAATCACTACCACCGGAAGCATACCTTTCTCCCGATCATAAATTCGCTGAGATGTTTTCAGCACCTGATAACGGTGGAAACCATCTACAATAATATATTTGTCATTTTCCTTGTCATAATAGCACACACAAGGCATCGTGAAACCGTCTTCCCAAATTGACAATTCAAGCAGTTTCATTTCTGGAGGAGCCACTACATTCGGGTTATAGTTGTTGGCACACACCTTCTCCACCGGTACGGCTTTTACATGGTAAACCGGACTTTTTTTCTCTTCTATGTCCATATCTTCTTATACTGTTGTAAAATATAATCTTTCATCTTTTTCTCTTCCTTGCTCATGGCAAACCCCATATATTTACATGCATAATCATTACGAAGAATACATAAGCACATACGTTTATAAGTAGGAATTTCCCTGAATTCTGCAATATCAATATCATCCAGATATTCCATCATTACCGGACGCTTAGTCGTTTTATAATTACTCTTATTTCTTACAGTTATCGGGATTTTCAATTTTTCAAGTTTGGCTATAGTTTCATCACTCAAACACCCTCCTTTCGTTCTCCAAAATTTAATGCTGGTATGAAGCTTACCCAAATACCCTCTACGGGTTTCCTCCGGAAGCGTAGAAAGCAAAAATTCCATAAACGATTTCCAGGTATGACCTTTCGGCAATTTAACCGATCCATATCCCATAGCATGTGTACCTCCATAAATGGCTGAAAAATTAACCCCGTTCACGCGCCCAATCATCCGCCCCCAGGTGTCCGGCTCAATAGCCTTGTATAAATGCAGACTTTCGATGGCTTCACTAATGAACGGACTAGCCACTCGCTGACGTTCTAAACTCACCCCTGCATAATAATAAAGGTCATACAAACGATTGTAATCCCAGCCAAATTTCCCATTTGCAGTCCAGATGTCCGTGGTTTTCCAGTCATAAATAGGATAAAGATTGTACACATCATTAGCAATCTTTGAAGTCCATTGATAGTTGTGATAAAGCTGCTGCTTAAAGCCTCCGTAAATAGTACGCCAGCGGTTATAACTCTCTTGTGTACGTATTCCAACCAGACAAGCTGTACGAACAGCCTTTCTCTTTTCATGCAACCAAGCTGCAAAACGTAACTGAAACTCATAATCCCACATATTATCATGAAAGAAAGAAAAATCTTCTGCCTTCATAACTCCCTCCGGCATCTCTCGTACCCAGATATCATGAAGGGCCTCATCCCATGGACGCCAGTAATGCTGAAACATGGAAGTACAAGTTCTCACCTTGAAGGGGACACAAATCCGATATATCTCCAATATGTCTTTATTCTTTTCCAAAATACGGTTGACGAATGCAATGGTATGATTATATTGCACTTCATAATCCATAAAAAACACACCGAGCTTTATCTTCAAATTGTTCCGGCGTATATAGTCAATACAAAGATTAAGCAGAACTCCGCTGTCCTTTCCACCAGAAAATGATACGTAGATGTTGTCAAACTCCTTGAAAAGTATATTCAAACGTTCTTGTGTCAGTTCGTACACATTTTTCGCACTATCATTCTTCTTCATACTTTCTCTTCATTTTTACATACAAACTCCATGCACGTTGTATTTCAAAACCTTGTGCCAGAAAATAAGATTCATGAGCCTTTTGAACTACAGCCTCCAGCACTTTTCCCGCATTTAGAAATTCGTTTATCACAGCTTCCAACAATCTCAAAAACACATCCTCCTTATCTTCAGCCACATAATAATTATTGATTATTGCAGATTTGTTCCGTATTTCCACAGGAAAAAAACCCAAAACGTGACTGTCTTCGTCCGCAAATGCCACAAACCAAACAAACGACTCGCTGGTTTTAAAAGGATAATTATGATTATACTTAATTATTTCCGGATTCATCACCAACGGAGCTATGCTGCTATATAATTCGGGAGATGTTCCGGCCATTTTCACCACAACTGCCATATACTTATTATTTTTCCTACCAATAGACCAAGCAAAAATAACAAATATCCGTCAAATAAGCTTATTTTCTAACAATTATATATTATGAAGCAATGATTCAAAAGTAAAATAGCATGTAGTCTGCCCATTTTCATCTGTATAAAGAAGACGATTGGGTGCTTGCACATCCAGTAAGGGCAATTTTCGGACAGAAGAAAGAGCATCCAGACAAAAATAATGATGACGGTTCAAGGCATTTTGTGCCCAATGACGCAGCACCTCATCTTCCGCCTTTAACACAATGGATTTCTCTCCCGACACTTCAGGAGAAAAGCCACCGTGCATCAAATCAAACTTAATCTGAGCATGATTGGCAAACAATGTATCCATCCGGTTGCGTAATATCAAATCTTCCGTCACGCCACACTCCAACCCTTCAGTTGAAGAAAGCAACCAAAGACGGTCAGACAAGACCAGTGCCTGTTCAATATCATGCGTAGACAAAAGAATTGCTCTCTTTTCCTCTATAGCCAGACGATGCAGCAGATTCATGATTTCAATACGGCTTACCACATCCAAGAAAGCGGTCGGCTCATCCAATAATATCAACGGACATTCCTGCACCAGTGCTTTGGCAATCATTACCTTCTGCCGTTCTCCGTCAGAAAGTTCCGCCATATAGCACCGAGCCTTATGAGCTATCTCTACGGCTTGCAGCGCATATTCCACCAGTTCCTTGTCAGCTTTGTTCAAGCGTCCGAAAAATCCCGTATAAGGCTGACGCCCCAAGGCTACCAGCTCATATACCGTCAACCCTCCCGCCTGTGTACGGTCTGTCAATACGACTCCTATGGTTCTTGACAACTCACGTTCGGAGTAAGCAGACAAAGCACGCCCCAACAGTTTCAAGTCGCCAGATAAAGACGGTTGAGCAGCCGCCAAAGTGCGAAGCAAGGTAGATTTACCTGCTCCATTCGCTCCCAGCAGACATGTCAGTTCCCCACGAAAAAGCTGAAAATTCAGACCGGAATGTACTTCCGTCCGCTTCTTCCCTACCTGATAACCGATTGTCAGGTTACGACCCTCTACCACGATTTCCGATTGACTCATCAGTTAAAATATTGAATTCGACGTTGGTTAATGATTACATAAATAATGACCGGCGCTCCTAAGATTGGAGTTACGGCATTCAGCGGTATCACTCCTGACTCTCCCGGAAGTACGCAAATCAAGTTACACAGCAATGCCAATGCTCCTCCGGCAAGCAGCGTAACAGGCATCAGCGAATTATGGTTGGAGGTACCCAGCATCAAACGGGCCAGATGAGGAACTGCCAGACCGATGAAAGATATAGGACCACAGAATGAAGTCGTTACCGCAGTCAGCAATCCGGTAGCCAATAATAAGAAGTTGCGTACCCGGCGAATATTCACTCCCAAATTTTCGGCATAGCGCGGTCCCAAAAGCAGGGCATTCAAAGGCTTAATAAGCATGACAGCCACTAACAACCCTACCACGGTCAACAACGAAAAAGCCGGAAGCTGCTCCAAAGAAACCCCACCAAAGTTTCCCATTCCCCACACCATATACGAGTGTACTCCTTCTGCTGTAGCAAAAAAATTCAACAAAGAAATCAGTGAAGAAGTAATATAGCCAATCATGATGCCGGCTATGAGCAGCATTACATTACTTTTTATCAAAGAGGATAAAAACAAGACCAAAGCCAACACAGCTACGGCACCTAAAAATGCGCCTAATATGACAGAGAAAAAACCGGAAAGTGTAAACACACCTGTGGCAATGGTTCCTCCTCCGGCAAGCATCACAAGCGCTACTCCCAAGCTGGCTCCTGAACTGATACCTAAAATGGAAGAATCGGCCAATGGGTTACTGAATACTGTCTGCAACATCAACCCGGAAGCTGACAAGGCTGCTCCACAAAGCAAAGCTGTGATGCATTGAGGAAAACGCGATTCCCAAACGATAAACGTCCAACTTGCCTTTTCAGCCTCTTCGCCGCTTAAAATACGCAGCACTTCCTGCGCCGGAATATTTACCGAACCTAAAAATAAATTGGCTACCACTAAAAGCACTATCAAAAGAGCCAGGGTGCCGAATACCACATAATGCTTTTTATCAGAATGTATCATTCCGCTAAATTACTAAAATATTTCGGTTCATAGCCTTCCAGCAACTCGGGATGGAATATTTTTACCATATCTTTCAACAATATCTCCGGATGAAAAGGTGACTCCTCATAAAAAGGTATCCGATGGGTGTTGCATCCATAAATCCGACGTTCGCGGAATGCCTTGAAACGCGCATAAAGCGAATAATCCTTCTGAAGTTCCTTATAGGTCTTATCCTGCGGCTGATTGTATTTTATCAACCAGAAATCGGCATGCTCACCTTTGTCGAAGACGGTTTCAAAAGCCATAGGCACAGAACCGCTATTCGGCAGTTCTGCAAAAACATAATCTGCCCCGGCATCCGCATACAAGCGTCCAGTGGTACTCTGTCCTCCGGCGATATACCATGCAGAGCCATACTTCAAATCACTTAACACCGTAGGACGAGAGGTTGCCTGTGCCGCCAAATCTTTTACTGCCAGGTATTCTTTTTCTATCTGCGCAAAAAGTGAATCTCCCCGCTGTTCCTGCCCTACCAGCAATCCGTAAAAGCGTAACCATTCCGCACGCCCTAACGGAGAGGTTTCCATGTAATCTGCACATTCGATTACGGGTACTCCCAACTTTCCTACCCGACCGTATCCTCCGCTGTTCTCAAACGGGGAAAGCATGATGGCATCCGGACGAAGGTCGATAATTTTCTCAATATCCGGATTCATTCCGTTTCCGCAATCTACGATTTCTCCTTTCCGGCATCCATCCTGCACCTCTGGCATCTTGAAATATTCCAGGTTACAGACTCCCTTGATACTTTTTGCCTGTCCTAATTCTTTCAGTACACTTCCATGCACCACAGAATACACTACGGCCCGTTCCAACGGAACCCGTACGACAGTCCCCTCCGGCAGATTCTCCGGAACTGGCTGAGTCTTATCAGTCAGCAGATAAGTATGCAATATTTTCAATGTATCCCATGGGTTACGGATAGAAACCATGGTATAATCAGAGAACTTTACCACAGACAAGTTGGTGGCATACCTCATTTTCAGGGTATCTCCTTCCTCCTGAACGGAAGAAGTCTTGCTTCCTCCACCACAGGCAGAGAGAAGCAAGACTGTAATTACTATATGGGCAGATAGTAAAATTTGTTTCATAAAAATCAATCAATGAAAACCATTGTTTTAGGGTTCTGACCACCACAATCAAACTTTTCTACAAAGTTGCCGTTACGGTCAAAACGATACATCGTACCATTTGAGTTCGAATAGAATGTCACTCCAATATAAATATCTCCCTTCTCATCATCCACACTCATCATGTACACACTTGATGTAGCCAGTTCTGCCGGTGCATTTTTCAGGAAAGAAGATGAATTTACCGTAGCAGTCTTAATATTATAAGAGAAGAATGTATTGTTCGTACTTGTTTCAGGCCAATTAGAATAATCTGTTTCTGAATTTACAAAATACACCATATCATCTCCTACTGCCATATTAGTAGCAACTCCTAACGAAGTCTGCTTATTACCATTCTGCGGCTCTATCATCTGAGCAGAATATCCTTTATCCGCATAATTTCCCCAAGAAATTAAGAAAATCTTTCCATCTTCTTCCAACACTTGATTAGGATTAAGATCTACAGTCAAAGTAGTTTCCAACTGCATATTTGCAGCATTGATTACAAACAAATCTGTATGATATTGATACCCTGCATCATTTTTAGTATATGAATTAGCTACATAAAGTTTACCATCGCATTCAGCAATACCTTCCAGATTTGCTCCTCCTTTAAATGTACCAACAACCTTCAAGGTATTTGCATCCAGTTTCGTCACTTGACCACCATATTGCGTCATATAAATATACCCTTCATCAGCTGCCAAATAACGAGGATCTCCCTCTGATTCTGGAATTGCATAGCGCTGCTTCTCTACTCCAGCCGTATTCATCCGAACCAAATATCTTGAACCGGCAATAATTGCATAAAGGTCATTATTATATTCAATCATGGACTGACCCGTATCACCTAATTTAGCCTGATTCTGAGTATAAAAAATATCTTTAATAAAGTCGGCATTGTTATCCGGTGCATAAAAAGACAAAGTAGCATTGTTAGCTCCCATTGTACCTTCATTCAAAATAAATGCCCGATGTGCAGGAAGAGTAACCTTAGAACCACTATCATCAAATAACTCTTCATCTTCACTACAAGCTGCCAGTGACGTTCCTAATGCCACCATGCAGCACAAACTGAAAAATAATTTTCTAAATTGCATAGATATTTAAATTTAAAAATGAATAGCAACAGTTATTTTCCATGAACGCCCCGGCATTGGATAATACTTTATTACCTCATATTGCTCATTCATGAAATTAATAAAATCTGTCTGCAGTCTTAAACGGCAGGTCTTAAATGAAAATTGCCGAGAGAGAGTAAGCGTTTGCTCCACATATCCGTCAATTTCATTCTCTGGAATATTCTGTGAGAAATAATATCTTTTTCCGACTCCAATCAAACTATACCCCAGTTTTACCCATGGAGTTTCCAAAATGACGGAACCGTTCCCATTATGTTCTGGTGTATAAGGCAATTGATCCTTATAATTTTTAGCATTCGGGTCAGTCAAATCAACAGCCTTTTGCCATGTATAACTTCCTGAAAAATATGCCTTAAACAATTCACCTAAAGGAATCCCCATAGAAAGAGTGATATCAGCTCCCCATATATGAGTTTTCCCATAATTCGCCATTCTCCATACATAAGTAGAAGGAAAAGCCACAATCTTGTCTGTTACCTGATTAAAGTACACATCTCCTGTAAATGTCAAATAGTCCCATACAGAGTTCCTTTTGGCCCCCCACGTTACGCCTATGTTATATTCCTTTGCTTTCTCCGGACGAAGAGAACGATTTCCTAAACGATAATAATACAAATCGTTAAAGGTTGGGGTACGAAAAGTACTTTTATACATAGCCCTTAAAAAGAAATCTTGTTCACTGAAAGGTTTCCAATTCACCGAAAAAGAAGGGGATAATTTTTTCAAATCATCCGGTTTTTCTCCACTCTCCACATGCTCCTTTATATATGTATTTATCAAAGAAGCATCCATTTGTACACTGCCCAATTGATAGCGGGCATGTAAAGCTGTCAAAGAAGTTACACGAGTTGGAAACGGACAATCCGGTAAATTGCTATCCAGTGTATTCACTGCTAAATCTTGAGCTAATGATACGGAAAAGCCCTGAAACGGTCGATACAAAACAGTTCCTGAAGCATAATATTCATGCTGGGTATAATGATCTGTAGAAACTCCCCCCTCATATTGTGCCCCCTTATCCTGGTATTTATTCCAGGCATAATTGTATTTAGCCAACACCTGCAATGACCATTTCTCAGCTATTTTATCCTGATATTTTGCTTGTACAAAAGCATTCTTATCCCAAAGGCGTTCATTTGAAACAGGATTATACAAAATCACGGCTCCCGGTAAACCACGTTCTGACTGATAATAGTATGCCTTAACATTCAATTTTTTATCTTCCTTAAATTCTTGAATAAGATTCCATTCTGTATGCCAGGAATCCACTTCCGAATTACTTCTTTTCTCTGTTTGGGTATATTTACCATTTTTCAGCAAAAAAGGATACTGTCCATCCGAACGTAAATAGTCTCCGTCAACAGACAAGACCGTCTTTTCGCCTAGCTGTTTTCCATATCGAAAATAAGGATTGACCAGTCCAAAAGAACCGCTTTTTACTTGAAACAACAATTGCCATTTTCTATCCTCCAGAAACTCGGGGCGAGAAGTTTCAATATTCAAGACTCCAGCTGAAGCATACAACCTAGCAGACTGAAGCATATCTTCATTCTGACCAACACTTAACGATAAAGATTCTACGTTGTCTAAAGAGAAACGCCCTATATCTATCTGTCCAGCCTGACAATTGCTTACGGCAACTCCATCATAACTAATTGCAGTATGGGCTGCTCCCATATTACGAACGGAAACTGTTTTCAATCCTCCCGTACCTCCATAATCACGCACATCAGTGCCTGCAAAACGCCTTACTGCATCTGCCATATTCTGAATACCCAGATCTTCCATCATGTCTTTTCCCAAACGTTGTACGGGAACAACTGAAGATATTTTATTCATCGTCTTCTTCCCACTCACCGTCACATCCGGAATCTGGTGCACCTTTCCTGTAATACTATCAGACTCTGCATGTTGGGCATAAACAATATCTACACCTGCAAACAAGCAAAGACACATAGCTATAAAAAAACGACAGCCGACAGTAATAGCCAGTTTCTTCAATCTTTTCATTCAAATTTTAATTGTAATTCTACATTACGCACGTTCTTGCCATCCTTTCCTCGAGAATGCAAGCATGACTTTGTTTTGCAGGTCTTCTGACTTACTCCCGTTTGTCTTGCCTTCCCGTCTTCATTTAAAAGACAGTGGCCTTGCAGAGGGTAGACAAACGTAAATGTCTGGAGCTTACAGCAGCGGGACTGTCCGGGACTTTCACCCGATTCCCTTTTCATCCGTGATTTCGCCGAACCGGAAATCAATACGGAACAAAACATTGCAAATATACATTTTTCCCTGAAAACAAAAATAAATTCCCACAGAATTATAGTAGGATTCCACAAATAAGAACGAGTGAACCTACACCTTCCTGATTTTCTCTTTATATATTCCACAAAACGTAGGGAAGAATTCTCTGTTTCACTGTGTGGGATTTGTGTCCCACACAGTGAAATATGTATCCCACACTGTGGTTTTTGTATTTCACAGTGTGAAACAGAGAATTTACTTTTGAGTTAGGAAGAATTTGCAGGTAAGATGGAGAAAAAAGAAGGGGGTGAATAAAATTGGAGGGTAGAATATTGAAATGTCAGTGAGATGTCAGTAAAACTTTGAGGTTATTGCAGAGGAGAGTTCATAGCTTTGTGGTGGTGAAACAGAATGTGTAATGAAGATAATTGGCTATGAGAGAAAAGAGACATTACGTGGGTATGCGTTGGTTTATGATTCTGTCCTCTTTTTTGATTGGAATCGTGTCTTTCTTTATTTCTTATAATAAGAAAGAGGATGCGTCTTTGCCCGATAAGTTGGAGCAAATGATGTGTCGTACGAAGATGAATGTGCACTGTGACCCTTTTTATGGTTACCAAATACATTATCCTGCGTTCTTCGAACAGGTTCCGGATTCACTCATTCATGAAACGGGATGTTGCCAATTTTATTTTGGGAATATGCTGAAGATTGCTCAGACAGCTTTTATCGTAGCTAATCTTGACGGATTTACCGTGCGACAGGGGATGGAACATTTTGCAGTGGAACAGTATGCCACTGAACGACGGTGTGGAAATGATTATTTCATTCTTTCCGGACCTCTTTATATCAACCATAGACCGGTAGAGGGATATCGTTTTTATGCCAAATATGTGCAACGGCAAAAACTCTGGTTTGTGCAGTCTTTGTCTTACCCTGCAAGTTGCACACGTGCTGTTTCGCGGCTTATTGAACAGATAGATAACTGGCAAGTGTGGGAGGAGAAAGAATGGCGTAGATAAGGAATTTATTTTTTGAATTCTCCTGCAAAGGATAGAAAAAATTATAGAAAATATATAACTTTGTAATAGAAGACAAATCATTTAGTAAACGTAAGATTATAAATTATAATGTGTATGTATAAATCCGATTTCCAACCTATAATGAAGCGCTATGCATTAGTGTTGAAAATAATTCTATTAATGGCTGGTGTAATGTTTATTGTAAGGGCATTTGTATTACCATACTCTATAGAGCAGATAGCAAGTCTTTTATTGGGTATTTTGTTAATAATTATCTATACATATTTATTGATGATTATTCCATCGGCTATAGAGTTAGATAATAAAGGCATAACAATAAAGAGGGTATTAGGTAAAAAATCTATTCCTTATTCGGCAATTAAAGAAGTTTTTGCCTATAATGGAGTTCAAGAAGATGTGCGTTATTTTGGAAGTAACGGATTTTTAGGATATATAGGGATTATGGGGAGTACTCCTTATGGTAAATATTATTCTTATGTAAAGAATCCTCAGCAGCAGGTTTTTGTTTTGACGCAGAATAAGAACTATCTTTTAAGTTGTGAAAATAGAGATATATTCATAAAAGAATTATCGAATAAACTTTCTAAGTAACCTTTGGATTTCTAATTGGGAAAACCGTATTTTAAGCAGTAAAGCCAACGAAATTTTTCTTTAAAAGTTTCGGGCTGTCTTGTCTCTTCCCTAAAAGATGGGTATCTTTGACTCGTTTTTCATTTAACATTGATACTCATGCAGGATTTTGTTCATTTGCACGTTCATACGCAGTATTCTATTCTTGACGGACAGGCTTCTATTCCCCGGTTGGTAGACAAGGCCATGGCCAACGGTATGCGAGGAATCGCAGTGACCGACCATGGAGATATGTTCGGTATCAAGGAGTTCTTCAACTATGTCAACAAGAAGAACGGGGGTACGAATGGGGAGATTAAGGATTTGAAGAAGAAAATTGCCGCCCTCGAAAGTGGTAAGGAAGAGTCGGAAAACCCCGAAGCGGAGATTGCAGCTTGCAAGGAACAGTTGGAGGCTGCGAAAAAGAAATTGTTCAAGCCGATTTTCGGTTGTGAAATGTATGTAGCCCGCCGCCGTCTGGAAGATAAGGAAGGTAAGCCTGACCAGAGCGGGTATCACCTGGTGGTGCTGGCCAAGAATCTGAAAGGTTATCATAACCTGATTAAACTGGTGTCGAAGGCATGGACCAAGGGATTCTATATGCGTCCGCGTACAGACCGTGCGGAATTGGAGAAGTATCACGAGGGACTGATTGTATGCTCGGCTTGTTTGGGAGGGGAAGTGCCCCGACGTATTACGGCTGGACAGTTTGAAGAGGCTGAAGAAGCCATCCGCTGGTACAAGAATCTTTTCGGGGATGACTACTACCTGGAACTGCAGCGCCACAAGGCGACGGTGGCACGTGCCAATCATGAGGTGTATCCCATGCAGCAGGTGGTGAATGAAAAACTGATTGAATATGCTAAAAAATACAATATCAAGCTGGTATGTACGAACGACGTGCACTTTGTGGACGAGGAAAATGCCGAAGCCCACGACCGGCTTATCTGTCTGAGTACAGGAAAAGACCTGGACGATCCCAACCGTATGCTTTATACCAAGCAGGAATGGATGAAGACGCGGGAAGAAATGAACGAAGTCTTTGCCGATGTGCCGGAAGCCTTGAGTAATACGGTTGAAATCTGTGACAAGGTAGAATTTTATTCAATTGACCATGCGCCTATCATGCCGACGTTTGCCATTCCGGAAGATTTCGGTACGGAGGAGGAATATCGTAAGAAATTTACGGAAAAAGACCTCTTTGATGAATTTACCCGCGATGAGAACGGCAACGTGGTAATGGATGAGGCTGCGGCGAAGGCGAAGATTGAGCGTCTGGGCGGATATGAGAAATTGTATCGTATCAAACTGGAGGCCGATTATCTGGCAAAACTGGCCTACGACGGGGCCAAACGACGTTATGGCGAGAACCTGTCGGAAGAGGTGCAGGAGCGTATCAAGTTTGAGCTGCATATCATGAAGACCATGGGTTTCCCGGGATACTTCTTGATTGTGCAGGACTTTATCAATGCGGCACGTCATCAGTTGGATGTGTCAGTCGGACCGGGACGTGGTTCGGCGGCAGGTTCGGCGGTAGCTTACTGCTTGGGTATTACGCAGATTGACCCGATTCAGTACGATTTGCTGTTTGAGCGTTTCTTGAATCCGGATCGTATCTCTTTGCCTGATATTGATGTGGACTTCGATGATGACGGACGTGGTCGCGTGCTGAACTGGGTAACGGAGAAGTATGGACAGGAAAAGGTGGCGCACATCATTACGTATGGTACGATGGCTACTAAGTTGGCTATCAAGGATGTAGCCCGTGTGCAGAAACTTCCGTTGTCGGAGTCAGACCGTCTGTGTAAGTTGATTCCGGATAAACTGCCCGATAAAAAACTGAATCTACCGAATGCCATTGCTTATGTGCCGGAATTGCAGGAAGCGGAAGTATCTCCGAATCCGGTGTTGCGTGATACCATCAAATATGCCAAGATGCTGGAAGGTAACGTGCGAAACACAGGTGTACATGCCTGCGGTACGATTATCTGTCGTGATGATATTACCGACTGGGTACCGGTGAGTACGGCGGACGATAAGGAAACAGGAGAAAAAATGCTGGTTACCCAGTACGAAGGTTCGGTGATTGAAGATACGGGGCTGATTAAGATGGACTTCCTGGGATTGAAGACCTTGTCTATTATTAAGGAAGCCATTGAGAATATTCGTCAGAGTAAGGGAATTATACTGAATATCGACGAAGTGCCGATTGACGACCCTGCGACTTATCGCTTGTATAGTGAAGGGCGAACTATCGGAACCTTCCAGTTTGAATCGGCGGGTATGCAGAAGTACTTACGCGAGCTTCAGCCCAGTACGTTTGAGGATTTGATTGCCATGAACGCCCTTTATCGTCCGGGACCGATGGATTACATTCCGGACTTCATCGACCGTAAACACGGCCGGAAGCCGATTGAGTACGATATTCCGATTATGGAGAAATACCTGAAGGATACGTACGGTATTACAGTGTATCAGGAGCAGGTGATGTTGCTGTCGCGTTTGCTGGCCGACTTTACGCGTGGTGAATCGGATGCCTTGCGTAAGGCCATGGGTAAGAAGTTGCGTGACAAGCTGGATCACATGAAGCCGAAATTTATTGAAGGTGGAAAGAAGAACGGACATGACCCTAAGGTGCTGGAGAAAATCTGGGCAGACTGGGAAAAGTTTGCATCGTATGCGTTCAACAAATCACATGCTACTTGTTACTCGTGGGTAGCTTATCAGACAGCATACCTGAAGGCTAACTACCCGTCAGAGTACATGGCCGCTACGATGAGCCGGAATATTTCGAACATTACTGAAATCACGAAGCTCATGGATGAGTGCAAGTCGATGGGCGTAAAGGTGCTGGGACCGGATGTGAACGAAAGTAACCTGAAATTCTCAGTCAACTACCGTGGTGACATTCGTTTCGGATTGGGAGCCATTAAGGGAGTAGGTGAGTCGGCTGTGCAGAGTATTCTGGACGAAAGACGGAAAAACGGTGAGTTCAAAAATATCTTTGACTTTGTGCAGCGTGTAAATCTGTCGACTTGTAACCGTAAGAACATTGAAAACTTGGCGTTGGCCGGTGGATTTGATAGTTTCTCAGGTATCAAGCGTGAGGATTTCTTTGTGAAGAATGCGAAAGACGAATCCTTCTCAGATATTCTGGTACGTTACGGCAACAAATACCAGTTGGATAAGGCTGCCGCTGCCAATTCTTTATTCGGGGGAGAACATGAGGTAGAAGTAGCTACTCCGGAGATTGTGCCGGCACCGTCGTGGAGCGATTTGGAGCGTTTGAACAAAGAACGTGATTTGGTAGGAATTTATTTGTCGGCTCACCCGCTGGATGAGTTTGCCGTGATTCTGGAAAATGTGTGCAACGTACACATGGCCGAACTGACCGACTTGATCCCGCTGCAGAACCATGACCTGGTGCTGGGAGGAATCGTGACTGGAGTACGTGAAGGATATACCAAGACGGGAAAGCCCTACGGTATTGCAAAAGTGGAAGATTACTCAGGTACGGCAGAATTTGCTTTCTTCGGTAACGAATGGGTGGAAAAGAAGAACTTTTTCATGGAAGGTATGTTCCTTTTCATGAAAGGAAAGTGCCAGCCCAAGCAGTGGAAACAGGAGGAGTGGGAAGTGAAAATCAACAGTATCGAACTGCTTCCTGAAGTGAAGGAGAGAGTGGTGGAAAAACTGACGGTAACGGCTCCGCTTTCAGCCATAGATGACCAGTTGATCATGGAATTTTCTTCTTTGGTGAAAGACAGTCCGGGTAATGCCGAACTTCATTTCCTGGTTCGGGATGAAGACGGGCAGATGTATGTAAATCTGATGTCACGCACGATGAAAATTTCTGTACAGAAAGAGCTGGTCAACTATTTAAAAAACCAGCCATTGTTGGACTATAAAATAAATTAGTATATATTTGCGTAGAGAACTTAAAAACATAGATAATTATGGCATTGAATATTAAAGATGACAACTTTGAGGCTATTGTAGCTGAAGGTAAACCAGTGGTGTTGGATTTTTGGGCTACATGGTGTGGTCCTTGCAAGCAAATTGCTCCATATATCGAAGAACTGGCAGAAGAGTATAAGGATAAGGTAAATATCGGTAAATGCGATGTAGACGAAAATGCAGACCTTCCTGCACAGTTTGGTGTGCGCAACATTCCTACCGTATTGTTTATCAAGAACGGAGAAGTTGTGGACAAACAAGTAGGAGCTACCACTAAATCTGCTTTGCAGGAAAAGGTAGAAGCTTTGTTGAAATAACTAAAAACAGATAAGTTATGGGAATGGAAGACGATTTCTTGTTGGAAGATGAGGACGATGAAAAAACCATCGAGTTCATAAAGAACTATTTGCCTCAGGACATGAAAGAGGCTTTCTCGGACGATGATTTGTATTACATCTTAGATTTGATTGTGGATTATTATACCACGAGTGGTTGTCTGGATGCACAGCCAGACGATGAAGGGTATATCAACATCGATCAGGATGAGATTGTGAACTACATCGTTAAAGAGTCTGCCAAGGATGGAATGGGCCCGTTTGACCCGGATGCAATTTTCTTTGTTGTACAGGGTGAAATGGAATATGGCAATCAGTTGGGACAAGTAGAGTAACAAAGTACCATATTATCATAAAAAATCCGGAGATGAAAAACAGCTCCGGATTTTTTGTTTTATAGTTTACGGAATTCCATACCATCAACAAGTTCTCCATTTTCATAAGTTGCAAGATACATCACGTGATCTGTCAGTTTTATTATTTTAAAGGCTTCAGTCTTTCCGTCAACAGTGAATACTAGTTCTTGAGAGTCAGAATTATAAGTGTAATTAAAGGTCATCTTATTTCCGTCTTCAGTCCAAATTACATCGCTGAAATTTTGTCGGAATTGTAAGGTAATGGGGTTGCCGTCATCATAGCTAAAACTGGTCCATTCGTCACCATATAAAAGAGATTCGTCGCCTACTACGAGTTCATCAGGTTCTGGAATACGGAAAAGTGTCATAGAGCTTTCTTTGGTAAGATTTTCTCCATCTGAGCTAAAAATGTCTATGGACAGTATATCTTGGGTTACTTGTTTTACCTGCCAGAATCCACCGCTCCAGCTTTCATTTTCAAAGAAATAGATACGGTTATAGGCATCATACTTGAATGCTACTGTATAGGGCGTTTCCTCTCCTTCATAAACAGTGCACAATTTGTTGCCTTCTTTGTTTGTGAACTCTATTGATGGTTTTCCTAAAAATCCCCATTTTCCGTAAAGTAGTTCTATCCAGACTGTGTTTGTATATACCGTTAGTGTAAGTTCCTGTCCATCATTATCCTTTACTTTCAGCGTATCATTGGTTAACGAAAGAATGGTCCATCTTACTACCTTGCCATCTACCCGATGGAGCGTAAGCAGTCTGCTGGCTTCATCATATTCATAGGTGATATCGTTTGCCGATGTTTCGTCTTTAGCTTTGTAACTACCGCTGCCGTCGTTATTGAAGGTGTAAAGGTCTTGTTCTTCCGAAATCCAAGTATTGTATAGCAGGTTAATGTCGATGCCCGGTTCCAGAGTAGTGTCCTTTTTCAAGGTAATCAGTTCTCCGTCTTCATCTTTAATTTTCAGCGTATCATCGCTCAGTGTAACAATGGTCCACCGCATGACATCTCCATCGATGTGAATCGTGAGCGTCTGAGTTGATTCTTCGTACGAATAAGTGAACGGATACGTGTCTGTGGCACGTGTGCCCGCTTTTCGGGTCAGTTTTGCGGTGGTTGTTCCGCTTGTTTCTGTGTAGACTCCCGTACCATCCGCATTGAATGTAATGGAAGTACCTTCTCCCATGTACCAGGTCTTGAGCAGTTGGGAAGGAATGTTTCCGATGTTTTCATCCTCGTTGTTACATGAGGAAACACCAATCAGGATTAGCATGAGCCACATGAGTGTGCTCGTTAATTTTAAAACTCTCATAACTTTGAAATTTAATGATATTATGTCACAAATATCCCGAAATATTTGTGGGAGGACAAACCGATAAAATCCCTTTTCTGTATGAGAGCGGGTAAATGAAGTATATCCTGCTATATTCTCTGTATGAGATATATTTTATTGCCACTCATAAGAGTAATGATAAGGAATGAAGATACTGATGGCAGTGCCTTCTTCCTTTCCGGGCAGTATCTGGAATGTAATTTTTTCTTTGTTATGGGTGTTCAGCAGTTGTATACTCTGATAAATAATTCGAAGACCGGTGCCAGTGCTTTCCAGTTTGTTGGAAGATGGAGCAAATGGAGTATATTTGTGTCCGTTGTTGTTAATGTGAATATTGACTCCCTGACCGGCTTCTTCTATAATCAAGTCAATATGGCCTGCTTGATTTAGGTTCACAAACCCATGCTTGATTGCATTCTCGATAGGGATTTGTATCATCATGGAGGGGATTTGCAGGTCGTCTACATTTCCTTTTTTGTGCAGACTGAATGTGAATTGCTTACCTGTATCTTGCAACAATGCTACATAATTGGATACGAAGTCAAGTTCCTCTGAAAGCGGAATGGCAAAACGGTTGGACAAATCCAGTCCCTTGCGTAACAGGCGGGTGAGCCGTATCAGCCGTTGATGTTCAGAGGTGGATTCCGGGTGTTGATTTATTTCATTGTTCAACACGTTGAAAAGAAAATGAGGTGAAATCTTTTCTCTGATATTTTGCATTTTCAGTTTACTGATTTCGTATATATGCTGTTTAAATTCTTGTTGCTGATTCTTCTTGACTCGTCTTTTGTATTCGATAAAATATACGATGAGCCCTAAAATCAGAATAACGCCCAAAGCTATTTCCAGCTGGAGTGTTTTTATTTCATTTTTCTGGTTGGTTATCGTTATCCGGTTTTTGAGATGGGTAGTATCATTTTTATATCGTAAATCGAGTTCTGCCACATAATTATTGTGTTCTTTGCTTCGGATGGAATCTTCTATCGGTAGCTGGGCTGCTAATATGGCCAGGGCTTTGGAGTAATTTCCGGTACGTTTATAATATTCAGTTAGTACATCGTTTCGTCTTTGCTGATAGTTGATAGGTACATTTACAGTGTTGTCATGTGAAATCTGTTGAACTAAGCAAGCTGCTGTTTGTAAGTCATTTTGCTTTAATGCAAGTTCCAGTTCCATGGTCATGATATAGTAAATGCTAATTGCCACTTTTGTACTTTGGAAATAGGCCTTAGCTTTTTGCAGATAATCTTTGGCTTTATTCAAATCTTTGTTTAGCTTAATAGATAGGTCTGCATAATTTGCTTCTAATGTAGCATATTCTGAGGGCATATCATTCTGGTGTTGTGCTACTTCATCAAAAATCTTCATCAGATAGTTCCATGATTCTTCATATTTTTTCTGGTAGTAATAGAAATTGACGAAAGTGTTTAGTAGAAAATATCGGTTATATAACGGCATGTCATTAATTTGCGGATAGACCTTATTAAGATAATAATGGGCTTGTGGATAATTTTTCAGTTGTACATAACAGAATGCCAGCATAAAGTAACTGTTGTTCCTGTAAATCTGAGGCAAGGATAGCGAATCGCATATAAAGAGAGCTTTTTTGTAGCAATAAGCTTGCATGGGAAGATCATTTAGTGTATAGTATACATAGCCTAGGTTGTTATAGACATTGGGTAGTCTTTTATGCATATTCCCTTTTTGGTAATATTGGATAGCTTTTTCATAAGCTGTTTTGGCAGATAAAGGGTGATTGGAGTTTTCCAGTAAAGAGGCTTTGTTGTTTTCTGCTATTCCGAGAGTGAGGTAATGAATCGGTAATAATTTAGGAAGGCTAAGACAGAACTTTTCGCATCTGTTTATATAATAGAATGCAGAATCTTCTTGTTGTCTGGTCATAAGTAAAGAAGAATGCACGGCTTCTGCATAATAATATTCTGTGCTGTCCTGTGCCTGTTTCTTGGCTTTTGCCAGTAACATTTCAGCTTCTTGAGGCTTGTATCTGATGATTGAATCTTGTATCAGTGTAGTGAGCTGGACAGATGGTGATTTTTCATAGTCTGTGGTATGCTTGCATCCGGTGCTGAGTAAGCAAGCTATCCAGCAGGCACACAGTAAGTAAATGATGCTTTTCATAATTTAGAAGATACATTAATGTTTTATGGACAAAAATACAAATTTTTATGGACGATATAACAAATATTGATTCAGGTGTTTAATTTAGTGCATAAAATACGAATAATCCTGAATAATGTGGTAAAATAAATACATCAGGAGCTTTGCTTCAGAAGTAGGGAAGTTGGATTGTTTGGTATTGTTTTCTACATTTGTGTGAGTTTTAAAAAATCAGTTTTAATGGAGCAAAAGGCATATAAAATATTTATTATAGAGGATTCAGATAAAGATAGGGAGTTATTGGAAAAAAGCCTTGCGTCATATAATCTGTTTCAAGTTGTAGGGTGTCTGCCTGGAGGTTCCGGAGCATTGGCTCTCATTCAGCGTTTACATCCTGATTTGCTTTTTATTGACGTGGAATTGCCGGGGCTTCCCGGATATGAGATTGTCAATAAGCTCCATGACGTGGTTATGTGGGATATGAAAGTAGTTTTTTATACTGCCTATCCTCAATATATGTTGGAAGCGATACGGAGTGCTGCTTTTGATTTTTTGCTGAAGCCTTTTGAAATGAAGGAGCTTGATTTAATTATAAATCGTTTTGTACAGGCAAAAATAGAAAAAAAGGAAGAGGTAAATATCGTGAATGCTATGCGTGGTATAGAAGGGGAGAGCGGTAAAGGTACGTTTTCTATTCAGCTGCCTACAGGGGAAATTCGTGTATTGCGTCTTTCGGAAATAGGATATTTTAAATTTAATGCTTCGCGCAGATGCTGGGAGGTCTTTTTATTTATCCAGAAATTACTGGCCATGCGTTCTTCTATCAATGCCATGAATATCTTAGGATTTTCTTCTCAGTTTGTGCAAATACATAAATCTTACATTATTAATATTCAACATCTTGCGATGATAGACGGGGATGAATGCATTATGTATCCGCCGTTTAATGGAGAGAGGCTGCCTATTTCCAGTAAGTATAAAAAAGTACTGCAAAGTAGTTTCATTCAGCTATAAATCAACATCCCCGTTTCTCAAGATTATTCTGAAAAACGGGGATGTTAATTTAATAAGGAAGAATATCCGAAAGTATCTTTTGCTGATACCAGGGATCATCAATTTCCTTTAATTGTTTTGCCAGTTCCTGGTAGAGTTCTTTCACAATTTCCGGATGCTCTTCCGGTGAAAGATTTTGCAGCTGGTAAGGATCTTTGACATCATCAAACAAAAGAGTTTTTGTCAGTTTGTTTTCTTTGTCGATGTATAATGCCAATGTGTACTGCTGCGTCTTGATACCTCTGGACCGGGGGAAATAAGAAATGACATTTCCGTCTTTATCTTTATCTCCATCCATATTTTGGATGTACAAAGCACCCGTAGGGCGAGCGACGGTCTGCACGGAATCTTCATAGAAAATCGGTGCGTAATTACTTCCCTGTACGTTTGCCGGAATATCCTTGTCCAAGTTGCAAAGTCCCAGCAGGGTAGGCATAATATCTGGTGAAGACAACAATAAGTTGTCAACACGGGGACGTATGTGCTGTGGATAACGGACAAGGAATGGCACGTTCATGGATTCTGCATACGGTGAATTTTTGGGGTCATCCGTAAACTGACTGCACATGGTTTCTCCATGGTCGGAGGTAAATACTACGATTGTATTTTTATCGAGTTTCAGCTCCTTCAAGCAATCCAGAATTTGTCCGAAAGCACGGTCTACTCCACTGACAGATGCAAAATAATAACGGGCCGATTCAGCTTTTTCCCGCTGTCTGTCTGCATTGGGACGAATCAGCAGGCTGTCAATTGGCTGGTCTTTATACAGATTGAAATCTTCTTCCATGCAATCGTCCAAAGAGCGGTATGGACTATGAGGGGGATTCATGCCGACCATGATAAAGAACGGTTTCTTGGGGTCACGCTGGTTCTTGTCATTGCGCAAGTAAGAAATGACTTGTTTGGCTTCGTGGAGTGGAGACCATTCTTTCGGGTCATGACGTTTCCCGTCTGTATCCCAATAATGAGGGTTCTTATGTTCATCGAATGTACCATAAGAGTACCAGTAATTGAATCCATGACGACGCTCTTTCGGTGTATAGGCATCCCATACCGGGCGTTTGGTTTCTACATACTCTCCAGGATTTTCCGGATCATTGGGAGTCGGGAAATCCGCATGCAGTTTACCAAAATAGGCACAGTCATAACCGTTTTTGCTGAATACGTCGCTCACACATTCCACATCTGTACGGAGTGAACTGATGGGGCGTGTCGAATTACAGTTCAAAGGAATACCACTCTTGTTCGGATACATACCGGTGAGCAGAGAGCCACGGTGCGGACTGCTCAGCGGACAGTTGCTCATGGCTGAAGACAGTACCAGTGATTCCTTTGCAAATTTGTCAATGTGAGGGGTGTGTACCGGATCGGCTGCAAAGTTAATGTGTTCTTTAAATCCATTTTCATGCCAGAACCCCATTGCCATGTTACGATATTGGTCTGGAAATACGTAAATGACATTGGGGTACTCTTGTTCAGCAACTTGCTGTTTGCTGGCACAACTTTGCAATGAAAACAATCCGATTCCCCCTATTAGTGAGTAGGGAAGGTGTTTCATGGCTATATGTTGTTTATGGTTTTATTCGTTTACGAAAGAGAACGGCTGATTGTTTTCAATGTTTCTTTTACGAATTAAAGCTTCTTCATAATAGTAATCTGCATAGTTCAGAGGAACATCGATTTCAGCTCCGTGAGGGATACTTCCTACAGAGTGCATCAGGATAAAGTTTCCATTTTCTCCTACTTTTGCTTTGTAGTCAGGACCTGACAAGTTTTTGACTATGGTATCAGCCAGTTCTTTATAATTTTTTCCTTGACAGTATCCGTCCATTTCGTATAATGCCGATGCGATACATGCGGCAGCTGAAACATCTCTTGGTTCATTCGGAATTTTTGGAGCATCAAAATCCCAGTAAGGAATTAAGTCTTTCGGAAGATTGACATCGTTCAGATAGAAGTTTAATGTCTTTTCAGCCTGATCCAGATATCGTTTATCATGAGTGTAGCGATAGCAAGCGGTGTATCCATAGATAGCCCATGCTTGTCCGCGAGCCCAGGCTGATTCATGTGCATAGCCTTGTGCTGTCTGACGACTTCTTACACTTCCATCTTTCAAGGAATAGTCTACTACATGGTAGCAGCTGTTGTCAGTACGGAAATGATTTTTCATGGTATTATCAGCATGTGAAACCGCAATTTTATAGAATGTAGAATCGCCAGAAAGGCGAGTTGCTTCAAATAACAGTTCCAAGTTCATCATGTTATCAATGATAACTGGGCACTCCCATCCGCGTTTACCTTGCCATCCTTTGTCTGCATCCCAAGACTGGATAACTCCAGCTACCGGGCGGAAGCGGGTAGAAAGAGATTGTGCAGCAGTTACAATGACATCTTTGTATTCAGGTTTCTTGCACAAACGGTATCCGGTCAGATAGCTGCATCCAATCATGAAGCCTACATCGTGATGCCATTTCAGGTATTTCACAGAGTCCAAGTCTTCTGTATATTTTTCAGCCAGTTTTTTCCATTTTTCATTTTTAGTCAGGTCATAATCCAGCCACATTGTTCCAGGGAAGAAACCACTGGTCCAGTCGTCGATGGGCACATATACGATATTTCCCTTTTCGTCGATGGTACGAGGGTTCAAAATTTTACCACTTTTTTCAATCAGGTCAGTCTGCAAAGTGTGTTGAGCTTCGATGTTTTTGATTTCATTTTCCAGGAAGTTGTCTGTTTCCGCTGGTTTTTGCTGGCAAGCAGTAAAAGCGATGGCCAGCATGCTGATGAATCCTAAGTGCTGTTTGATCTTCATAAAAGGTTGTATTAAAAAGATTGTTTTGAATTTGTTTTCAAAATTAGACTTATTACTTGATTCTTATAGTACAAAATTGTCCAAAAAGCGTCTTATTCTGTTTGTGAAACGGGCTTTAAGGTGATTTCTTGCGGTTGCCCATGTTGGCAGGTTGCTTGAATTAGTGTATTACCCTCTTTATCTGTTTGAAGCCTGACTTGGGGATTTCCTGTGGAGTTCCATTTTCCTTTTATCGTAATTTGCTTTACAACTGACCGGCTTGGCTGAGAGGTCGTGTAAGTTTTTTCCTCAATATTCAGATTGGGAGAGCAAATGCTGAGCTGGATGTCTGATTTATTTTTCTTGTACATGACAAGTGTTTCAGCATCTGCTTGTTGTATCAGGTCTGCCTGCGCATTTTGGTATGACTCAAAAAAGCTGCAGGCTGTCACTTGTGTAAGTTTGTCAAATACGATGTGGCCCTGACAATCCTGTTGCTTGATGATATAGCTTTGTCTGGCTTCCTTTCTTTCTTTTTCTGTAGGGCGGAGCAGAATTAAATATTCGTATTCTGCATTTTGAGGAGCCTTTCCATGGTCTATCCAAGCTGTAAGGAACTTCCCTTCAGTTGCTTTCCGGCTTTTATTATGAAATGAATGTTGCAAGCCTTCTGTCTGGTGAGGCTTTCCTTTTTGTATGTAAAAATAATTACCGAAAGGATCTCTCAGTGTACAAGAATCTTCTAAAACCGTAGGTTGGTATTTTGCAGGTAATGCACACTGGAACAAGGTCGTTTCTGTGGGGTAGTTTACGTTGCTGTTTGAGATACCGCTTCCCAGACAGATAATTCGGTTGCCAAAACAAGCTACCGACTTGCGTGCTACGAAATCGGGAGTGAAGTTTTTCAGTTCACGTTCCATAAGTTTCATAGCAAACATGCCATATTTCCCTTCCAGGGATGTACTTCCTGAGAAATTTTCTTTAGAACGTGCCATGTTAGTACCTTTGAGGGGGCTATCTAACAATTCAAATGGAAGATGGATGGTGGTTGTACCAGGCATGCGATTCCAATCCCAGCCTTCTTCCTTGAAGCCACTTCCTTTTCTGGATACAGGGTGTCCATTTCCCATAATCAGTACAGCTCCATAACTTTGATAACGTCCGTAACGGTTGTCTTTCTGGTAGATTTCAGCTCCCCACACATCGGTGTTATATCCTTTCAGGGTAATCATGTATTGTTGGTAACGATAGATTCCGGCAGAACCATAATTGAAAACAAAGAAACCTTCCGGATTCGAAGCTGGTTGACATCCTTTTGAACGGAAGAACTCTCCTGATGGAGTAGAAGTCGTTTGCAGGCGAAGATAATCTGAAGCCAGTTGTGGGTCAAATTCTTTTCCTTCAGGCTTCTCTGCCAATGCAAGTTTGGCAAATGCTTCGATGTCTGATTTCTCCATTTTTCCACTGAACGGATGGCGTCCACCCAATGCGGAACTCCACTCTTGTAGGTTGCAATAATTACGCATGCCTTCCAATGCCGTACGGAATACTTTTCGTCCTGTCGGGCTGATTTGATAAGGGGTATCAAGGGTAAAGCCAATATAACTGCCTACAGCTCCAAGTGCTCCGGCTGTATATCCCGGATAGAATCCTCCATGATGGAATGCGGTTCCGTCAACTTTTATTCCTCCTAATGTTCCAGAAGTGAAACATAATGAGGTAGAAAGCCATTCCGATAGCTGTTTCATCTGACACATTTGTTCTGTTTCTTTCTCAGGAAGAAGGGCTGCCACTACTTTGGGGATGAGTAATGTATGCCAAGTGTCCAGTAATTCATCTCTACCTTCTTTGTAAGGCTTCCTTGTTTCTTGAATACCAGACCAGTAAGTAAGCATGTCTAAAATTTCTTTTTTGTCAGGTTGTTGATAGATCTCATTTCTCATCAGCCAGGCCGAGATATAAATCTGTCGGGTCTGATAACCGTAATGATGATTGGTACCCATTCCACTACCATAGGCAAATCCTTGGTTGATTGCATAACGGAATGTGTTGAAATAAAGCTCTTTTGCCTGGTCGTTCCCATTTTTCAGATAGTCTGCTGCAAATCCGCTCAGCATGTTTTCAATGTATTGCCACGTAATATCTTGTGATGTTTTCTCATCAGGGGCAACAAGCGGCTTTCCGGTGTAGCCATTACCTGATTTTTCGATGTGACATTCCTCATATAATGAGCTTGCTTTTTTGATGAATTTCTTTGACAGATTTTCCTGGCAGTATTCGGTTAATCTTTGTGCTATCTTTTGTAAGTCCTTCTTATCTGAGCTTGTGAGCGAAATATTATTCGTAGCGGGACGTTCATATTGTTCCCATTCCCAAAGTCTGCACCAGTGCCATAGGTCTCTGTTTGCTAACGAGTTATTTTCTGGCATTTGCATATCGGGAGTTGTACGGGCATTCATTTTTTTTACAGGAAACGTAAGTCTGTCCAGAAAAATTTTGCCTTTCTGTGCAGGTGCTGTGATTCGACAAGTTGTTAGGTTCTTGTCTTCCTTTTTTCCTTTCATCTGTTCAAATCCAATCCAGCAAGCTCTCCATCCAATAGCTGTCAGATGGAAACTGAACTTATACTGTACTTGCTGTTTCTCATTTAAGAATTCAAAGACAAGTGAGTCGTTTTGTATCTTTTCATTATAAATCCATAATGTGATACCGTAATTCCTTTCTGTTTTTGACGTTAATGTAAGTGGGGCATCTAGTGTCAGAAAGGAATGTGACTGATAGTTCCACTGTAAACTTTTTGTCCCATCCTTGTAATAAAGCGGACTGAGCTCTATTCGTGAATCTTCCGATACTTGAATTTGTGTAGGAAGTCCTTTTTCAAAGCTGTATTTTTCAGCCTTCCCAATTAGTGATGTGGCTATAAGCAAGATTGAAATAAGATATTTCATAGCATTTTATTTAAACAGTTTCTGATATGAAATTTACTAAGAAACAAATAAAATAATTTTTAAGGTGATTAATATCCCTAAATTGTACAAATGGTGTATGTATATTGTATATTTTGTTTTTATGGTCTTGTATATTTCAGGATTTTTATCGAATATTGCAAGTAATAGCTTCTACGGGTCTAAGGAAAATGAAGAAAATACTTTTTAATTGTCTTTTATTAGTGGCGTTAGTTGGACTATTTCCTCGTCTGGCTGCTCAAAATATAATTTTCAAGCATCTTTCTACTGATAACGGCTTGTCGCAAATATCAGTAAATGATATTTATGTGGATGAAAATAATCTGATATGGATTGGTACACGTGAAGGATTGAATTGTTATGATGGAAATGACATTACAATTTACCGGTTGGAAAAAGACAATCCGTATAGTTTGTTCTCAAATCATTTGTTACGTATTACCGGTGACAGGGAAGGACATCTTTATTTGTTGTGTATGGAGGGGGTTGCCAGTTTTGATATGGACACCCGCAGATTTGTTACACTACTCAGTGGAAAAGTGGATGCCATTACCTATTATCACGGACTTTACATAGCGTGTGGAAATGAGGTTTTTCGTTACAACAAAGAGAGTGGTAATTTTGATAGTTTTTTTCGGCTTCCTTCTGATAACGGAAATATTTCTTCCTTATTCTTCGATTCGTCAAAACGCCTGTGGATTGGGACGGAGCACGATGGCCTTTATCGTTGGGCGGAAGGCGTGCAGCCTGTACATCTTGTAAATGGACAGCATGTGTCGTCTATATTTGAAGATTCTTCTCATAATATCTGGGTTGGTACGTGGAACGGAGGTATTTTTCTTTTTGATAATAAAGGGGAAGTACGTAACATACGTGCGTTGCTTTCGGGCAGATCGTCTCTTTCTTCTGATTTTGTGCGTTGCTTCGAAGAAGATAACAAGGGCTGTATCTGGATAGGGACTGAAACTGGACTGGATTGCCTGAATACCCGTACAGGTCGAGTGGAGCACTACAGCGAAGGGATTGATTCGTATGGACTGACTCATTCTTCTGTATGGTGTCTCCAGAAAGATGATCAGGGAACAATCTGGGCTGGAACTTATTTTGGCGGGGTGAACTATTTTAATCCGGAGTATGCAATATATCGTTTCTTCCAGAAAGAAGACAATCCTACTGAGGGGTTGAGCAGTCCGATTGTAGGAAATATGCTTGAAGACAAGAGAGGGCATATTTGGATTTGTACGGAGGGAGGAGGATTGAATCGATTTGATCCGGAAAAAGGTACTTTCCAGTGGTTTGTTCATCGTCCGACTGTCAATAGCATTTCGCATAATAATGTGAAATCCATCTGGTATGATGAGGCGGAAGACTGTATATGGTTGGGACTGCACTTGGGAGGTATCAATAAATTGGATATAAAGACCGGGCAATTTACGGTGTATCGAAAGAGAGAAGGAGATAAGGAAACCATTCCATCGGATATTGTGCGTGATATTGTACCTTATAAAGACAGTCTGGTCGTAGCTACTCAGGCAGGTGTTTGTTTGTTTTCACGGACTACCGGAAAATGTCGCCAGCTGTTTCAGAACCATAAAGAGGGGAAACTGATTCGTATGGTAGCCGATCTGGAGTTTGACCAGAATGGAGTTTTGTGGATGGCTGTAACCGGTGAGGGTGTTTTCTCATATAATTTGAAGACGGATGAATTACTTCACTATGTCTATCGTAAAGGAGAATCATGTATCAGCAATAATAATGTGAACAGTATTTTTTGTGATAGCGAGAATAAAATCTGGTTTGCTACTTCGGGCAGTGGTTTGGATTGTTTGAATCAGAAAACAAATATCTTCCAAAACTATGATATGGCAAGTAACGGCCTTCCTGGCGACTGTGTATATAAAGTTTGTGAAGGAGAGCGTGGGGAGCTGCTGATGATAACCAATCAGGGATTCTCCTGCTTTGATTACCGTAAAGGAGTTATACGCAACTATTTGTCGGAGAATGGCTTCCCGATGTATTCCTTAAATGAGAATGCCTTATTCATGTCAAAGAAAAAAGAGGTGTTCTTAGGTGGTACTTCCGGAATGGTGATGTTTGCCCTTGACAGCTTAAATTACCGTTCGAAGCCTTATTCTATTATGTGGAGCCGTCTGGTAGTAAATGGCAAGGAAATAAAAGTCAATGATACTTTTGGTATTTTAAAGCGTGCTTTGAACCATACGTCACAAATTACTTTGCGTGCCGACCAGAATATGTTCAGCATTTATTTTGCTACCAATAACTACATCCCGGAGAATAAGGAACCGATGGAATATCTGTTGGAAGGTTTCTCCAAGGAATGGACCATGGTGAGAGATCGTCCTGTTATTACCTATACGAACTTAAATCCGGGAACGTATACATTGTGGGTACGTTCGTCCAATCCGAAGAGTCTAAGCAGTCCCATCAGCATGGAAATTGTGGTGAAACCTCCATTTTATGCTTCAAACTGGGCTTTTCTGCTTTATGTCCTGATAGTAGGAGGAATCGTGTATTATTTGATGCGGATGTATCAGAGCCGTGTAAAACTACAGGCGTCACTGACCTATGAACAGCGCCATTTGCAAGATATAGAGCGCCTGAATCAGAATAAGTTGCGTTTCTTTACCAGTATTTCGCATGAGTTTCGTACTCCGCTTACCCTTATCATCGGGCAGTTGGAAAAACTGATGCAGACCTCTCAGCTTTCTCCTTCTGTTTATTCAAATGTATTGTTGGCTTATAAGAGCGGAGTGCAGTTAAAGGAACTGATAGGTGAGTTGCTGGACTTCCGGAAGCAGGAACAGGGAAAGATGAAATTGAAGGTATGTCGAATGAATCTGGTCAACTTCCTGAATGAGACTTATTTACTTTTCCAGCCTTATGCCGAAAGTAAGCAGATACATTTGGAATTTCACAAGTCGCAAGATAAAATAGAACTGTGGTTCGACTGGAAACAGATGCGTAAGGTGATAAACAACCTGTTGTCGAATGCCGTGAAGCATGTACCTTCCCAAGGTAAAATTGTCATGGAGGTTGGCAAGACCGATGAAGAAGCCTGGTTCTCGGTTGAAGATAATGGTAGTGGCATTCAGCCGGCAGACATTGATAAGATTTTCGACCGTTTTTATCAAAGTTCAGTGGATACAGAGATTAATGCTGGAACGGGCATTGGACTGGCTTTGACCAAAGGTATCGTGGAACTTCACCATGGAAAGATTTCTGTGGAAAGCGCTCAGGGTAAGGGGGCTAAGTTTATTGTACGTATACCATTGGGCAAGGAACTTTATACTGCAGATGAAATCATTGAAGAAGGAGAAAATGCTGTGGTTAGCCAGTTGACGCTTGATGAGCAGAAAAAAGAATTAGATACGGAATTGTCGGGGAAAATCTTTGAAGCAGAAGAGACATTCGTGGGAGGAAAAGAAGGATTTCGCCCTCATATATTGATTGTAGAAGATAACGATTCTATCCGTCGTATGCTGGCCGAGTTGTTCGAGGGAATGTATGAAGTGACAACTGCAGTTGACGGGCAGGATGCGTTGGAAAAGGTGGAAGAGGCTTCTCCGCATATTATATTGAGCGACGTGCTGATGCCGCGTATGTCGGGTATTGAATTGGTGAAGCAATTGAAAGGGAACCTGGACACTTGTCACATTCCGGTGGTGTTGCTGACGGCCCGTACTGAAATAGAACAGAATCTGGAAGGATTGAAAATCGGAGCAGATGATTACATCACGAAACCTTTTGATTCTCGTTTGCTGGTATTCCGTTGTAACAATCTGGTGAATAACCGTCGTAAGTTGCAGGAATATTTTACCAAGCAGCCTACTGTAGAGACTCCGGTCTTGGCTACGAATCCTTTAGATAAGGAATTCCTTGATGAGGTGATTGCTGTATTTGAACAGTATTTGGACGATTCAGACTTTACCATTGATATGCTGGCCCAGAAAATGCTGGTTTCGCGTACGAGAATGTATGCAAAAATCAAGGCAATTACCGGACAGACGCCTAATGACTTCTTTATTACCTTACGATTGAAAAAAGCGGCCTTCCTTTTGCGGAACAATCCGGAGCTGAATGTAACCCAGATTTCCGATCAGACAGGATTCAGTTCACCCCGCTATTTCAGTAAGCTTTTCAAGAAGGCATATCAACTGACACCGATGGCTTACCGGCAGGGAGAAGAATGACGTGTATTTTACTAACCTAAATATAAAAAGATGAAACAAGACCTTTTAGTTTGTATTTCTGCCCTTTCCGGATTGGCGGGATTGACCGGATGCGGTCAGGCGCAGAAGCAGGAAGCTCCTAACCTGAAGCGTCCGAATGTGATTTTTATTTATTCGGATGACTTGGGTATCGGTGACTTGAGTTGTTACGGGGCTACGAAGATTTCTACACCGAACATTGATAGACTGGCGGCTCAGGGAGTACAGTTCACCAATGCGTATGCTACTTCGGCTACGAGTACTCCGTCGCGTTACGGTATGTTGACCGGATGTTATCCGTGGAGAAAGGAAAATACAGGTATCGCTCCAGGTAATTCCGAGCTGATTATTGACACTACATGTGTTACATTGGCCGATGTGTTCCATGAAGCAGGATATCATACTGGTGCAGTCGGAAAATGGCATTTGGGACTGGGACCTGTTGGGGGAACTAATTTTAACGGGCTCATCAAGCCGAATACTCAGAGCATAGGGTTTGATTATGAATTTATCATTCCGGCTACGGTAGACCGTGTGCCTTGTGTGTTTGTGGAAAACGGAAGAGTGGCCGGGCTGGATCCTGCCGATCCGATTACCGTCAGCTATGATCATAAAGTGGGCGATTGGCCTACGGGTAAAGAAAATCCTGAACTGGTGAAGCTTAAACCTAGTCAGGGGCATAACAATACTATTATCAACGGCATTCCTCGTATCGGATGGATGACGGGAGGTAAGTCTGCTTTGTGGAATGACGAGGAAATTGCCGATGTCATCACTGAAAAAGCGAAAAACTTCATCTGTTCGTCTACCGATAAACCGTTCTTCTTGTATATGGGTACCCAGGATGTACATGTGCCGCGTATTCCTCATCCGCGTTTTGCCGGAAAGAGTGGTCTTGGTACCCGTGGTGACGTAATCCTTCAGTTGGACTGGACCATTGGTGAGATTATGAATACACTGGATAGTTTGGGTATTGCCGACAACACCTTGTTTATTTTCACCAGCGACAATGGTCCGGTGATTGATGACGGTTATCAGGATCAGGCCCGCGAAATGCTGAACGGACATACGCCGATGGGTATTTACCGTGGAGGGAAATACAGTTTGTATGAGGCTGGAACTCGTGTACCGTTTATTGTACGCTGGCCGGCAGCTATTCAGCAGCCTTGCAAGCAACAGGGATTGTTCTCTCAGATTGACGTATTTGCATCGCTGGCAGAAATCATGGAAATGCCGTTGGCTAAAGGAGTGGCTCCCGACAGCCATGCACGTTCGCAGGCTTTGATTGGAAAGGATCAGTCTGACCGTGAATATGTGGTAGAACAGAATCTGAACAATACGCTGGCCATTATTCAGGGTGAATGGAAATATCTTCAGCCCAGTGATAAGCCTGCATTGGAATTCTGGACCAAGACTGAATTGGGTAACGCGCCTGAACCTCAGTTGTATAATCTTCGTAAAGATCCTACGGAAAAAGAAAATGTAGCATCGCAGAATCCGGAAAAAGTGAAAGAACTTGCTACTTTGCTGGATAAAGTAATTGCTTCAAAATAAGAAGTTTAAGATAAACTGAAAAACGTCCTTGCGTTTGAAGAAAAACGCAAGGACGTTTTCTTTCAAACGCAAGTGCGTTTTGACTAAAACGCTTTGACGTTTTGTCTTAAACGTAAAGGCGTTTTTATGTGCCTATTTTGTCTGGCTGAATCCCTCTGCTTTTAGCAGGTCGATTATGCGTTGTTTGAACTCTCCCTGAATGAGAATTTCACCGTCTTTCACGGTACCTCCTACACCACATTTGGTTTTGAGCAGTCTTCCCAGTTCTTTTAAATCATCTTCCGAACCGACGAATCCGGAAATGACGGTAACGGTCTTTCCGCCTCGTCCTTTTTTCTCGATACTGACCCTCAGTTTCTGTTGTTTCGGGTTGACAGTTGCCGGCTCTTCCTCTTCGTCAAGCTGATAGCTGAAGTCTGGGTTCGTGGAATATACAATGTTCAGACGGTCTTTCCAGTCGTTCTTTTTCATGTGAATTTAATTTAATCTGCTTCAAAGGTATGACATTTTTCAGGAATCGTGTTCAGGGTTTACAAGAAATAGTTTAATTTTGCATTATTGATTAATTGAACACACTCCGAATGGCGGTACGAAGTCGTAAAATTACGGACAAGATTCCTGAGCCTACTTTACGCAGACTCCCGTGGTATCTTTCGAATGCAAAGCTGATGAAAGAGAAAGGGGAGAAGTATGTATCTTCTACACAGATTTCCAGACAGATAAACATTGATGCTTCGCAGATTGCCAAAGACTTGTCGTATGTAGATATTTCCGGACGCACAAGAGTGGGCTATGAAGTGGACTTGCTGATTCAGGTGCTGGAGGACTTTTTAGGCTTCACGAATCTGCATAAGGCGTATCTGTTTGGTGTGGGAAGTCTGGGAGGAGCACTGCTCAGAGATTCTGGTCTGTCACATTTCGGGCTGCAGATTGTAGGGGCATTTGATATTAACCCGAATCTGGTGGGTACAACCGTAGAGGGAATTCCTATTTACCATACCGACGAGTTTGAAGAACGTCGGGCAAAGGACGGGGTGAAAATCGGTGTGCTGACCGTTCCCATTAACATTGCTCAGGATATTACGGACAAGATGGTGGCCGGGGGTATTCAGGCTGTGTGGAACTTTACCCCCTTCCGTATCCGTGTGCCGGAAACGATTGTCGTACAAAACACGTCACTGTATGCACATCTGGCAGTGATGTTCAACCGTTTGAATGAAATTATAAAGAAATAACTCCATGAAAATTATTGCTATAGGCATGAACTATAGCCTGCATTGCCATGAGTTGCATGCAGGAGAAGCCTTGCCCCAGGAACCGGTTATTTTTATGAAGCCGGATTCTGCCTTGCTGAAAGACAGCAAGCCTTTTTTTATTCCCGATTTTTGTGAACAAGTGGATTACGAGACGGAAATGGTGGTGCGTATCTGCCGTCTAGGGAAAAATATTTCCGAACGTTTTGCCCATCGCTATTACGATGCCGTGACGGTAGGTATCGACTTTACCGCCCGTGACTTACAGCGTAAGTTCCGTGCCGAAGGAAAGCCCTGGGAACTGTGCAAGGGATTTGACAGTTCGGCTGCCATTGGCGACTGGGTGCCAGTGGAAAAGGTGAATGACATACAGAAAGTGAATTTCCATCTGAATATTGACGGAAAGACGGTGCAGCAGGGCAATACAGCTGATATGCTGTTCTCTGTAGACCAGATTATTGCCTACGTGAGCCGTTTCTGTACGTTGAAAATTGGTGATCTGTTGTTTACCGGTACACCAGTAGGAGTAGCTCCCGTGCAAATCGGGAACCACCTGGAGGGATTTTTGGAAAATGAAAAACTTCTTGATTTTTACATAAGATGAAGATAAGAGTAGGATTTGGATTCGACGTGCACAAGTTAGTGACAGGGCGTGAACTTTGGCTGGGTGGTATTCGCCTGGAACACGAAATGGGTTTGCTGGGACACTCGGATGCCGATGTGTTGATTCATGCCATTTGCGATGCCTTGTTGGGAGCTGCCAACATGCGTGACATTGGTTATCATTTTCCGGACAATTCGGCCGACTTCAAGAACATTGACAGCAAGATTCTGCTGGCAAAGACAGTGAAGCTGATTGCCGGAAAAGGGTATCGGGTAGGTAATGTGGATGCCACGGTGTGCGCTGAACGTCCGAAGTTGAAAAAGTTTATTCCGGAGATGCAGGAAGTGCTGGCACGGGTGATGGAGGTGGATGTGGACGACGTGTCCATCAAGGCCACCACTACAGAAAAATTAGGATTTACCGGACGTGAGGAAGGTATTTCAGCCTATGCTACGGTATTAATTGAAAAAGATTAAAGGAGGATAAAAAATGAATCCGAAGTATTCTGTGGTGATTCCGGTGTACAACCGTCCGGATGAAGTGGATGAGTTGTTGCAGAGTCTGTGCGGTCAGACATATCAAAACTTTGAAGTGGTGGTCGTGGAAGACGGTTCTGCCATTCCTTGCAAGCAGGTGGTCGAGAAGTATGCAGAAATGCTGGATGTGCACTATTTTGAGAAACCGAATTCAGGCCCCGGACAGACGCGCAACTATGCGGCAGAGCGTAGTCGTGGAGAGTATCTGCTGATTCTGGATTCAGACTGTATCCTGCCCGAAACGTACCTGGCCGCGGTGGAAGCGGAACTCCAGCGGGAACCGGCAGATGCGTTCGGAGGTCCCGACCGGGCACACGATTCTTTTTCGGATGTACAGAAAGCTATTAATTATGCCATGACTTCTTTCTTTACCACGGGAGGCATCCGGGGCGGCAAGAAGAAAATGGACAAATTCTATCCTCGCAGTTTTAACATGGGAGTCCGTGCCGAGGTGTACAAGGCATTGGGCGGATTCTCTGCAATGCGTTTTGGCGAAGACATTGATTTCAGTATCCGTATTTTTAAAGGAGGTTACCGTTGCCGTCTGTTCCCGGAAGCCTGGGTATGGCATAAGCGTCGTACGGATTTGAAGAAATTCTTCAAGCAGGTACACAATTCCGGTATCGCCCGCATTGATTTGTATAAGAAATACCCTGAATCATTGAAGCTCGTGCATCTGCTTCCGGCTGTATTTACGGTAGGAGTCGTGCTGGTGCTGCTGGCTGCGTTTATCTGTCCGTGGAGCCTGCTCTTGTTGGCTTTGTTTGCCGTGGTTATTTTTATAGATGCTTCTATTCGCAATAAAAGTATAAAAATTGGTGCACTATCTGTTATTGCTGCGTTTATACAATTGACGGGCTACGGTTCCGGCTTTTTGCGGGCGTGGTGGAAACGTTGTATATGTGGCGGAAAGTCCTTCTCGGCTTTCGAAAAGACATTTTATAAATAAGACATTGTCCCCAATAAGGTGTTCGGTAGCTCGTCGGTGTTTTTATTAAGAAATTGATGCATGAACGAGAAACTGAACATTACCCAGTGGGCGGAAGAAGACCGCCCGCGGGAAAAAATGCTGCTGCATGGTCCGGCTGCTTTAAGCAATGCCGAGTTGCTGGCCATCCTGATAGGTTCCGGCAATACAGAAGAAACAGCGGTAGAACTGATGCGGAAGGTGCTGGATGACTGTCACAACCGTTTGAGTGAGTTGGGAAAATATACGGTGGACGACCTTTGCCGCTATAAAGGAATTGGTCCGGCAAAGGCCGTGACCATTCTGGCAGCCTCTGAATTGGGGAAGCGCAGAAGAGAGGAGGAACCTTCTGAGCGGAAGAAAATCACCAGCTCGCAGGATGTATATGCCTTCTTTCATCCCTTGATGTGCGACTTGCCGGTGGAAGAATGCTGGGTGATGCTGCTGAATCAGGCAGCCAAGGTGATTGATACGGTTAAAATCAGTCGGGGAGGACTGGCCTCCACGCAGGTCGATGTGCGTTGTATTTTGCGTGAGGCACTCTTGAAGCGGGCTACTTCCATGATTCTTTGTCATAACCACCCCTCTGGAAACATTCGTCCGAGTCAGGATGACGACCGCCTGACCCATGCGCTGCTGGAAGCTGCACGTACCATGAACATCCGCTTGCTCGACCATGTGGTGGTTTCGGACGGCGATTATTACAGTTATGGAGATGAAGGCCGCCTTTAGTGTCTTTTTTTATCGGCCGAAGATGAAAAAATGGAGATTTTTCCCTAAGTTTGCGGAAAGAATAAAGATTGAAAGATTAAAGATTATGGACAACGAAACGAAGTTGAAGATTGAGGAAAAAATCATAGATATGTTAAAGACCGTATACGACCCGGAAATACCGGTAAACGTGTACGACTTGGGCTTGATTTATAAGATAGACCTTCAGGAAAACGGAGAATTGACCATCGATATGACTTTGACCGCCCCGAACTGTCCGGCAGCAGATTTCATTATGGAAGATGTGCGTCAGAAAGTAGAATCGGTGGAAGGAGTGACTGCCGCTACGGTCAATCTGGTTTTTGAACCAGAATGGGACAAGGATATGATGACTGAGGAGGCAAAACTGGAATTAGGATTTTTGTAAGAAAAGGCTTATGGATGCGATGAAGAATGTATATTTTCTTTCGGATGCGCACTTGGGTTCGAGGGCCATTGCACACGGGCGTACGCAGGAGCGCAGGCTGGTGAACTTTTTGGACAGTATTAAGCATCGGGCAGCAGCCGTCTACTTGCTGGGCGACATGTTCGATTTCTGGTATGAGTTCAAGCTGGTGGTTCCCAAAGGCTATACCCGCTTTCTGGGCAAAATCTCGGAGCTGACCGATTTGGGGGTGGAAGTACATTTTTTTATCGGTAACCATGATATCTGGTGTGGAGACTATCTGGAAAAGGAATGTGGCGTCATTTTGCACCGTGAGCCGTTGACCTGTGAGATTTACGGGAAAGAGTTTTTCTTAGGACACGGTGACGGACTGGGCGACAATGACCGTAAGTTCAAGCTGCTGCGCACGATGTTTCACAGCAAGACTTTGCAGCGATTGTTCTCGATGCTTCATCCGCGATGGAGCGTGGAGTTTGGACTGGAATGGGCCAAACACAGTCGCCTGAAAAGGGAGGGTGGACGTGAACCTGAGTATATGGGAGAGGATAAGGAGCCGCTGGTACTATTCTCTAAAGAATACTTAAAGAGCCATCCTGACATTAATTACTTTATTTACGGGCATCGTCACATTATGCTGGATTTGATGCTGAGTCGCACGTCGCGTATGATGATTCTGGGAGACTGGATTACCGAGTTCTCGTATGCGGTTTTCGATGGAGAAAATATGTTCCTGGAACAGTATATTGAAGGAGATACTTCGGTGTGATACTGCGTGAAAAATAAGAAATAATTCAGGCGCTGAGGAAGAACGTACATTCTCTTCAGCGCCTGAATTTTTATAGAGTTTGTATTGTAAGTTATCGAGCAACTTCTCCACTTTCCTGGCGGGCGAGCAGACCTTCTACTTCGGATACTTTCACCATGTTATAGTCGCCGGCAATGGTATTCTTCAGTACGGAAGCAGCCGTAGAGAAATCCACACGTTTCTGGTTGTCTTCGTATGCATTCTGTGCATAAAGCATGGCACCGCAGAACGCATCGCCTACTCCCACGCAGTCAATTACGTTGTCAATGTCGAACACGCGGGTGTATTTCATTTCTCCCTGTGCATAAAGTACCCCCGCAAAAGTGTGATGTTCTGAGCTCATCACATTGCGTAGGGCAATGTAGATGTATTTGCAGTTTGGAATTTGCTGGCTGATTTCCTTGCAGAACTTTTCATATGCTGCAGTATCGTATTTTTCACCGCTTCGGGTGGCCTTGAAGCCGGGAGCCGGAATTCCCGTGACAAGAGCATATTCACCTTCACTTCCGAACATGATGTCACTGCTGGTCATGAGCGGACGTAATACCTCCTGGGCTGTTTTTCCATAGTTCCATAAGTTCTTTCGGTAGTTGATATCGTATGAGATGGTCAGTCCCATTTCCTTGGCTATATCGATGGCCTCCTTACACACCTCTGCCAATCCGGGAGTCAGTGCGGCATCAATTCCCGACCAGTGGAAGATGGCTGCGTCTTTGAAAATCTCGCGCCAGTTAATCATTCCGGGCTTCAGTTCGGAGAAGGCGGAATTCTCACGGTCGTAGATAACGTTGGAGTTACGCATGGCAGCGGCTTTCTCCATGTAATAGGTGCCTAAGCGGTGTCCACCGAAAAGAATGTGTTTAGTTCCGATATTGTGAGAACGGAGCTCTGCGATACAAGTCTCTCCTAATGCGTTGTCCGGTAATCGGGTAATATATTCCACCTCTCCGCCAAAGTTGGCAATGGAGATGGCTACGTTGGCTTCGCTTCCTCCATAGTTAACCAGAAAGTCACGGCTTTGTTGGATACGTAAGTTATCGGGAGTGGTAAGACGGAGCATGATTTCTCCAAATGTTACAATCTTTTTGCTCATAATAGAAGGTTTTTCGTTTATTAGTTAGAACGTAGGCAAAAAGAAAGAGGATACTTCCTGAGGGAATCTCTCTTTGCCTTTGTTTCTGGCGCAAAGATAGTGAATTCCTTTGCAGGAGGTATCCTCTTTTAACTCTTTTAGGATTCCTGTGATTATTTGTTGTTCAGGATGTTCATGGTATCTGTAGCAATCATCAGCTCTTCGTCAGTAGGAATAACCACTACTTTTACTTTTGAATTGTCAGTAGAGATAATGGCTTCTTTGCTACGTACTTTGTTTCTTTCCGGGTCGATTTCTACACCCAGGAAGCCCAATGTCTTGCAGACACCAGCACGGGCAGTAGCCTGGTTTTCGCCTACACCACCAGTGAACAAGATTACGTCAACGCCTCCCATGGCTGCTGCGTAGGCACCGATGTATTTAGTGATACGGTAGAAGTACATGTTTTCAGTCAGGATGGCACGTTCTTCACCTCTGGCTACTGCATCTTCCAGTTCGCGCATGTCGCTTGATTTTTCGAACATACCCAATACACCGCTCTTCTTATTCAGTAAGGTAGACATTTCGTCTGGTGTCAGGCCTTCTTTCTTCATGATGTAAGTGATGGCGCCGCCGTCGATGTCACCGCAGCGAGTACCCATCATCAAGCCTTCCAGCGGAGTAAGTCCCATGGTAGTATCAATACATTTTCCGTCTTTTACAGCTGCGATTGAACCACCGTTACCAATGTGGCAAGTAATGATGCGGCTGCCTTCCTGCGGAATGTTCAGGAATTCACATACACGTTTTGATACGTAGCGGTGAGAAGTTCCGTGGAAACCATAGCGACGGATACCGTATTTTTCGAAATATGAATAAGGTATCGGATACAGGTAAGCATAGTCCGGCATAGTCTGGTGGAATGCTGTATCGAATACGGCAACCTGTGGTACTTCCGGCAGAAGTTTCTGTACAGCGTAGATACCTTTCAGGTTGGCTGGGTTGTGAAGCGGGCCCAAGTCGCAGCATTCTTCTACAGCTGCAATTACGGCGTCGTCAATCAGTACAGAACCGCTGAACTTGGTTCCTCCGTGCAGTACACGGTGACCTACAGCTTTGATTTCGTGCAGGTTGCTTACTGCTCCATATTCTGCATTAGTCAAAGTGTCGAAAATGAACTGTACACCAGTGGTATGTTCTGGCACGTCTTTTTCAATCACTTTCTTTTCACCGTTAGGCAAAGTCAGTTTCAGGAAAGAACCCGGAAGACCGATTTTTTCAATACCTCCTTGAGCGAGGACTTCTTTTGTAGTCATATCAAACAGTTTGTATTTGATTGAAGAACTACCGCAGTTGAGTACTAATACTTTCATATTTTATTAAATAATTTTTTGTGATGATGAAAACCATAATGCCACTCTGCAAAAAAAGTGAGTGGCATTATGGAAATAAATTATAAGAATCGGATGATTACTGTGCTTTGGCAGCGATAGCCTGGTTGGCAGTGATGGCAATCATCTTGTATACGTCGTCAATGCTACATCCGCGTGACAAGTCGTTTACCGGACGAGCGATACCCTGCAGGATAGGTCCTACGGCAGTAGCGTGGCCCAGACGTTCAACCAGCTTGTAAGAGATGTTTCCTACTTCCAGGCAAGGAACGACCAATACGTTGGCTTTTCCGGCGATTTCAGAACCCGGAGCTTTGCTTGCACCTACTCTTGGAACCAATGCAGCATCTGCCTGCAGTTCACCGTCGATTTTCAGTGCCGGGTCTAATTCTTTTGCAATTTTCAATGCTTCTACCACTTTATCTACTACTTCGTGTTTAGCAGAACCTTTGGTAGAGAAGCTCAACATAGCTACACGTGGGTCGATACCTGCCACTGCTTTTGCTGTCTGAGCAGTACAGATAGCGATTTGTGCCAGCTGGTTTGCATCAGGTACAGGAATTACAGCTACGTCGCCCATTACCAATACACCGTTGTCTCCGCATTCAGGAGCGTGTGTCAGCATCAGCATAGCACCTGAAACGCAAGTGATGCCCGGAGCAGTCTTGATGATTTGCAGTGCAGGACGAAGTACATCACCAGTTGTGTTGCGTGCGCCAGCCAATTGTCCGTCTGCGTCACCAGCTTTGATAATCAGACAGCCCAGATACAAAGGATTCAGCACAAGTTTGCGAGCTTCTTCGATGGTCATACCTTTTTTCTTGCGAAGTTCACACAGCAGCTGTGCATATTCTTCTTGTTTAGGATTGTTTTCCGGGTCAATGATGGTAGCTTTGTGGATGTTGCCCAATCCCCATTCTTTGGCCAGATTCATGATTTCATCGGGATTACCCAATAAAATAAGGTCTGCTACACCGTCTGTCAATATCTGATTGGCAGCTTTCAAAGTACGTTCTTCTGTTCCTTCCGGAAGCACGATGCGCTGTTTGTTTGCTTTAGCGCGTTCAACGATTTCACTGATTAAATCCATGATTTATATGTTAAATTGTAAATGCTTGTTGTGTGCGGTAACGAGCTTTTTGTTTCCCGTTGCAAAAATAGGTATTTTTGTAATATCAAGTTTGCAAAAAGCGATTTTTTTTGCTTTAAAGTATGCAAAAACCTTTCCATCCTTTGTAGATATGAATAAAAAGCGGCTTAGGAAGAGATCGGTTTTTCTGATTATGTATTTTTGCATCGGTTTTCAATATAAAATATAAGGTATTATGATTCGACAGTGTTCTATTCTTTTTGGATGTCTGGCATTAGGTGAACTGATTGTTTATTTGACGGGTATTAAGCTTCCTTCGAGTATTATCGGTATGCTGTTGCTGACTTTGTTTCTTCAGCTGGGCTGGATAAAACTAGAGTGGGTACAGGGGCTTACAAATTTTCTAGTAGCAAATTTAGGATTTTTCTTTGTGCCGTCAGGAGTAGCGTTGATGCTTTATTTCGATGTGATTACGGCGCAGTTCTGGCCGATTGTAATTGCGACGCTGGTCAGCACGATTTTGGTTTTAGTAGTAACAGGTTGGGTACATCAATTGGTTCGTAAGTATGGATTTTTTCGAAAATAAATTTTTTCTGCTGGCCATTACGTTTGGCTTTTTCTTTTTGTCAAAATTGTTGCAGAAAAAAACGGGATGGGTGCTGTTGAACCCCATCCTTGTGGCTATAGCCATGTTGATTTGTTTTCTTCAGTTTACGGGAGTTTCTTATGAGACTTACTCCGAGGCTGGTTCGTTGGTAGAATTTTGGTTAAAGCCGGCTGTTGTGGCATTGGGGGTGCCTTTGTACCTGCAGTTGCGCATGATAAAGAAACAGCTGATGCCGATTCTGATTTCTCAGTTGGCTGGTTGTGTGGTCGGACTGGTTTCGGTGACGATTATTGCCAAGTTAATGGGAGCTTCTCCCGAAGTGATTATGTCGCTGGCTCCAAAGTCTGTAACCACTCCGATTGCCATGGAGGTATCGAATGCGGTAGGAGGGATTCCTTCACTGACAGCTGCTGTGGTCATTGTGGTCGGATTGTTTGGAGCAATCTGTGGATTTAAGTTGCTTCAGGTAGGGCGTGTGGCCAGCCCGATTGCACAGGGATTGTCTATGGGAACAGCCAGCCATGCGGTCGGTACTTCACGTGCCATGGAAGTGAGTGGCAAGTATGGTGCGTACGCAAGTCTGGGATTGACCTTGAACGGAATTCTTACCGCTTTGCTTTCGCCTACAATTTTGCATATCTTAGGATTGTATTAAGATTTTGCTTTTGTACGAAATGAACTGAATGACCGGCTGATTTGTTATTTTCTTCAGATGTAAGTATTTGTTCGAAACAAAAAGAAACACCTATATGATAGCATTTAAACTGATAGACCTGAATGATAAGGAAACTGTACAGAAATATACGTTGTGCAGTCCACGGCGTAATTGTGATTTGTCATTTGTAAACTTGTACAGCTGGCGCTTCCTGTATCAGACGGAGATTGCGGAAATGGATGGCTTTTTGCTGTTTCGTTTCTATGTAGACGGACAGCTGGCCTATATGATGCCTGTAGGTGAAGGAAGTGATATTCGTCCGGTGATTGAGGCGTTGATGGAAGATGCAAAAAGTCAAGGAGCTCCATTCCGTTTGTTGGGTGTATGTGGCAATATGCGTGCAGAGCTGGAAAAAGCTTTCCCGGATAGGTTTAATTTTGTATCCGACCGGGATTATGCTGATTACATTTATCTGCGTTCTGACCTGTCTACATTGAAAGGAAAAAAGTTTCAGCCTAAACGAAATCATCTGAATAAGTTCAGGAGTAATTATCCGAATTATACATATAAACCTTTGACTTCCGACTTGATTCCCGCATGTTTGGAGCTGGAGACTCAGTGGTGTCGGGCGAATAATTGTGCGGAGAATCAGGCCTTGGAGAACGAACGTCGTTCCATGACAGCTGCTTTGCGGCATCTGGAGCAATTGGACGTGATTGGAGGAGTACTTTATGTGGAGGATGAGATTGTGGCCTTTACTTTTGGGGCACCCATCAACCAAACGACTTTCGATACGTGCGTGGAAAAAGCCAATACGGCTGTAGAGGGAGCGTACGCCATGATTAATTATGAGTTTGCCAATCATATTCCTTCGCAGTACATCTATATCAACCGGGAGGAAGACTTGGGATTGGAAGGGCTCCGGAAAGCCAAGCTTTCTTATCAGCCGGAAGTGATTCTTGAAAAATATATGGCGGAGTTGAAATGAGTGTGAAAGAGCAGGTCAGAATGTTATGGGCAACTTGCTTTCATGATTCGGAAGCGTTCATGGATCTTTATTTCGGTTGCCGCTATGCTGATTCCCTGAATGAGTATATGGAATCGGACGGGAAGGTAATAGCTGCTTTGCAACGTATTCCGTATTGGTTGACGTATGAAGGTATGAATGTGCCGGTTGCCTATATTTCGGGAGCTTGTACACATCCAGCATATCGGGAGCGGGGAGTGATGCGAAAATTGCTGGCCCAGGCTCATCAGAGCATGTTTCGGGAAGGGGTTCTGTTCTCCACTTTGATACCTGCGGAAGAGTGGTTGAAAGGGTACTATGCCCGTTCGGGATATACCCTTTGTTTTCAACGGAGGAAAAAGTTATTAACAACTTCTTGTTTACCTGTTGAAAACTTTCCTAATCGGTGGAAACTGGTTGAAATTCCTCCAGAAAGTGCCTTATGTGGGGCTGCTTTCCGTTTTTATGACCATTTTCAGTCTGATTGTGAAAACTGTATACAGCATAATTGGGAAGATTTCCACATTATCTTGGCGGATTTACTATTGTCGGGAGGTCAGTTGTGGGGAGTTGTAGAGGAAGATGAGCTGCGGGGACTTTGCTTCTGTTTGCCGGAAGGGGAAAAACTGATAATCAGGGAAATGGCATGCAGGGATAAGACCGTTGAACAAGCTATGCTGCGTGGATTGTCTTCTCATTACGGTTTGATGGAATTGGAATGCTATTCTTTTTCCGATGGTCAGCCTTATGAGTTGGGGATGGCAAGAATCATTCATGTAGAGGCTTTGTTCAGATTGTTGGCAGGAATATGGACTGGAAACCATTATTTTAAAGTAGAAGGGGATGAGGCTCTTCCGCAAAATAATGGTTGGTATAACTTGGAAAGAGGAACATATTCCAGAGGTAAATTGAAAGGGCAGACTTATCAAGTGGTTTCTATCAATGAACTTACCCGACTGTTGTTTGACGGGAAATTCCCCTACATGAATCAGATGTTGGATTGAGAAGTTACATCCGGTTGTCTGCCGTCAGCATACGTTCCAGTTCTTCTGCCGTTAATTTCAAGTGGAACTGTCCGTGGTAAGCAATGGAAATGCCGCCAGTTTCTTCAGATACAATAATGGCCATGGCATCCGTTTCCTGTGATACACCCAAAGCTGCACGATGGCGAAGTCCCAGTTCTTTGGGGATTTCCAGGTTGTGTGAGACCGGAAGAATACAACCGGCTGCTTTTATCCGTTTGTGACTGATAATCATGGCTCCATCGTGTAGCGGGCTGTTCTTGAAGAAGATATTTTCAATGAGACGCTGGTTGATATTGGCATCAATCAGGTCGCCTGTACGGACAATGTCATCCAGCGGAAAATCCTTTTCTATCACAATCAGTGCTCCCACCTTTCCTTTACTCATATTCAGGCAGGCCATCACGATAGGCATGATGTCTTCTTTTTCTGTGTCCGTCTTTTTGTTACCTTTCAGGAAACGGAACAGGCTGTTGCTGCGGTGTCTGGAACCCAATGACAATAGGAAATGACGTATCTCGTCTTGGAACAAGACAATAAGCGCGATAACTCCTACACTCACCAGTTTGTCGAAAATAGAACCTAATAGTCTCATCTGGAGTACCTGTGACACGATTACCCAAATGATAATGAATACCAGGATGCCGATAAAGATATTAATGGAGCCCGACGACTTCATCAGCTTGTAGGACTTGTATAACAGAAAGGCTACCAGCAGAATGTCGAGTATATCTTTGAAACTGAGTATGTAGATGTCGAAAGGCATAATTAAAAGTATGTTGAAGTTTGTGTCTTAAATCATTGGTTTTGCAGGGCATTGAAAATCCGGACAGTTTCTACGGCTGCTTTTACATCATGTACCCTGAGCAGATTGGCACCTTTCATCAAGGCAATGGCGTGTACGGCAGTTGTTCCGTTCAGGGCATTTTCAGGTCCTCCTCCCAATAATTTATAAATCATTGATTTGCGGGATACCCCTACAAGTATCGGAAGTTGGAATATGGAGAACTCTTCCAGTCTGTTCAGTATTTCATAATTATGTTCCAGTGTTTTTCCGAAACCAAATCCCGGATCTATAATAAGGTCTTTTACACCTGCAGCCCGGAGCTTCTCGATTTTTTCAGCAAAATAAAGGATGATTTCTTTAACCGGATGCTGGTAATGTGGATTCTTTTGCATGTTTTGTGGATTTCCCTGCATGTGCATCATGATGTAAGGCACTTTCAATTTTGCCACAGTAGAAAACATGTTCGCATCCAAGTCGCCGGCAGAAATGTCATTGATGATTGCCGTACCGTATTCTTCTACGCACATCCTAGCTACGTCGGCACGGAAGGTATCTACAGAAATAATGGCATCAGGGAACTCTCTTTGGATAACCTGTAAACCGTGTTTCAGTCGTTTCATCTCTTCTTCCGGAGATACATCTTCGGCATCCGGACGTGAAGAATAGGCACCAATGTCAATGATGCGTCCTCCTTCTTCTATAATCTGGCGTACCCGGTTGACAATATCCTCTTCCGCTTGTTTACGGCTGTCGGCATAAAAAGAGTCGGGGGTTACATTGAGGATACCCATTACCTGAGGACGGGATAAATCCATCAGTTCTCCGTTGACGTTGATGTATTTTGCAAACGTTTCTTCCATTTGTTTTTCCTTCATTTTAGCCTTGCAAAGTTACGTACAATAATTTGATTTGTGTGGGTTCTTTCTTGCGAATTTTCCTTGCTGGATAGATTTTTCCCCCCTTCAATGTGCTCTTTTTTCACTTTTTGGCAAAAAAACGACTCAAAAGTTTGCAGATTACAAATTTAGTTGTACCTTTGCAACCGCAATTGAGAACGAGACTATCGGGCGTTTAGCTCAGCTGGTTCA
>CAMFND010000009.1 GCA_945965395.1 uncultured Bacteroides sp.
TTTTATTTTCACACAACAATTCTCTAATAATCAAGCATATACATATTTCTATTTACACAAACTATAATCAGAAATTAAAATTACCTGAACAAAAATGGAAATATTACGTTTAAAAACATGGATAGGCAAAAACATTAACGAGACAAACAAACTAAACCGTAAAACAACTAATTAGTTATTTTTTCGACGGAAAAAGTTATAGCGATTAGTTTAAAAAGATTGTAATTAACGAGAAAACAACAACAAAATGAGAAAACTTACTTTTATTGCATTTTTATGCACTTTGCTATTGGTTTCTTGTAACCAGGAAGAACAATTAGACTCATCGTCTACTGCAAACAAATCCGGGATTTTATTCAAATTACAAAAGGATGAATATGAGGGAAATGCTTCGCGCACTTCAGAAAAGGAAACCTCTCCATACGATGAACTGCATTATTTCATTGTAGATGAAAACGGTGAAAAAGTAAAAAACATCAAGAGTTATTACGAATCTTCTACGTCCACAATTTATACCGAAGGACTTCATAAAGGAAACTATCGCCTGCTGGTTTTAGGAATCCAAGGCAATGCCACGAAAGATAAAGCTGTCGTTCATACTCCTGAACGCATACAAGATGAATGGCTGGTTTTTCCGGAAGACTTGCAAAAGCCATTGGAGGCCGAATATTTCTACTCACAAACTCCTTTCTCTGTCATAGAGGTGCAGACTGCCGACGGAATGCAGGAAACAGCTTCCATTCCAGATGAAATAATTCAAAAACGAATTGTAAGCCGGGTAGACTTCGATTTTACTTATCACAATCCTTATGTCCGCAATGCGGTAACGGACAAAGGTCTGTCATTCGGAGATGTGCGTTTTTATACCACCCTCTCGGGTAGCGGAGAGTTGAGCGGTGAAAGCAACGGAACACTTGACCCGATTTCTTTAAATGAGCAGACTTCTTACCTCTTCATGCCACTATGTGAGCATGCAAACCTCAACGGTGAAATCACAATTTCCACCCGTAACTACCGCAAGGAGGAAAGGCGTCTGGTGCATGAATTCAAGCATAAATCCTTAAGCAGCAATCACATTCATCACATAGAATCGGTAGTGGCTCATCCGGATGATAATGATATAATGATGTTCATCACACCTGCGGCATACAATACAGGAGGACACAAAGCCATTTTGCAGGACGATGAAACAAAGGAAGTGTACACCAACCCTTCACTCCGGAAGTTCAACACGTCACAACCGCTTCAGGTATCAGCTACTGAAGAAGGAAAGTTGCACGTACGCTTCTATTCCCCTCGTAAGCTGAGTAACGTACTGATAAAAATGCAATTGCCGCAAGTAAGCAATGAATATTTTGATTTGGCCTACTTTGATTCAATTCCAGCATTCTGCGATTTTTATGAAGGAATTCCATTGATAGAACGCCCGGCAATGTGTCGTACGGAATCTGGAAGATATATCGAGATTGATAAGAAAACTGCTACTGAACTATCGAATGCCGTATTCAAAATTGAATCGGATGATCCGTTTTGGGCCAAGTTAAAGGAAATCAGACATGGATGGAATATTTACTGGGGCTTATATGGCGGAGACCCGGAAAAAGAAGACGGTGGCCCAGTAGGTAACTGGATGGGAATACGCCCGGTACATTGCCGTGAATCAGTGGCTCTCTTCCTGAACTTCACCTATATGATTGACATGCCGGAACACGAACAAATTCTGCGTGACAATGCCAACCAGTTGTATGACGACAACAAACAGCCTGTAAAAGTTGAGGCTGTACTACAACAGATGCGGACTGCCAGAACTCTGCAAGTAGGATTGGTTTACCCCGGAAACGGAGTCATTGGCTTAGGAGGAGGAAGTACATTTGGGGCTTACCAGCAAGGATGGTTTGAACACTATTTTAATGCATATGCCTGCAGCGTCATGTTTCATGAACTGGGACATGTAATGGGATACGGACACAACAGTTCATTTACTTATGGACCATGGGCAGAAAAATTGATGAATAATTTTTATGTCAATAATATCCAGAATATGCCTGTTGATTCCAAAAGTTACTTGAACAGTGCTCAAAACCCTCATCGATACAAATAAACGAAATTAAATCTGACGAAAAATGAATATGAAATATATACTTACGCTGACAAGCGCAAGCTTGTTTTTACTAAGCGGCTGCCTTCAGGAAGATATCCAGTACACACAAGACTCAGGCAGAGCTTTAACTATCAATTTTTCCAAAGCCGGAATGATAAATGAAACAAGCGCTAACACAAGCGAACAAATACATACTCTCAATGCCTATCGCTTTGAGAACGGGATACTGAAGGAATCATTCAAATCTTTACAAGTAAACGATGAAGGAACATGCAAGCTAGACCTTGAACAGATAAAAGGAAACATCTATTTTCTAGCAAATGGTGAAAACATCGTTTCAAAAGCCAAGCTGACAGACGAAGTCACCACTTTGGACGAATTCCTGAACTTGACCGCTACTTCTGACGAAATGGCATCGGAATCTGTACTAATGAACGGAATGGCAGATTTGAATTCAAGTAATGCCTCTTTTTCTGTTGCCTTAAAACGTACGGTAGCCCGTATTGACCTGGAGTCTTCAATTCGAGATGCTGAAGTAAACAGTATCGTAATAAAAGATATAACCCTGACAGGTTTAGTAAATGAAGCAGGTAATAAGAATCTATTGGCAAACCTCGAAAAAAGCGACTTGAAAAAAGATTTCGGAGAACAACCGTTCAAAAACAAAAAGGAATCTCTTTACTATCTTCCGGAACAAACATCCAATGGCCATGCGGTGGAAATTCTGATGACAGCCAATGGAGGATGGCATCGTTTAAGAACTACCCTGCCCACATTGAAGCGTAATACGGTTTATACACTTAAAGTGTATGGCAACGGGGCTAATCTGAACGTAGAAGTACTGACGGATAACTGGGAAAGCGGTGATTCGTCCGAATCTGACCTCACACTCAAGGGACTGGTTGATAAAGAGGATTCACAGTTGTCAGAAGGGGTAAGCATCAACGAACGTGGTGACACTGTATTCGTTCCTTGTTGGGAAAGCAACTTCCAGCTGACCTTAGCAGCCGAAACAAGAGCCGAAGTCAGCATCCTTGGAGAAGTGGAAGGAGTAACAGTCACTCCAGGTACTCGCTCCAGAGGCCTTTCTCCCGTTGCACAAGTTAATGTTACCAGCAAACAGAAAATGCCAGGAAGCAAAAACGAATACGTGTACCTGAATATCCATAAAGGCCAGATACAAATCGGCAGAGTGGTACTAGTATTTGCTCCCAATCCCATACAAATGAGTGGACTCGTAAAATTTGACCAGAGCGGAGAATGTAACTTCAACCGCTACGTAGACGGAGAACTGGCCCGCCTGATTTTACCGGAAGGAAAAACTGCTACGCTGAAATTCGATAAAGAAGAAGCACAATGGATGAAACTCACTGATGAAGGTAACAATACCTATCGTCTGTTAGGAGGATGGAAACCCAATGACCCGAAAGCAGACGGAAGAGAACAGGCCGGCGAATTAATCATTACAGATAAAGACGGCAGCCATCCGGAGAGTTATACTATCCGACGCTTCAACTGGGGGTTGCCGGTTGTGAATATCAACGGAACATGGTGGTGCAAGTACAACCTGAGAGGTAACGTAAAGAATTTCAATGACCAGATTCTAATCAATTCAGATCCAGCCAAAGGCAGCAGTCTGGCAGACTACCTGACTTCCTGCTCTGACAATGAATTTCTGCACATCTTAGGCGACCAGTACCAAGCTGGGAACCCCGACGGATTAAAGTTGACTCATAATGGTGCTTCCTTCTATTATGAGGGATACAAAAGTCAGACGGACAACTTTGGAACCCTGGCTCCTACCATCATGGCACCCGACGGTTACCAGATACCAGATTTCGATAACTACCGTTTCTTTACAGGAAATACGAATTTCAATCTGGGTTACTTCAACCCTGGTGTCTTCAACAATGGGTTAGGACAACGTCTAAACTTTAAGGTCGTAGAACGTAATGCGACCTTTCAGGGATTGCAGTACGGTCCGATTACCTTCTATGATTTTGAGTATGAAAACAGTCACTGGACACTCTGCGGCTTAGGCCATCAATGGAATGAAACCAGCATATCAAAAATGATGATTTTGTTGGCAACCTATGGAAATGGAGGAAGCACCTGGATGATAGATGGCTATCCAAGCAGCGAAGGAAGAGGGAACTGGTTCAAGTATACAAATAACAATGCACAGAAAACCCGTACAATCCGATGCATCAAAACGCCGGTAGAATACATCTACGAGTAAAAAACAATAATATCCAAACAGATAAATAAATCAGTATATATGTACATCAAAAAATACATACAATTTTTCGGAGTACTTTCTGCCCTATTATTTGCAACAGCTTGTGGTGGAGAGGACATTCCTAACGGAGAAGAAGGGGGAGGCAGCACGCCTACCCGAACCGTCACCACTCACATTAATGAATTTCAGGTGGAAGGAGAAAGTGCCTCTCTTCCTGGCGAAGGTGAGATAAAAGATCTGCAAGCCTGCCTGTTCGAAGACGGTATTATGACGGAAGTCTATACTCAGTTCACCCAGAAAGATGGCCAGTATATGTTTCAAACAAACAAACGGACAGGTCATCTCTACATATTAGCCAACATTACTGAGCAGATTAATGTGCAGGATTTGAAGGCACAGGGCATCACCGAAGATGAATGGCAACAAATTACGTTTGCACATGCTGAAGATTACATACATGCACCAGAATTTTTCTCCGGTATGATTGACTTGGGACAGACTGATGAGAATACGCTTCATCTTCACCTGGAAAGGGGTATCACCCGTTTTGACCTCTCCATCCAGAGTACCAGCTCCATCAAAGTAAAGAAAGTTGTACTCAAAAACATGACATACCACACCTTCCTGTTTCCACAAAATCCGGTCACCATACCAACCGATGCGGATGTAAAAGACTATTTGATTGAGTTTCCACAATGGCTGGAAACTAACACACAAGGTATAGCCTACGTGTACGAACAGACTGGAGAAAATTTAAAAGCAAGTCTGGAAATAGTGAAAAACGGAAAAGAAACTACATTGGAATCCACACTTCCATCTATTTTGAAGCGAAATGTGGTGTACACATTAGAGATTACTACTGATTCTGCTACAGGAGAAGCAAAACTGAACGTTATTGAATGGGAAAACGGAGGCGACCATACCCTTTCTTCCGGTATGGCTAATTTAAAGGTGAACACCCAAGCATCCATTCTTCCCGAAAATGTAACGGTAAATGAAGAAAAAACACAGGTAACTCTTCCTTATACAGCTACAGAGATGACATTGGCCATCGACTGTGATGATGAACTGGTACTCATTCCGGAGGATATGCCGATAAAGATTGAATCACTGGGAAACACCCGTCCGGAAACGATAGGAAAGAACTTGTTCCGTATTCAGAAAGAACAATGGAGACCTGGCGTTGCAGGCCAAGAACTGAAGCTCAGATTCCACCGGAAAGGACTGCTTCACAACTATGAGGAAGACGCTCTGACATTAGTTTTATCCGAGAATCCGATTAAACTGGAAGGATTCATCCAGTTCCATGACGGCTATGAATTTGACTTCGGACGCTACATTGACTTATCACCCTGCCGGAATCTAAAAAATTGACGGTGGAATACGAAAATGGTGAAGGACACTGGATTAAACTAGAGGAACGGACTGAAACGCCTAACTCATTCCGCATCATAGGAGGCTGGAAACCCAATGACCCTACGGCCAACGGACGTAAGCAGAAAGCGACACTGGTAATCTGCAATACCGACGGTACGGACAGAGAAGAATACACGGTCGTACGTCGCAATTGGGGACTCCCTGTTACCTACCTCAATGGTGTATGGTGGTGCAAGTACAATGCCATGGGAGATTCAAAGAATTTCAGCGACCAGATACTTTCTTCTAACGATCCGGCTGCCAAGGCTGGTAAGAGTCTTTTTGATTACCTGCGCGACTGTACCCCCGAAGAGTTCTTCAAGTTATGGAAGTGGCAGTATCAGGGAAAAACCACTCAAGGAATGGAAGTAATTGACGACGGTGGAGTAGCTAAATTGAAAGGATACGGTCCATCCAGCGAGCATATCAACAAACTGGATGCTACCGCCATGGCACCCGACGGCTACGAACTTCCTTCCATGGAAAACTTTGAACGAATACTAAACTCAACCAACGGGACTATTTGGCTGATGTGGGATGGAAGCCATACCACTTCATGGAACGGAGGCTCAAACATTCAGCGTCGCCAAAGAAGAAGAAACGATGTTACTGTAGGAACCGTAGCGCTGTCTGACCTGATTTACATTCAGATGTACAATAATGCAGAACAGCAATATGAACCGCTCGTATGGTACGGTTCTGGAGCACAATGGGATGCTAATGGTATCAAACATGGGCATTACAATGCCATGCTATGGGCTACCCACTCACCCGGCAACGGACAGGGATGGTATTTTGCCGGCTCAATGGCAGGACTTTACCCAAACAAGAACGGTGCAGGTCCGAACGACACCCGAATTCTTCGCTTTAAAAAATCGGATGTAGAATACATCTATGAATAACAACTCTCAAAACGTCTTTGCGTTTCAAAGTAAACGCAAGGACGTTTTACTTAAAACGCAAGTGCGTTTGGACCAAAACTCTTTTACGTTTTAGTTCAAACGCACTTGCGTTTTTTTCAGGTTTTCAGAAAGCCTGTGTGTTTCTTAATAAATCAATTGAAAAACAGCCCAATAACCTCCTGCCATAAACAACAGCATCAGCAATTCAGACAAGCGGTTGATACGAATGGCCACACGCATATCCCGACTGCTCAGCGGACGAGGATTATCTCCAATAAAAGGCTTGTAAACTGTCTCGCCGAAATAATCGTGCGGACCGCCAAAGCGGCAGTTCAGGATTCCGGCCAATGCCGCTTCCGGATACCCGGAATTGGGACTGGCATGCATCCGTCCGTAATGTGCCACGAACTTCAACAGCGACCAGTGACCGGAAACCAGCACCATCAGCAGGGCAGTCAGTCGGGCGGGAAGGTAATTGGCCACGTCGTCCATACGGGCCGCCCAACAGCCAAAATCTTTATAACGGGCATTCCGGTAGCCAATCATAGAGTCGAGAGTATTGACCATCTTATACGCCAGCATCCCCGGCACACCCAACAGAAAATACCAGAAAAGCGGAGCGATGACACCGTCGCTCAGGTTCTCGGCCAAGGTCTCAAGAGCAGCTGTACGCACCTCTTGGTCAGTCAAGGCAGAAGTATCTCTTCCCACGATGCGGGCCACCTGTTTTCTCCCGGCTTCCAGCGAAGTATCCGCCGCTTCAAACACCATCCGGACCTCATCTATCAGGGTTTTCCCGGCCAGACAATAGAATACGGCCACTACCGAAAGTGCTATCTTTACCCAGGGATGCAACAGAGCCGCCGCTTCCAGCAACCCCTTGCTCACCAGAAAGGTTAACACAACCAGCCCTATTGCGGTCCACGCTCCGTTCCGTCTGCGGTGAGCTCCCTGATTTCCTCTGCGCTCACACCGCGAAATCAGTTTTCCGAATCCTACCACCGGATGGGGCAACCACAGCGGGTCACCTAAAATCTTGTCAAGCAAAAAACCTCCTGCCAGGGGAATCAATCCCATTACGAGTTCTGTATCCATTCGTGTATGCCTTCAATTAATAGATTGTTTTCTTCTTCCGTCCGTATGGCGATACGGAAATAACGTGCATCCAGCCCTTCGAAATTAGATGCATCGCGAATCAGCAGTCCGTGTCGGGTAGCCAAGAATTCCTTCAGTTGCGCCGCAGTACCCTGCTGAAGCCGCGCCAAGAAATAATGCGTATCCGTAGGCAGTACCTCCACCCCACCCGAAGCTTCCAGCGCATCGGTCACCCGTTTCCGTTCCGTCAGCAAAGCCTGTATGTCCATGCGATATTCCTCCGGATGCTGCAACAGGTAATGTCCAGCTTCTACGGCCAAGGCATTGACTGACCAGGGCATACGGCAGGCACGTATCCGGGAAAGAAGTTCCCTGCTGCCCGTCACCGCTCCCAGACGCAGGCCCGGAACCGCATAACATTTGGTCATGGAATGCAGCAGCAATACGTTAGGCAGTTTCACCGTCTCGGCTACGGACAGCACCTCTTTCTCCGTAAACAGCGCATACGACTGGTCAATGACAAACAGCTTTCGGGGATATGCGGCTATCAGTCGGCGAAGCGTGGCGGCATCCCATGTCTGCCCCGTGGGGTTATTCGGATTACACAGCCAAAAAATCCCCTCATCGCCCGTCAGTTTCTCCAGACTGGAAATGCCTTCCACCCGATGTCCGTGCAAGCGGCAGGCATCGGCATATTCACTAAAGGTCGGTATCCATACAGCAGAATGACTTCCGCAAAAAGCCTGAGCAATGAGGTAGATGGCTTCCGTGGCTCCATTCGTCACACAGACTTCCTCCGGACTGACACCATGCAACCGGGCCAGCTCGGCAGCCAGCGCATAGGGTTCCGGTTCCGGATAGGAACGGATGCACGACAGGCATCCGGACAGGTAGCGGTTCAACCCATCATGGTTCACCCGGTGGTACACATTCGAACTGAAATTGGCACGAATGGCCGTATAGCGATAGGCGTCGTCTCCGTGTCCGTTAATCATTTTGAGTCAGTATTTGGTAAAGCAGCGGCATGTTCAGGTGCTTCCGCACATGGTCGGCCAGCTTGTTGTATTGTTCTTCCTTGAAAGCGGTATAATCCAGCTGAGGTTGCTCCAGCTTTTCGGCATACGGAGCCAGCAGCCACTCTATCACTTCCGGATTATCCAGTATGCCGTGAATGTAGGAACCCGCACATTTCCGGTCTGCCACACAACCATCCGTTTCTCCATTCTCCAGACGTACTAACGGAGTCAAAGTCTCTCCTTCTACTGCCGAAGTACGCCCCATGTGAATTTCGTATCCCGTGCAGTTCGATTCTTCGGAAGACAGGAAAGCAAAACGTACCTGACGTGTCACTTTCTCTCCTTCGATGACCGTTTCTGTAGGCAAAAGTCCCAGCCCGGGCATCTGGCTGATACTTCCTTCCACTCCGTCGGGGTCGGCAATACGCTGCCCCATCATCTGGTATCCGCCACAAATTCCCATCACGGTAGCACCGTTGCGGCGTGCCTGAAGAATGGCTTGTGCCACTCCGTTACGGCGTAGTTCATACAAATCATCAATGGTGCTCTTGCTGCCGGGCAGCAGAATGATGTCGGCCTTCATCAGGTCGTCCACGTTGTTCGTATAGTACAAGTTTACCCGTTCGTCATGCTCCAGCATATTGAAATCGGTGAAGTTCGAGAGATGACGGAGCAGCACCACCGCCACATTGACCTTCCCCTGCACCGCTTTCCGCTGTTTCAAGGAAAGCTCCACCGAATCTTCTTCCTCAATGTAAATATCGTGGTAATACGGTATCACGCCCAGCACCGGAATACCGCAGATTTCTTCCATCATCTTCACACCCGATTCAAACAAGCGAAGGTCGCCACGAAACTTATTGACAATGATTCCCTTGATGCGTTTGCGGTCTTCCGGCGTCTGCAGGGCCACCGAACCGTAGGCACTGGCAAACACACCTCCCCGGTCGATGTCGGCTACCAGAATCACATCCGCATGGGCATGACGCGCCATGGGCAGATTTACCAAATCCGTATCCTTCAGGTTGATTTCCGAGATGCTGCCCGCTCCTTCCATCACCACCGGATTGTAACGGGCTGCCAGGCGGTCGAATGCCTGGTTCACTTCCCGGCGCAACCCATCCCGTCCCTCTGTCCGGAAATAGGCATACGCACTTCGGTTGCCTATGGGCTTGCCGTTCAGTACCACTTGTGAGGTATGGTCGGAAGTCGGTTTCAACAGCAAAGGATTCATGTCGGTATGGCAGGGTACTCCTGCCGCCTCAGCCTGCACCGCCTGTGCCCGACCGATTTCCAGTCCTTCGGGAGTGGCATACGAGTTGAGTGCCATGTTCTGTGCCTTGAAGGGTGCCGGATGATACCCGTCCTGCAAAAAGATACGGCATAGCGCCGCAACCAGCACACTCTTACCTACATCACTTCCCGTTCCGGCCAGCATGAGCGGATGCAAACGCGGAAGCGGCAGGTCGATTTCCACCATCCCCCCGTAAGGAGGTAAGGCTTTCATGGCATCTTCCAGTTTCACCTTGCCGACATAGACCTGTGCGGCTACCAGCACACCTCCATGGGCAAACACCAGTGCCGGACCTGAAGTACGGTCCAGGTGGTCAAAAAAGTCGGACACACGGGCCAGCACGTCCATGAACGACTCTCCTCCGGTAGTCCGTACCCGCAGGTAATCGTCATACCATTCCTGAATGCGCGGATCGGTTATTTCCTCAAAACGCTGCATCTCCCACTCACCCATGTTCATCTCTTTCAGCCGCTCGTCACGTTCCGCTTCGGGAAAGCCGCAATAAGCCGCCAAGCGTGTACAGCGGGACAAAGGACTGGTATAGATACGTGAAAAACGCATTCCCGTATCCTGAAGGGCCTTTTTACATGCCTCTGCCTCTTCCTGAAACGAAGCACGCAGCGGCACATCGGTCTGCCCGTAGCACGTCCCGGGTGCCACATCCACCGAAGTATGTCGAACTAAATATACTTTCATTTTCTTATGTCTAACCGTATTAAAAATTATATGCCATCACTACCGCTCCCATCCAGCACGCCAGTTCACACAAAAGGAAAAGTGCACCACAACAGTCACCGGTATATCCTCCTAAACGTCGCTTGAGCAGCCAGCCCAGTCCGATGAAAAGCACACAGGGAAAGCACAGCATCCCCCAGTAAGAAAGAGGCAAAAGCAGCAAGGGCAACAATCCACCTGCAATATTGGCTATCCATTCCGAAAGGCTCATGCGGGTATAGACCACCTTAGCCTTGCTTTCTTCTTCTTTTCGGGCGTACGGAAGAAACAGGAGCATAAAGCTGCATACAAACTTGCAGAAAGGGTCGGTCACGCACAGCATCCAGGGAATGACAGGCGCAGGCAAGGATACCAATAACGAGAATGAGAGCAGATAATACAATATCAGCCCCAGCACACCGTAGCTCCCGATATGGGAATCTTTCATGATGCGGAGAATGCCTTCCCGGTCGCGTCCGCCCCCAAATCCGTCGAAGAAATCGGCCAGACCGTCTTCATGCAAAGCCCCCGTCAGGAATAGCCGGGTACACAAGGCCAACAGTACCGCTACCGGCAAAGGAAACCAAGTGGAAAAAACCCAGAAAGACAGGGCCATCACTCCTCCCGTGAGCCATCCGCAAAGGCTCCAGTAGCTCACCACGTGCCGGAAACATTCGGACGGCACGGTACAAATCCGCCAGAAAGGCAGACGAGTGAAAAACATCAGAGCAGCCAGTAAATTATTCATGAGGTCAGAAATATTTGGTAATGGAAGCATGGGAAAAGTTATCCATCTCGTTCAGCATCCGCACGGCTGAATCGAGGATGGGAAAGGCACAGACAGAACCACTTCCCTCACCCAGGCGCAATGACAGATTCAACAACGGACGGGCGTGCAGGTAATCCAGCAACAGCTTGTGGCCGCTTTCATCTCCCTGATGTCCGAACACAGCATACGAAAGTACGTCAGGACACAGACGCGAAGCAGCCAGTATACAGTTGGTCATAATAAAGCCGTCCACCAGAATGACCATGCGTAACTCTGCCGCACGTAGCATGCCGCCTACTGCCATCATCATTTCAAGTCCTCCAAAACGACACAAAATTTCTTCCACTGTATGCTCGCCCGAGAAATGTTGAAGAGCCTGCTGAAGCACCCGAAACTTATGGGTCATGGCTTCTCCATACAGCCCGCTGCCGGCTCCCACGCATTGTTCCAGTGGAATACCCGTCAGGCAACTCATCCACAAGGAAGAAGCGGAGGTGTTTCCTACTCCCATTTCGCCGAAACTCACCACGTTACAACCTGCGGTATGAATACGGTCTACGCATTGTGCTCCACGTTCCAGACACAGATCCATTTCCTCGGGTATCATGGCATCTTCGTGAAGGAAATTACGTGTACCGCGACGGACTTTCATATCAATGATACCTTTTTCGTAGGGCAAGTCGTAATCCACTCCTGCATCAATGATTTCCAGGCGGAATCCATGCTGACGGCACAAAAAGTTGATACCGGCTCCTCCGTGCAGGAAATTACTGATTTGCTGCCAGGTAATCTCCTTCGGCGAAGCACTGACCTTTTCTTCCACAATGCCGTGGTCGGCTGCAAAAAGCAAGTTATATGGATTATTCAACGAAGGCGACAAGGTCTGCTGTATCATACAAACCTGCAGGGCCAGTTCCTCCAGACGCCCCAGAGAACCTTTCGGCTTCGTCAGGTTATCAATCTTTTCACGGGCTGCCTGCTCCAGTTCCGGACAGGCAATAGGTGCTATAGTAAACTTACGCATGATTTATCCTTTCACTTTAACCGGAATACCGGAAACCATCAGTACGACCTGATCGGCTTTCGAAGCAATATACTGGTTCATCCATCCTTGCAAATCGGTAAAACGGCGTTGTACCTCATTGGGGGAAACGCCTCCCATACCAATCTCGTTCGTCACGAAAATAAAGGTCGCATCCTGAGCAGTAAAGCGGTCGAATTCCTGCTTCAAGGCTTCCAAGGCAAGTGACACTTCCGGCTGTTCCACAAAGTAGTTCGTACACCAGAGCGTCACGCAATCAATGACAGCCACCCGTCCTGTAATGTCATGACGGCTCAGTTCCTTTTCTTCTTCGATGTTCGTCCACTCCGGTCCCCGGTTTTGCTGGTGACGCTCCACCCGGCGACGAAATTCCTCGTCCCATATCTTTGCCGTAGCTATATACACCGGTGATGTAGACCACTCATGAGCCAGACGTTCCGCATAACTGCTTTTTCCGGAGCGCTCGCCTCCCGTAATCAGTATTATCTTCTTCATAATCTTCTGCTGTGGTTTTCAGCTTCCATTCCTATAAATAAAAAACTGTCTCAAGGCAAATGTGCACTCCGTAGCCGGAACGATGCATCCGTTTACCTTGAGACAGTTTCCTGTTCCAAATTGTACATCAAGCTGTACGACTCTTCTGCTTTATTCGGCTGCTTTTTCTGTTTCTACGAAATCAGTTTCTCCGTTTGACACCAGCAGGTTGTACCACTGAATCAATTTCTTAATGTCACTGGTATGTACACGGTCACGGTCGTAGTTAGGCAATACTTCAGCCATGAATGCATGCAATTCTTCTGCAGAAGCTTTCTTGTAATCCAACGAAGTCACGTTGCCGTTTTCTTTCTTCTTTACAGATTCCAGCACTTCACCCAAAGCTACCTCTTCTGCATCAGTATACATGGCAATATCGCCCAATGAAATCACCTTGTCACTGGCATAGACCGGAACTCTTTTCTTATCTGCACTGACTGTTTCCACAATCAGCATATTCTTTGCCTGAGAAATCAGTTTGTACAAACCTGGTTTTCCAGAAATCGCTAAAATAGTCTTCAACATATTATCTCTAATGATTAATTTAATTACGAGTGACAAAAATACAACGCACGAATGACATACACAAACTATCGGCCCGTTTTTCTATGGATGAGCCACTCTTCCAACGCTGCAATCTGCGTATCCAGCTGTAGTTTTTCGTCATTGAAAATGACATAGTCGGCCCGACGCTTCTTTTCTTCGTCATCCATCTGTGCGGAAATACGAGCCCTTATCTGTACTTCTGTAGCAGCATCCCGCTGCATAGCCCGCGTTATACGCAACTCCAAGGGAGCATACACCATCACGACATAGTCCACGGCTGTGTGAAAACCCGACTCAAACAAGATGGCACTTTCCATAGCCACCACCTCCGTTCCGGATACGGCCTGACGGTCTGCCCACTGCTGGAAGTCTTCATACACACAAGGATGGATGATGCGGTTGACGCGTCCTGTATTCTCTGCCGAAGCAAACAAGTAATTTGCTAGCACGGGCTTGTTCAATGAGCCGTCTGCCTTATACACGTCCTCTCCTAACAAAGCCAATAAGCCCTCACGTATCCGGGGATGAGAAAGCGTCAGTTTCTTGGCTTCCGTATCCGTATCGTATACAGGAATACCTGCCTCTTCCAGCAAGTGCGACACATAGGATTTACCACTCCCGATACCTCCTGTAATTCCAATCTTGATCATTCCGATTCTTTTTCTTTAGAGGGTTCGCTTACGGTCTGCTGTTCAATCAGATAATCCACAGAGGAAGGAGTCACACGCACGTGACTTACTACATCCGGATATTTTTTGATAGTAAGCGGCAATTTCTCCGATTTATTTCCAATCACGTCAGCATAAGAGACACCGACCAAGAAGTCTTCCTCCGTCACGGACTTGAAGTTCTTCAGTCCCACCTGCACAGTTACCTGCACCTTAGACGGGAAAGTCCGCAAGACTTTTCCTTTTGGGAAACCAATTCCTACCACTGGCACTTCTAACGTCTTCTCTGAATACATATCCACACAAGCCACCACATCTACAGACGACGGCACAAACTTCACGCCATGAAACTTTTGCAAGTTAATATGTTTCTTCAGCGTATCCGTTACATTGGTCCAATGGAAAGGTTGCGTATACGCTGTCAAAATGGTATTCAGTACACCCTGAGGAGCATAAACTACCACAGAATCAGGTATCACCCGAATATCCGACACATAATATTGTCTGCCGGCCGATACCTCTCCACCCACAGCTACCGGCACCTTCTTGGGTATTCCCCTTGAATAGATATAATCCAGTGTGTCCGGACGTACGGCAAGCAATTGCGTAGAATTATTCAACTGGGCACTGATTTTCTTCAGTACCTCGGTCTGAGGAATGCGGACATAAGAACCCTTGTCCTGATAATCCTCGAAGTTAAAAGTCAGCGGAAAGAAAGTACGTCCCAGCATGTAATTCAACAGCACCGTACCCCTGTCTTCCACCTTCACCCGGATTTCATCAGGCAGTTCGGATGTCATGACCACTTCTTTCGGCACATTCTTCAGCCTGACCGGAATCTTAAACTCCGTCTGATACGTGTCGTTCATGGTCTGCAAGAACCAGAAGCAAAGCGACACGAATACAAAAAACAGAAAAATCAGAAACTCTCTGCTCTTGGCACTGAGCAGAAAGTTCCTGATTTTTCGTATAAGTATCAAGTTATATCTCTTTATGTTCTTTCGATCGAACATAGTCATTCATATTTATTTCGCAGGCTGAGCCTGTGCATCTGCATAAATTGAATTCTTATCTACTTTGATTTTTACCCCAGCAGCTACTTCAACTACTACAGTATTATCTTCTATTTCCTTGATTTTTCCATAAATCCCCCCCGCAGTAACTACAGACTGACCTACTTCCAGATTCTTGCGGAAGTTGGCGATTTCTTTCTGCTTCTTGTTCTGGGGACGAATCATAAAAAAGTACATAATGGCGAAAATAGCCACCATCATAATAAGGAAAGAGTAATCTGCTCCTCCCTGTGCCTGCAATACTACAGCTAACAAATTCATAAGTTTCTTAGTTTAGATTAATAATAGCTGGACAAATATATTAGTTTTTGGTCAGCTTGTTTTCCTTTTTCAATTGATTAACAATGCCGTCCAAAGTACCATTGATGAAACCGCCACTCTTCGGAGTGCTATACAGCTTGGCAATTTCCACGTATTCATTCAACGATACATTTACCGGAATGTTAGGGAAGCTCAGAATCTCAGCCAATGCAATCTGCATGATGATGACATCCATCACAGCTACTCGGCTCAAATCCCAGTTCTTTGAATTCTCACTGATTAAATGACGGTAATAATCTGCATTCAGGATAGAACGACGGAACAAGCGGCGAGCGAAGTCCTGATCTTCTTCATCCTTAAATTCAGGAAGAAGTTCCTGCTTTTCGCCATTCTCAGGATTGAAGCGCTTGATAGTCTTCAATACAAAAGTATCCACGATTTCCTTGTCATCGTTCCAATACAAGCCCTGGTCTTCCAGAACTTCATCAAGAGCAGTATTGTTGAAAATAATCTTCTTGTAAAGTTTTCTCCACAACTCACGATCCTCTTCGTAAGAAGAAGTTTCGCTGGCCATGTATTCTTTATATATATCACTCTGCATGATTTGCTCACACAGGTTTTTAATGAAATCACCTTCATTTTCCCAAGTCTTTTTCTGAGAAGAAGCAAAAGCATTTAGCTGTTTGTTGATTTCCAACTGTGCGATAAAGCGATTTTCTACAAATTTCATGTTGGGAGACAAATCTTCTTTGGTAGGAACCAACTTGTTTTTTGCTGCATCCAACCGCTTGTTGGCATACTTGGTTACCTCTACCATCAAAAGCAAAAGATAGTTATACAAATCATACGCTTTAGATAAACTGAAGAACAACTCCTTTTCTGCAGTATCCAAATTTTTACCTCCGTTCTGATAATACGCATAAATTATCTGAACTATCTTCAGACGAATAAGAACTCTGTTAATCATAATATATAAACAAACTATATTTTATTTAGGTGGGCAAAAATAAGCATTTTTCCTTTATCACACACCATAAAGCCTTATATTTTTTCTTTTTTTTCAGAGATTCGATATTTTTCCTCCTTCTCTTTTGGCACATTGCAAAAAAATATTCAAATTTGAACGCATTTTTATTAGTAACAGTGAGTTATGGAAGAACTGAAGAAGAAAAGTACGACTATTGAAAACGACAAAGAAATCGTTTTCTCCAAAGCAATCAAAGCAGGAAAACGAATTTACTATTTGGATGTCAAGAAAAACCGGAAAGAGGAAATGTTCATTGCCATCACAGAAAGCAAGAAAGTAGTGTCTCTCGACAAGGATGATCCTCAGGTTAATTTTGAGAAACACAAGATTTTCCTGTATAAGGAAGATTTTGAGAAGTTTATGAATGGTTTGCAGCAAGCTATCGATTTTATTGGACACGAACAGGGGAGCGCAAGTGAAGCACATTATCAGCCTGCTATAGCCACAGAAGAAATGCCTTCACAATCAGAAGAAATAAAAATTGACATCGACTTTTAAGATAAAGCGCAAAAAGCACTGATTCCAACTTGAGTTACAGGAATTTATTCCATGAACATTTGGAAAGTAAAAAGAAAATACATACCTTTGCGCCGCTTTTTCAAGCTCATCGTGTGATATACCACATCGTGTGATGGCGAATTAAGCAAACAATCAACTTAATTTAGAGTAACACAAAAAAATTTTAAAACAATGAAATCAATCGAAATCAAAGGTTCTTTGAGAACTGAAACTGGTAAGAAAGCCACTCGTGAACTTCGTAAAGACAATGGTGTTCCTTGCGTATTGTACGGAACTCAGAAAGATGAAAACGGCAATCAGGTTGCTACTCACTTTACAGTTCCTACTGAAGGCTTGCGTAACTTGGTATACACACCGCACATCTACGTTGTAGATCTGAACATTGATGGCAAGATTGTAAACGCTATCATGAAAGATATCCAGTTCCACCCTGTAACAGACAAAATCCTGCACGTTGACTTCTATCAGATTGACGAAAGCAAACCTATCGTAATGGAAGTTCCTGTGAAGTTGGAAGGTTTGGCAGAAGGTGTGAAAGCCGGTGGTAAATTGGCTCTGCAGATCCGTAAGCTGAAAGTGAAAGCTTTGTACAATGTAATTCCTGAACGTCTGGTTG
>CAMFND010000010.1 GCA_945965395.1 uncultured Bacteroides sp.
TTCTTAGGGACTTTTGCAAGTATAAACACCTAATAATTAGGCATATAACAACATAATTTATATTTTGTCATCTACTAAAGTAATTTATATATGAAATCGATAGCTTTTATTCTTCCTTTTTTCTTGTTTTCTTGTTCCACACCTCAGCAGGAACAATCTTCTTCTCTCAAACTCTGGTATGAATCTCCCGCAGATGCTACAGTGGCAGACAGCCCTAACGGCTGGCAGGACGATGCCGAGTGGCTGAAAGGTCTGCCTTTGGGAAATGGTTCATTGGGAGCCGTAGTGTTTGGCGATGTGGCAATGGAACGCATCCAGTTGAACGAAGAAACCATGTGGTCGGGTAGTCCACAGGACTGTGATAACCCGGACGCGCCTCAGTATCTGGATAAAATCAGACAGTTGCTTTTTGAGGGTAAATATAAGGAAGCCACAGAACTGACTAACCGCACGCAGGTATGTACAGGACAAGGTTCCGGAGGAGGAAATGGTTCTACGGTTCCTTTCGGCTGTTTTCAGACTATGGGCGACCTTTGGATTGATTTTGCCAACAAAGAGGCTTATTCAGACTATCGCCGGGAATTGAATTTAGAGGATGCGACAGCTACGGTGACTTACACGCAGGGGGATGTGCATTTCAAACGTGAAATATTTATCAGTCATCCCGACCAGGTGATGGTGATTCGTCTGTCGGCAGACAAACAGCAGCAAATGTCTTTCACTTGCCGTATGACGCGTCCGGAATACTTCTCTACGCATACCGAAGACGGACAACTGATTATGAGCGGCGCCTTGTCCGACGGAAAAGGGGGAGATGGATTGCAGTATATGGCTCGCCTGAAAGCGGTGACCAAGGGAGGTAATGTGATTTGTACAGATTCTACTCTGACCGTAAGCGGAGCTGATGAGGCGATGTTGCTTCTGGCGGCCTCTACAGATTATCAGTTGGCTTATCCGCACTATAAAGGACGTGATTACCTTTCATTGACACGTGAATCTATTGCCAAAGCAGAGAAGAAATCATTTGAGTCTTTGTATCAGGCTCATCGGAATGAGTATACGGCTTATTTTGACCGTGCTTCTTTCCAGTTGACAGAATCACCGGATACGCTGGCTACTGATGTACTGGTGGCTGAGGCTAAAGCTGGTAAAATCAATCCGCACCTGTATGAGCTGATGTTCCAGTATGGCCGCTACTTGCTGATTTCTTCTTCTCGTCCGGGTACGATGCCTGCTAACCTGCAGGGTATCTGGGCTAATAAATTGCAGACTCCATGGAACGGCGATTATCATACGGATGTCAACATTGAGATGAATTACTGGCCTGCCGAGGTAGCTAATCTGTCGGAAATGCATTTGCCTATGTTCGATTTGATAGCTTCACTGGTTGAACCAGGCACGAAAACAGCACAGACTCAATATCAGAAAAAAGGCTGGGTGGTTCATCCTATCACGAATGTGTGGGGGTATACTTCGCCCGGAGAGTCTGCTTCGTGGGGAATGCACACGGGAGCTCCTGCATGGATTTGCCAGCACATTGGAGAACATTATCGCTTTACGGGCGACAAGGATTTCCTGAGAAAAATGTATCTGGTGCTGAAAGGAGCGGTAGAGTTTTATATGGACTGGCTGGTGACAGATCCGAAGACTGGTAAGCTGGTATCCGGTCCGGCAGTTTCTCCGGAAAATACGTTTGTGGCTCCTGATGGAAGTCAGTGTCAGATTAGTATGGGGCCGACTCACGATCAGCAGACCATCTGGCAGTTGTTTGATGATTTTGCGATGGCATCTGAAGCTCTTCAGATAAATGATGCGTTTACACAGGAAGTCGCTGATGCAAAAGGAAGATTGCTGGAAACACGTATCGCTTCCGACGGCCGTATTATGGAATGGGCACAGGAATTTCCGGAAGCGGAACCGGGGCATCGTCATATCTCTCATTTGTTTGCCGTGCATCCGGGTTCGCAAATCAATTTGTTACAGACACCTGAACTGGCTGAGGCTGCCAGCAAGTCGATGGATTATCGTATTTCGTACGGTGGAGGACATACCGGTTGGAGTTCAGCTTGGCTGATTAGTCAGTATGCTCGTCTGCATCGGGCAGAAAAAGCCAAGGAAAGCTTGGATAAGGTATTGGAAAAGAGTTTAAACCCGAATTTGTTTACCCAGTGCCCTCCGTTCCAGATTGATGCGAATTTTGGTACTACGGCCGGTATTGCAGAAATGCTGTTGCAAAGCCATGTATGCGAACAGGATGCTTATATCATTCAGTTACTTCCTTCACTCCCGGAAGGTTGGAAGAACGGAAAATTTTCGGGTTTGAAAGCCCGTGGCGGGTTTGAAGTATCCGTAGAATGGAAAGATGGCGTAATGGTATATGCGGAAATCAAATCCTTGTTAGGTAACCCTTTCCGGGTGTGGTATCAAGGTGAATTTATGGAAACAGATAAATTGGAAAAAGGAAAAAGTTGGAAATGGGAAAAAATGTAATAAAACGTTATGGAGCGGGAGCCTTGTTCTCTTTGATGCTTGGGAGTAGCCTGAATGGCTATTCCCAAGGTCTTGCGTTTGACGTGAATGCGGCTCCGAAAGGAAATATCCCGGGAACACTTTATGGGGTATTTTTTGAGGATATTAATTTTGGTGCAGATGGAGGTTTGTATGCCGAACTGGTCAAGAACCGTTCGTTTGAATTTCCCCAGTCTTTTATGGGGTGGCAGGTGTTTGGCAACGTGACCTTGCAAGATGATGGTCCGTTTGAAAACAACCCTCATTATGTACGTCTGAAGCCGACGGGACATCGCTGGAAGCATACGGGATTGCAAAATGAGGGATTCTTTGGAGTCGGACTTCGGAAAGGGGCGTCTTATCGTTTTTCTGTATGGGCGCGTTTGCCGGAAGGTGGTGAATCTCAGAAAATCAGTATAGAGTTAGGTAATTCCTCGTCTGATGAGTGGGGACAGGCTTACGCCAAGTCGGAGCTGGTCATTGACTCCAAGGAATGGAAGAAATATGAGGTAGAACTTCAGTCTCCGGTGGTAGACCCGGAAGCTTTTCTTCGGATTTTCCTGGAATCTGCCGGAACTGTCGACCTGGAACATGTGTCTCTTTTCCCTGTGGATACCTGGAAAGGGCATCGGAACGGGCTGAGAAAGGATTTGGCACAGGCACTTGCTGACTTGAAACCTGGGGTATTTCGTTTCCCTGGAGGTTGTATTGTGGAAGGTACGGAGCTGGGAACGCATTATGACTGGAAAAAGTCGGTGGGACCGGTTGAGAACCGTCCTTTGAATGAGAACAGATGGCATTTTACGTTCAAGCATCGTTTGTATCCGGATTATAACCAGACGTATGGACTGGGCTTTTATGAATACTTCCTGTTTGCAGAAGAAATAGGCGCCGAACCTTTGCCCATTATGAATTGCGGATTGATTTGCCAGTATATGTCGGCCACTTGCGAGGAACATGTACCCGTGGATAGCCTGGATTGTTATATTCAGGATGTGCTCGACTTGATTGAGTTTGCCAATGGAGATGCCACTTCCCGCTGGGGAAAGGTACGTGCTGAAATGGGGCATCCGGAACCTTTCCACTTGAAATATGTCGGGATTGGAAATGAGCAGTGGGGACCGGAATATATAGAGCGTCTGGAGCCTTTTATTGCGGCGGTGCGCCGTCAGTATCCGGATATTAAGATTGTGGGAAGTTCTGGCCCTCAGTCCGAAGGAAAGGAATTTGATTATTTGTGGCCGGAAATGAAACGGTTGAAAGTCGATCTGGTAGACGAACATTTCTATCGTGATGACAACTGGTTCTTGTCGCAGGGAAAACGATACGATGATTATGACAGGAAAGGGCCGAAGGTTTTTGCCGGAGAGTATGCTTGTCATGTAAAAGGAAACGCCCGTAATCAGTTTTGGGGTGCTTTGTGTGAAGCAGCTTTTCTGACGGGAGTAGAGCGCAATGCCGATGTGGTAGAGATGGCTACATACGCTCCGTTGCTGGCTCATCAGAAGGGATGGCAGTGGCGCCCGGATATGATTTGGTTTGATAATCTGTCGGTATGCAAAACCAGCAGTTATTGGGTGCAGTATCTTTTCTCACACTATAAAGGCACGGATATGCTGAAACTGACAATGGACAAAGATGTGGTAGCAGGCCAGGAAGGTCAGCAGGGAATGTTTGCCAGTGCGGTGTGGGATGAGAATATGAATTCTTACATTGTGAAGGTAGTCAATACCTCTGACAAGATGCAACCGGTAGAAATCAATTTCAAAGGTTTGAAAAAGAAACAGAAACTGTCTGCTGGTCGTAGAATACTTTTGCAAACTGATCAGGTAAATAGCGAGAATACGTTTACCCGCACAGATGCCATTTCTCCCTGTGAAAAGGAGAATGACATGCAGGTGACGGGAAATAAGGTTTCGTTTTCTTCTGCACCTTATAGCCTGAGTATCTGTATCATCCCTTCTTCTTCATCCGATACTCTTTAGGCGACATGTGCATGTATTTGGTGAATACTTTTGAAAAATAATACGGATCATTAAAGGCGAGTTCAAAAGCTATTTCTTTTGCTTTCTTGTCGGTAAAGTCCAAGAGCTGGCATGCCTTCTGAATTTTCAACTGATTGAAATAGTTGATGGGAGACATGCCAGATTTTTGTGTAAAGAGTGTACTCAGATAAGTAGGTGAGTAGCTCACGCTTTCGGCCATGTCTTCCAGTGTCAGTTGCTTGTCCAGATTAGCCTTCATGTAGTTGATGACTTTCTGTATGGTATCTTGTGTCTTGGGCTTGTTGATTTCGCGGAACTGAGGTATGTACCGGAAGGAGCCGAGCAGGTACCATAAGCAGAGCGTGATGTACTCTAAGTTTTCAATGCTGTATCCCATTTCAAGGTTCACTAAAATCTCATTGAACAACTGGATGCGGTCGTTGAAACGGGCCGTAAGCGAATCGTCAATGTAGATGGTACGGTTGAACAGCTCGGAAAACAGGTAGCTTTGTTCACCGGTAAAATGAATCCAGTAAATGCTCCACGGATGGCTGGTAGAAGCAGCGTATACGTGCGGTGTACCTGCCTCAATAATGAAGAAATCGTTCTTTTTTACCGTGCATCTTCCTTTTCCGATATTGTACCAGCCTTCTCCTTCGTGGCAGTAAATCAGAATGTGCTGCGGGCTTCCTTCTGCACGTTCCCGGTAGTGACCTTCGGCGTGAGGATAGTAGCCTACATCTGTGGGATGCAGCAGGCGTGTCATGGGATTTTCTTTGATTCTTAAAAGATTCTCCTGAGGAATGACAATGGCTTTCTCATTGGGAAAGCCGTCTTTTTTCTTTTCCATAGCATAATTTATTTGAGGGCAAAAGTAGGTATTTATTTGGATTTTCAGGGAGACTTCCTGAAGAGATTTTATCTTTTAGTAAGATAATACCTGAAATCGAAAAATATTACATCCTTTTGCGAAAATAGCACATTCAGAGATGATGGTTTATGCGTAATTTTGTCTTCTGTAAAATGGTTTGTAAACTCAAAATTTGATAATATGAAAGCAGCAGCATTACTCTCATTTTCTTTGCTTTGTTTTTCTTGCAGTCAGCAGACTGACAAGATTGACTTGTCCGGTTCGTGGACGTTCTCTACGGACAGTATGGACTGGAGTCGGATGATTGAACTGCCGGGCTCAATGGCTTCCAACGGTTTTGGGGAAGACATTACAGTCGGAACCGACTGGACAGGCGGTATTGTAGATTCTTCTTTTTTCCTGAAACCTTCGTATGCCAAATACCGTGAAGCAGGAAATGTCAAGGTGCCTTTCTGGCTTCAACCGGTAAAATATTACAAAGGTAAGGCGTGGTATCAGAAAGAAGTGGTGATTCCGGACTGTTGGGAAGGAAAGGATATTTCTCTCTTTCTGGAACGCTGTCACTGGGAGAGCCGTTTGTATGTAGACGGAAAGGAAATCGGTATGCGGAATGTCCTGGGCGCTCCTCACCGCTATGACCTGACAGGCAAGCTTTCAGCAGGGAAGCATGTACTGATGCTTTGTGTAGATAACCGGGTGAAGAACATCGATCCGGGGGAGAACTCACACAGCATTTCCGACCATACGCAAGGAAACTGGAACGGGGTAGTGGGCGACATGTTCTTAGAGGTAAAGCCGGAAGTGAACGTGTCTTCCGTCAAGATTATGCCAGATCGTCTGGCTAAGAAAGTCAGTGTGTTGGCTTCCTTGATGAACCGTTATGAGAAAGAAACGAGTGTGGTACTCGAAATGACGGTAGGCAATGAAAAAGTACAGCAACAGTCTACCTTGAAGCCGGGCGAGAATCAGGTGGTGATGTCGCTGGCCATGAAGGGAGATATTAAGTGCTGGGATGAGTTTTCTCCATCCTTATATGATTTGAAACTGAGTGTGAAGGATGCAGAGAGCGGTGAAACAGATGTTTATACCGAACGTTTTGGTTTCCGCGATGTGAAGGTGGTGGACGGTAAATTGACCATTAACGACCGCCGTTTGTTCCTGCGTGGTACGCTGGATTGTGCCGTATTCCCAAAGACCGGTTTTCCGCCCACGGATGTAGAATCCTGGAAAAAGATTTACACTACCTGTCAGCAGCACGGACTGAACCACGTGCGTTTCCATTCCTGGTGTCCGCCCGAAGCTGCTTTTGCAGCTGCCGATGAGATGGGTATGTACCTAGAGATAGAATGTTCTTCCTGGGCTAACCAGTCGACTACCATTGGCGACGGAGGTGATCTGGACCGCTTTATTTGGGAAGAAAGTGAACGCATCGTCCGTGAGTTTGGTAACCATCCTTCTTTTTGCATGATGATGTACGGCAATGAGCCTGCGGGAGCGGGAAGCCATGCTTATCTGACTAATTTCGTCGCTACCTGGAAAGAGCGCGATGCCCGTCGTTTGTACTGTTCAGGTGCCGGATGGCCCAATTTGCCGGTTAATGATTTCTTGAGCGATTCCAGCCCTCGCATTCAGGCATGGGGACAAGGAGTGAAGAGTATCATCAATGCACAGGCACCGCGTACCGACTATGACTGGTCAGAATACATCGGACGTTTCCAGCAGCCGATGGTGAGCCACGAAATCGGTCAGTGGTGTGTATATCCCAACTTCAAGGAAATGGCCAAATACGATGGGGTGATGCGTCCGCGCAACTTTGAGATATTCCAGGAAACACTGGCCGAAAACGGCATGGCTCATTTGGCAGACAGTTTCCTGTTGGCTTCCGGGAAATTGCAGGCGTTGTGTTATAAGGCCGATATTGAAGCCGCCTTGCGTACAAAAGACTTCGGTGGATTCCAGTTGTTGGGCTTGTCTGATTTCCCGGGTCAGGGTACGGCGCTGGTAGGAGTGCTCGATGCGTTTTGGGAAGAGAAAGGCTACATCCGTCCGGAAGAATACCGTCGTTTTTGTAACAGCACGGTGCCATTGCTGCGTTTGCCGAAGCTGATTTATACCAACAAGGAAACCGTGAAAGGTAGTCTGGAAGTGGCGCATTTCGGAGCCGCTCCGTTGGAGGTGACCTCTACTGCCTGGACTCTGAAAACAAAAGAAGGAAAGACTATCGCTTCGGGCAAGCTGGCACATCAGCCGGTAGGTATCGGCAACTGTATTCCGCTGGGACAACTGGAGATTCCGTTGGATAAGGTGGACGTTCCTTCATGCCTGACACTGGAAGCTACATTGGGAGATTACGCCAACAGCTGGCACATCTGGGTATATCCTGCTGCGGTACAGAAAGTAGCTGATGAAGCACAACTGCTGATGACCGACCGTCTGGATGCAAAAGCCTTACAACGTCTTCAGGAAGGCGGTAACGTACTGCTCTCTTTACGGAAAGGCTCCTTGCCTGCCGAAGCAGGAGGCGAAGTGGCAATAGGTTTCTCCAGCATCTTCTGGAACACAGCCTGGACGTTAGGGCAGGCACCTCACACGCTGGGTATCCTGTGTAACCCCGCCCACCCGGCACTTTCAGAGTTCCCTACAGAGTATTACAGTGACTACCAGTGGTGGGATGCCATGAGTCACTCCGGCGCCATAAAGGTAGCGAAGGTCGACAAGGATTTACAGCCGATAGTACGTGTGATTGATGACTGGTTTACCAACCGTCCGCTGGCTCTGCTGTTTGAGGTCAAGGTGGGTAAGGGTAAGCTGCTCGTATCCGGAATAGACTTCTGGCAGGACATGGACAAGCGTACGGAAGCCCGCCAGTTACTCTACAGCTTGAAGAAATATATGTGCAGTGATCGGTTCAACCCTTCCTCCGAAGTCGATGTGAAAGATTTAAGCATTTTGTCTTCCGTCAAAAATCAAAAATAACCACAGAAATATCATTTTTTTCCTGCAAGCATGGGATAGTTCTTCTACCTTTGTTTGCAGGAATTTTTACATGAACAGGTAGAACAATGAAAAGCACAACTCATTTTATTTTAGGACTGCTGGCTCTGGCATCGGGAATGGAAGCCAAGGCACAGATTCAACTTCCGTCGGTTTTCTCCGATGGGATGGTGTTACAACAAAACAGTAAGGTAGCCGTATGGGGATGGGGAAATCCGTCTGAAACTCTGATGATTCTCTCTGAATGGAATCCGGGTGACACCGTGCGTACGGTGGTCGATAATCAGGGACGCTGGAAGGCAGAGGTGCGGACCGGGCGTGCCGGAGGTCCGTATACGCTTGAAGTGAAAGGCGGGAACGAAAGCCGGAAATTGTCGGATGTGATGTTGGGTGAAGTCTGGCTGTGCAGCGGACAGTCGAACATGGAATGGTCGGCCGATATGGGAATCATGAACGGCGAGCAGGAAGTGAAACAAGCTGCCTGTCCGTCCGTACGTATCTTCCATAACCCCAAGCAGGGAGCCGATACACCTCAGACCGACTGTCGCACGAAGTGGGAGGTAGCTACTCCCGAAAGCATGCGCAAGACCAGTGCCACTGCGTATTTCTTTGCCCGCTACCTGACCGAACATCTGAAAGTGCCCGTAGGTATTTTAGTATCCGCCTGGGGAGGTACGCCGGCAGAGGTATGGACACCGGCCGACATCGTGGAGAAAGACGAGATACTTTCAAAGAATAAATTGAAAGACTATCCCTGGTGGCCGATAAAGCCGGGTGTATTGTACAATCAGATGATTCATCCGCTGGTGCCTTATCAGATTGTCGGTTGCATCTGGTATCAGGGAGAAAGCAACCATGAAAACGCACCTTCGTATGCCCGTCTGGTATTCAAGATGGTGGAGGCGTGGCGAAAAGATTTCGGATGGGACTTCCCGTTCTATTACGTGCAGATTGCGCCTCATACATACGGAGCGAAGAACAACACCCCGGCTTTGTTGCGCGAACAGCAGGAACTCATGCTGGGACAGGTAAAGAATACCGCCATGATTAATATTTCCGATTTGGTAGAGAATGTAAAAGACATTCATCCGCGTAACAAGCGGGCCATTGGAGAACGTCTGGCCTGTCTGGCTATGGATAAAGTCTACGGACAGTTCACCGGTGCTTACGAGAGTCCGCGCCTGGCATCTGCCGAACTTCAGAAAGGAAAGATTGTGGTGAATCTTGAAGGAAACTTCTCCACTTTGCAATCGACTACTCCCCATATCACGGGACTGGTGCTGACAGACGGCAAAGGAGATACGCTTACCGTGAAGGCAAAAATTAAGGGGAAACAAATCATACTGCCTGTAAGAAAGCTGAATCCTCCTTACCGGGTTTCTTATTGCTTTGATGAAGCAACCATCGGCAGCTTGCGCACAGAGGCCGGTATGCCCGTATTGCCATTCTGTACGAAACCCATCGAAAAACAATGAATTCTATTTAGAAAAACAAGAATATGAGAATGAAATTCAGACGTTTAGGCGTTATATTAAGCCTTTGCCTGCTGGCCGGAACATCCGTTCAGGCATCCTGGTTTAAAGAGAAAGATTTGATACAGACCGGAGTATATTATTATCCCGAACATTGGGATGAATCACAGTGGGAGCGCGATTTCAAGCGCATGCACGAACTGGGCTTTGAGTTTACCCATTTCGCTGAGTTTGCCTGGGCGCAGCTGGAGCCGGAGGAAGGACGTTTTGATTTTGCCTGGCTCGACAAGGCCATCGGATTGGCAGCAAAGTACGATTTAAAAGTCGTGCTGTGTACATCTACGGCTACTCCTCCCGTATGGCTTAGCCGGAAGTATCCGGAAATTCTGCTTCGTCAGGAAAACGGCATTGTGCTGGATCATGGTGCCCGCCAGCATGCTTCCTTTGCTTCACCCGTGTATCGGAAATTGGCTTTCCGGATGATTGAGCAGTTAGCCAGACGATACGGACATGATGCACGCGTGGTAGGATGGCAGCTTGACAATGAACCGGCTGTCCAGTTTGATTATAATCTGGCTGCGGAAGAAGGTTTCCGTACCTACCTCCGGAATAAATACCAGACAATTACCCAACTGAATCAGGCATGGGGAACCGCATTCTGGAGTCAGGTGTATGCTTCGTTTGATGAAATCACTTTGCCGAAGACTGCCCAGGTCTTTATGAACCATCATCAGATTCTTGACTACCGTCGTTTTGCGGCCAGTCAGACCAACGACTTCCTGAATGAGCAGTGCCTTCTTATCAAGAAATATGCGAAAGACCAGTGGGTAACTACCAATTACATCCCCAACTATGAAGAGGGACACATCGGTGGTAGTCCCGATCTGGACTTTGTAAGTTATACGCGTTACATGGTGTATGGCGATAATGAGGGAATCGGACGCCGGGGATACCGGGTAGGCAATCCGCTGCGCATTGCTTGGGCAAATGACTTTTTCCGTCCGGTAAAAGGCGTGTATGGCGTGATGGAGTTGCAGCCGGGGCAGGTAAACTGGGGTGGCATCAATCCTCAGCCGCTTCCCGGTGCGGTACGCCTGTGGCTATGGAGCGTCTTTGCTGGTGGAAGTGACTTCGTGTGTACCTATCGTTACCGTCAGCCGTTGTATGGCACCGAGCAATATCATTATGGCATTGTCGGGACCGACGGAGTGACCGTCACTCCGGGCGGACGGGAGTATGAACAGTTCATTCAGGAAATAAAGATGCTGCGTCAGTCGGTGCAACCTCGTGCCAAGCAGCCAAAAGAATATGTGGCCCGGAAAACAGCCATCCTGTTCAACCACGAGAATAGCTGGAGCATCGATCGCCAGAAACAGACTTATTTGTGGAATACGCTCGGTCATATCGACAAATATTACCGTACCCTGAAATCCTTCGGTGCACCGGTCGATTTCATCACAGAAAAAGCCGACCTGTCAGATTATCCGGTGGTGATTGTGCCTGCCTACCAGATGGCCGACAACATGCTGGTGGACAAATGGAAATCGTATGTAGAAAACGGAGGAAACCTGGTGGTAACCTGCCGCACGGCACAGAAAGACCGCTGCGGACGTTTGCCGGAATCCCCCTTCGGCTCTGTATTGACTCCGCTGACAGGCAATGAAATAGAATTCTACGACCTGCTTCTCCCTTCAGACCCCGGTATCCTGCAGATGGATGGAAAGGAATACACCTGGAACAGTTGGGGCGAAATCATAAAACCGGCAGCCGATGCACAGGTGTGGTGTACTTACAGCCGTGAGTTTTATGAAGGAAAAGCTGCCGTGACGTTTAAGAAGTTAGGTAAGGGAACTATGACGTATGTAGGCGTGGACAGCAAAGACGGGCAACTGGAAAAAGAGGTTCTGAAGAAACTGTATGCACAGCTCGGTATTCCGTGTATGGATCTGCCTTACGGGGTGACATTGGAATATCGTAATGGGATGGGCATCGTGCTGAACTATTCAGACCGTCCTTATACGTTCAATCTGCCGGAAGGCAGCCGCATTCAGGTGGGTAGTGCAGAAATCCCCACGGCAGGAGTTTTGGTGTTTTCAATAGGTAACAAATAAAGAAAAAGAACAATGAAACAGTTATTATCCGTCATATTGAGTCTGTGTGCCTGTGTGCAGTTGTATGCCCAGGTATGGACCTTAAAAGAGAAAGAACCGGCCGCACCCGGCACATGGTGGTGCTTCCGCAATACAGTGACACTGGACGAACAGCCCCGTTCACTGGTACTGCGTCTGGCTGCCGATACGAAATACTGGCTTTGGGTAAACGGCGAGCTGCAAGTGTCGGAAGGAGGATTGAAACGCGGTCCGAACCCTTCGGACACCTATTGCGATGTGATTACTTCGCTTCCTGCCTTGCGTATGGGAGAGAATACCGTGGCCTTGCTGGTGTGGTACTTTGGCAAGGATGGTTTCAGCCATCGCAATTCCCCTACGGCAGGTATCAGTTTCTCCCTTTTCTGCGACGGCAAGGAAGTGGAACCCGATGCAAAATGGCGGGTGAAAAAACATCCGGCCTATTATGTGCCGCAGGGTGAACAGCCCAACTATCGTCTGGCAGAGTCAAACATCGGGTTCGATGCAGTGAAAGACATCCCTTTCATGTCGCCCGATTATGATGACAAAAAATGGAAGAAAGCCACGGAAATATCACTGGAAAAAGCCGGATGGAATCAGCTGGTAGACCGCCCCATCCCGTTCTGGAAAGATTACGGATTGAAGCCTTATGCGAAGACAGAGATGCAGGGCGATACGTTGCTGCGGGCTTACCTGCCTTACAATGCACAGATTACTCCTTACATCCGCCTGAAAGCATCGGCAGGCAAGTGCATCCGTATCCGTACGGACAATTACCGGGGAGGTTCGGCCACCAACGTATTTGCCGAGTATCGCACATGTGAAGGAGAACAGACATTCGAATGCAAGGGCTGGATGAACGGCCACTATGTGCAGTATGAACTTCCGGAAGGCGTGGAAGTGCTCGATGTGAAATACCGTGAAACGGGCTACGACACCTCATTTGCCGGCAGCTTCTCCTGCGATGACCCGATGCTCACCCGCTTGTGGGACAAGTCGCAGCGTACGCTCTACATTACCATGCGCGACACTTATATGGACTGTCCCGACCGCGAGCGTGCCCAATGGTGGGGCGACGTGGTGAACGAGTTGGGCGAAGCTTTCTATGCTCTCGACGAAAAGGCTCATCTGCTGACCCGCAAGGGTATTCGTGAACTGATGGGATGGCAGCGGGCCGACAGCACCATCTTTGCACCCGTTCCGGCTGGAAACTACAAGGACGAACTGCCCATGCAGATGCTGGCCAGTGTGAGCCATTACGGTTTCTGGACCTACTACATGGGTACGGGCGACCGTCAGACCATTGCCGACGTGCTTCCACGGGTAAAGAAATACATCCACGTGTGGAAAACGGATGCCCAAGGCCTGGTGATACCTCGTTCCGGCGGATGGACCTGGGGCGACTGGGGAGAAAACAAGGACATGACCCTGCTGTTCAACCTCTGGTATGTGATTGCCTTGAAGGGATACGAAGAAATGAACCAGTTGGCTGGCGAGGCAGAAGAAGCCGCTTGGGCACGCACTACCGCCGACAAGCTGCGTAAAGTGTTCCACCGTACGTTCTGGAACGGAAAATACTACATATCTCCGGGCTATCAGGGCAAACCCGATGACCGTGCGCAGGCACTGGCCGTCGTATCCGGAGTCTTGCCCAAAGAACTGTATCCGGTGATTCGTCCTTTCTTCTCCACCTGGTATCACGCCAGTCCGTACATGGAGAAATATGTGCTCGAAGCTCTTTGCACGATGGGCTATTATCAGGACGCCCTGAACCGCATGAAACTGCGTTATCGCGCCATGATAGAAAGTCCGCTGACCACGCTGTGGGAAGGCTGGGGCATCGGCAGTGAAGGTTTCGGAGGCGGTACCTACAATCACGCATGGAGCGGTGGTCCGCTGACCATCCTTTCACAATACATTGCCGGCATTGAAACGCTGGAATCGGCTTTCCGTACGTTCCGCGTAGCACCTCATCCGGCACATTTGAACTTCATCCGCACCCAGGTACCGTTGTCGGGCGGTCGTCGCATCGTATTTGAAATGGACAAGTCGGCTCACAGTGGAACCATGTATCTGCGAGTACCGGAAGGAACTTCCGCACAGGTGGTGCTTCCTGCCGAATTCCAGCGCTGGAGTGTGAACGGCGAACCGAAAAACGAATGTCAGCTGACGCTGTCTGCCGGAGAATGGCATTTTGAAATGAGCGAGAAGAAATAGTGTTTCTTTAGTCCTTGTGTGAAGGACATCCGCTGCATCCGCATCCACATCCGTTTGATCTTCCTTTCTGGCGGATGAGGGTGCGGAAAAAGTGTCTGCCGACCCAGAGAAGGCAGCAAGCTACGATGATATATACGAGAATATCTTGAATATTCATATTGATAATAATTTTAGATGAATAAACTTCCTAACTGATAGACTCCGAATGCTACAAGCCAGGCTAATATGGTGGTGTAGATCGCAGCAAAAATGGCCCATTTCCATCCCCCTGATTCCTGCTTGATGGCAACTAAGGTAGCAATACACGGAAAATAAATTAGTATGAACAGCATGTATCCGTAGGCTACGAGTGGTGTGATGGGGATGCGTTCGGAAAGATTGACGGTATCTACGTCGTCTTCGTTGGTGTAGAGCACTCCCAAGGTACTTACCACAAGTTCCTTGGCACCAACTCCCGACAGAATACCGATACCCATTTTCCAGTCGAATCCCAGCGGCTCGATGGCTGGTTCAATGGCTTTTCCTAACTGACCGATATAGGAGTTTTCCTGCTGTTCGGCAGTGGTTTCGTATGCTTCGTGGTTAGGGTAGTATCCCAGAAACCAGATGATAATGGAGGCTACCATGATAATTCCACCCATCTTTTTGAGGTATTGTTTTCCTTTTTCCCATGTGTGGCGCAGTACGACCTTAGCGGTCGGCATACGGTAGGGAGGAAGCTCCATCACGAAGGGACTGTCATCGCCTTTCACCAGGAACTTGGTGAAGATGCGGGCCATGAGTACGGCCAGCAGGATGCCGATGGCATAGATGGACAGCAGAATCAGGCTGGCTTTGCCGGGGAAGAATGCGCCAATCATGACCAGGTAGATGGGAAGGCGGGCACTGCACGACATGAGCGGGTTCACTAACATGGTTACCAGTCGTGCCTTGCGGCTCTCGATGATACGTGATGACATGATGGCAGGTACATTACATCCGAATCCCATGATGAGCGGGATGAACGATTTTCCGTGAAGCCCCATTTTATGCATGATTTTATCCATGATAAAGGCCGCACGTGCCATGTAGCCGGAATCTTCCATAAAGGAGATGAAAAAATAGAGCAGT
>CAMFND010000011.1 GCA_945965395.1 uncultured Bacteroides sp.
TGCGTATAATCCTTCTTCATGTTCTGCTGGGAGATTTCGAAGAGCTTTCCTTCGGCCTCCTGCATCAGGTCGTCCACGTCCTGCGTCTCGTCGAACGCCTTGGTCTGTATGTTGCTCGTAAAAGAAATCAGCTCACGTGCCAAAAACTTCTGGGCAATGATGCGGGCATGGTACTCAATGTGAGCCGACGAGGCCACCTTACCACTCAGCTGAGTGATATAGAACGGTCCGCCCGCCTCTTCCAGGTTACCGCGCGAGCGCAACTGCTCGGCCACGGTCAAGATATCAATCGGTTTCTGTTGAATAGCCAAGTCAGTAATAGCCGCATAAATCAGCTGGTGCCGGTGTTCGTAGAACGACTCCGGACGAAGAATCTCGCTCACCAGCGAATACGCATCCTTCTCAATCATCAGCGCACCCAGCACAGCCTCTTCCAGTTCGGGAGCCTGAGGCTGGAGGTGGCCGTACTCATCCATCGGCTTGGTCTTAGCCGTCTTTGCCACACGTGTATTTCTTCTTGGTTCTGCCATTTTGTTTTTGTTTAAGTGGGGCAAAGATACGATTTTTTCCGTGAATCCCGATTTTCTCGAAACTTTCTGCTATATTTGAGAAACGAAAAAACAAACAACACCATGATTACATTTCCAAATGCCAAAATAAACCTTGGCCTGAATATTATTGAAAAACGTCCCGACGGTTACCATAACTTGGAAACCATTTTCTACCCCATTCACCTGCAAGATGCACTGGAAGTGACACGAAGAGAACAAAACGATGCTCTTTATACGCTTCACGTGAAAGGTACGGCCATCGAGGGAAAGCCGGAAGACAACCTGGTGGTCAGAGCCTACGAATTGCTGAAAAAGGATTATGACATACCGCCCGTTGACATCCACCTGTTCAAGCACATCCCCACGGGTGCCGGACTGGGAGGCGGTTCGTCCGATTGCGCATTCATGATTAAGTTGCTGAATGAGAAATTCCGTCTGGCACTGAGTCTGGAGGAGATGGAAGACTACGCCGCCCGCTTAGGAGCCGATTGTGCTTTCTTCATCCGCAACCAGCCGGTATTTGCCACGGGAATCGGTAACATATTCGAGCCTGTCCGTCTTTCACTTTCGGGTTATTACCTGGTGCTGGTGAAACCAGGTATCTTCGTATCCACACGCGATGCTTTCGCCCACATCACTCCCCGCCGTCCGGAAGTTTCATTGAAAGACATCATCTGCCAGCCGGTAGAGACATGGAAGGACAACATGAAAAATGATTTTGAGAACAGCGTATTCTTGAAATATCCGGAAATTGCGGCCATCAAGGACGAGTTGTATGACCTTGGTGCAGTGTATGCCAGCATGAGCGGTTCCGGCTCATCGGTTTACGGCATCTTCCGCCAGCCGGTAGAACACGTGGACGAAAAATTCGGCGGATTCTTCTGCCGTCAGAGAGAACTGGACTGATTGGAGTCCGGTTCTTTTTCATATTTTAAATTGATAAATTATACCTCTGCCACCCATAAAAACTTACCACTATGCTTCGACTATTCCTTATTCTAGGATTGTTCATCGTGAATCTTTCTGTAACCAACGCACAAGATAAAAAGATTTTTGTGTGGGGAGGAGACATTGATTTCAAATTTACCAGATACATCGCCGATTTGACCGGAAAGGAACACCCGCGCCTATGCTATCTGCCAACTGCTAGCGGAGATAATCCCGATAATATCCAATTTTGGGGAAGTATCTGCAACGCACTCAAGATAGATACCCTGGTGATGAACGTATGGGTCAGTGCATCGCCCGACAACCAATCGTTTGAAGACATACTTCTTCATTCAGACGCAATTGTAGTGGGTGGAGGAAACACATTGAACATGATGGGAATTTGGAAAGCACAAGGTATTGACAAAATTCTAAAAAAAGCGCTCGACAAAGGAATTATCTTATCGGGCGGAAGCGCCGGTTCTATCTGCTGGTTCGAAAAGGGAATCAGCGACTCACGCCCCACGAGTATAAGTGCGGTAGAAGGACTTAGCTTTCTACCTTATAGTAATTGCCCTCATTATTCTCAAAAAGAACGTCAGAATTTATTCCACAAGCTTATAAGCAACAAGGAAATCAACTCCGGTTATGCGTTTGATGAGAGAGCCGGCATTCTTTTTGTGAATGGGAAAGCCAAAGAATTTGTCACGCAAAACGACAAGCACCACGTGTATCATGTATTTCTAAAAGAGAAACAGCTTGAAATTGAGAAACTTGAAACCAAAAGAGTAATTAGCAAACATGCGATTCCCGAAGGAGAATATCAAACGATAAAAATAAAGAGGAAATTATCTGAGATTACACCAGAAGGAAAATCTACACCTTTATCGGCGTATGTAATGATAGTCAAAGAAATCTCTAAAGGCAAAGAATCGTTCCTAAACTCCAGTGTAAACAAGATATTTATCTACAAGGATAAAATAGCAGGAGTGGTAAACGACAAATATCTGGACTCTATGGGCGTATATGGCCTATGGTATTTTTATAACCATAATGGGGTATGGGAAAGTGCCGGAGAGGATATTGGTGGAGAAACTATACTGGAAAGTGAAATCACCTTTCGCGAAAAAGCGAAAGTGATTCTTTCCAAACGAATGACACAATAAAATCAGCCAGCTAATGTGCAATGCATTACACATAAATCAACACTTCCAATGTATCATATTTCTGTATATTCAAATCCAGATATAATGCAGGATACGTACCCATCCCTTTCCCAAAGTGTTCATAGCCAAGTTTTGGAGAAGAAAACTTGTCGCACATATGCTATATGCATCAGTTACCAATAACCTGACGGTACGCATCATTTTCCACTCAGTATCTTCATAGCTATATCCATATACCGCATAATATCGGTCGTAATCTCACGATCGTATACATCGCAACGCTTACGGCCCAGCCGCACGACAATGGCATCCAAATCGGGAATAGCGATGATGTATTGGCCCAGCATACCGCGCATGTAAGGGCAACGCATACCATGATAATCCATCACCCACGTTTGGAAACCATAATAGCTGAGTGAGTCCTTTCCCCACTGATCTTTCAGGTACGAAGCGGGACGCATCAGTTCGTCCATATAGGCTTCGGATACCAGTTGGCGGCTGTGCCAATTGCCACGATGCAACAGGAGACTTCCGAAACGGGCTACATCGCGGGCCGTGGTATGGAAGCAACAGAAGGCTTTTTCGTCACCGTCTTTTTTGTCCAGCAACCAGTAGGCATCCCGTTCGGCCTGTATCGGACGCCAGAGCTTCTCTTCGGCATAGTTGCTTAGTGTTTGCCCGGTGGCTGCCTCAATGACAAAAGCTAACAGTTGCGTCTCACCACTACGGTAGGAATATTGCACGCCGGGACGGTCAACCACCTCCAGACCCGTCACCAAGTCATAAAGATCGTTACCATAATAACCGTGCGTTGTAACAGAAAAGAGTGAAGCATACGCTTCATCCCATGCCATGCCGCCACTCATGGTCAGCAAATGGCGCAGGGTGACGTCAGCCTGCATTCCTTTTGTATAGGCAGGTATGTAGCGCGATACGGGGTCGTCCAGACTATGAATCTTTCCTTCATCAAAAGCAATACCTGCCAGCAGTCCCACAATGGTTTTTGTAGCAGAATAAATATTTGAGGTGAGTGTATCATTCCACCCGTCACGGTAACTTTCGAAAACAATGCTGTCACGACGGATAACGAGGAAGGACACGGTGCGCAAACTGTCCAGATAGTGCGCATCTTTTTCTAGCAGTTGGTAGCGGTTATAATCAGCAGAAAGAGGCCAGTACCACACGTCATCGGGATTGTGGTGTACCGTGTGCCGGTGAAAGGTTTCCAGGTCATCGATGACGGGCATCCAGTGAATGAGTGCCTGACGGGCGTAGTAAGGCAACGAAGCATACACCACGCCTATTACCACTACCAGAGCGATGAGCAGGCGAAGAATGTTTTTCTTTTTTGTTTTCATAGGATTTTAAGTCGTTTCATCACAGGAAATATGGGAATTGTGACTCAGATAAATAACTCTGTAAAAGTTCATGCACACTACAGCATTTACAAAAATACATTTTTCTTCTATCCATTGTACAAAAACCGTAATAAGATACACCATATAGGATATATATACCTTCATTTCTATAGAAGCCATTTTATTCGTACCTTTGCCCCCGCAATAAAAACGAACTCAATATTTCACCATGATACATTCCTTCCATACCCCAATCGAAGGCATCGCCTTACCGAAAGCCTTCACTTTTCCTTTCCACTACACCCCTCACCCACTCACCCGACTGGCGGCCGACGAGGTACGTCAGTACCTGCTCACACGGGACGATTGGCAGGAGGAACTTCGTCAGGGAAAGATGTTCGGGGTACTGGTAATAAAGGATTCCGAAGGAAAACTGGGCTACCTGGCCGCTTTTTCGGGCAATCTGGCCGGAAGCAACCACCATGCGTTTTTCGTACCTCCGGTGTATGACCTCCTGCAACCCGACGGATTTTTCCGTATCGAGGAAGCGGAGATTTCCGGCATCAACCACCGGATTGCCGCCATGGAGGCCAGCGAGGCATACTGCTCAGCTCGGGAGGAATGGAAAAAGGCGGAAGAAGAAGCTCAAGCCACGCTGGCTACTGAAAAACAGAAGCTGAAAGAGGCGAAAACCCTCCGTGAACAACGTCGGAAGGAAGGCGTTTCACCTGAAGAAGCGGAAGCAATGTCACGCGAAAGCCAGTTTCAGAAAGCGGAGTTCAAACGGTTGGAACGGAGATTGAAAGAAAAGGTACAGGCGGCCGGAGAGACTTTTCAAGCATTCGAGCAGGAGATTCAGGCCTTGCGCCACGAACGAAAAACCCGTTCGGCGGCTCTCCAGTTGCGTCTGTTCGCCCAGTTCCGCATGCTCAACGCACGAGGGGAAGTAAAAGATTTATGCAAAATTTTCCGCTCTACTCCGCAAAAGACACCGCCGGCCGGTGCAGGAGAATGCGCACTCCCTAAATTGCTTCAGTATGCTTACCTGCATCAGCTCCAACCATTGGCCATGGGCGAGTTCTGGTGGGGCATGTCACCCAAGGACGAGATTCGCCGCGAAGGACATTTCTATCCGTCGTGCAAAGGAAAGTGTGAACCGATTCTGAAACACATGCTCGTGGGACTGAATGTGGAATCGAACCCGCTGGAGGAGGATATACATCGTCAGACAGCACTGGAGATTCTCTATGAGGACGAATGGCTGGTGGTGGTACACAAGCCGGCAGGCATGCTCTCCGTACCGGGCAAGAACGACCTCGACTCTATTCTACAGCGATTGCACAATCTTTATCCCAAGGCCACCGGTCCGCTTATCGTACACCGGCTGGACATGGCTACCTCCGGCCTGCTGCTCGCGGCCAAAACGAAGGAGGTGCACAAGGAGCTTCAGGCACTCTTCGAAACGCGTCTTATCCAAAAGCGTTATACGGCCCTGTTGGAGGGAGAATTGGAAACTGACGAGGGTATCATCGACCTGCCCATCTGTCCGAACCCGATGGATCGTCCACGCCAGATGGTGAGCCGGGAGTATGGCAAACGGGCCGTCACTTCCTATCGGGTACTGGAACGCAAGGACGGCAAAACACGGATCACATTCTATCCGCATACAGGACGTACCCATCAGCTCCGTGTACATGCCGCCCATCCGGAGGGACTGAACCATCCGATGGTGGGCGACGACCTCTACGGCCAGCCGTCCGACCGTCTGTATCTGCATGCCGCCGCACTTGAATTCGTTCATCCAGTGACTGGGGAAAAATTGCAAGTCATAAAAGAAGCTGATTTTTAAAAAATTACAATTCACATCCTTTTACTCTAACAAGGCCATTACATAAAAAAACGATTTAACGTTTCTAAACCTATATTCATCAGCAAAAAGCACTCCCAAAGAGGCTAACTTCGCAAATAAAGTCAGCCTTACATCAATAAAAAAATTATCGGGCAGCAAGATAGACTAGAACAAAGCGGAATCGGATAACTGCACTTAATTGCAACTTCCGCAAGAACAAGCGGGCAAGTCTTCTTTTCTGATTTCCGTAATGTAGAAACGGGCAAAGGCATTTTTAATCTCATCCCGCACACGACGGAATTCTGCTTCAATAAATTTCGGAGTCCCGGTAGCATACGACGGATCGTCAAAACCGATGTGAAGACGCTTGCCTACTTTTCCGGTAAATGCCGGACAACTTTCATTTGCCCCTCCGCACACGGTAATCACATAATCCCATTCCTGATCAAGATAGGTATTCACATGAGTCGGTACATGCGAACTGATGTCTATTCCGACTTCTTTCATTACCTTCACCGCCTTGCCATTTACTTGTGCAACAGGCTCTGTTCCACCCGAACACACTTCTATATTTTTATCGAACGACTGCAAAAAGCCGTGTGCCATCTGGCTGCGGCAACTATTTCCTGTACAAAGAATCAATACTCTCATATAAATATAACAATGATAAATTAAAGAACAAAATTAAACAAATAACCTGACAAGATAATGAAGAAAGCCACCGTTCCGAAGAATATCGCAATCAGCCGCCACGTCATCACCTTTTTCAGCAAAGTCGCTTCCGGAAGTGAAAGACCTACCACAGCCATCATGAAGGCAATAGCTGTTCCCATCGGGATACCTTTGGCCACGAACACCTCGATGACAGGCACAATACCTGCCGCATTGGCATACATCGGTACGGCAAGAATGACCGAAAGCGGTATGGCAAGCCAGTTGTCCTTCGACATGTATTGCTCGAAAAATCCTTCGGGCACAAAACCGTGCATAAGCGCACCGATACCAATACCTATCAGAATGTAAATCAGTACACCACTTACAATCTTCCAGGCATCACGCACAATGACGGGAAGACGCTTGATAAAAGTAGTATGGTCTTTCTCCCACTCTCCTGCCTGTGCCGAGGAGCTGGCCTGTATCTGCTTCACCCAGTCGCTCAGGTAAGATGAGAGATGCATGCGGCCGAGCACAAAACCTCCTATCACCCCCAGCAGAATACCACTGATGACATAGATAAGTGTGACTTTCAGCCCAAAAGAGCCGAGGAACATAGCCACCGCTACCTCGTTCACCAGCGGAGAAGTAATCAGAAAGGCAAACGTCACTCCCAAAGGGATACCGCCTTTTACAAAGCCGATAAACAAGGGAATGGACGAGCAGGAACAGAACGGAGTAATGGCTCCGAAAATGGAAGCCAATACATACTGCAACCCGTACATCTTATGTGTTACCAGATAGTTCCTCAAACGTTCTATCGGAAAATAAGCGTTAATGATTCCCATCAGCGCACTGATAAAAAACAGTAGAATAAGAATCTTGATGGTATCATAAAAAAAGAAGTTTACGGCTACCCCAAGCGGCGTCTCGGCACTCAGTCCGAACAATCCGTAAACAAGCCAGTCTGCAAAATCTTGTATCATGTTTCTATCGTTATAATTCGTTTAAATACGAACAAGTATCCCATCATAAAAGCGGCAGCTGCCTTGAAGGTCGTTTCTGCCGCTTCTGAATCAATCCTCTTGTTTATCCGATTCCTAAAAGTTTCTTCACATCGCTTTCGGTGGGAACCTGTCCTTTCATCTTCACTACTTCGTCTACCACAACGGCAGGAGTCATCATGATGTTGTAGCTCACCATTTCCATGATGTCGTCCACCTTGGTCAGTTTCACGTCCAAGTTATTTTCCTTGATTACTTTTTCAATTACATTATAGGTGGTCTTACACTTTGCACAACCCGGTCCCAATACTTTAATTTCCATACTTGTAAAGATTTTGTTTGTTATCAATTTCGTTTATAAATACATTACCCAGCTATAATATACGCCGATGACGATAAACAGCACACCCACTATGCGGTTCATCCATTTCTGCACCGTCTGCATCTTGCCGTAAAAACTGCCCAGCTGCTGTACACTGAAGGCTAAAATCCACGCCACGACCAGCACCGGTATGGCAGTCGCAATAGCAAACACAACGGGCAGCAGATAACCTGCTGTGGTCGTGGCCGACATCGGTATCAGCATGCCAAAATAAAAGACACCGCTTGTGGGACAGAAAGCCAGGGCAAACAACGTGCCTATTATCAACGCACCCCAACCACCTTTCCGGGCAAGCCCTTCCGCATTACCCTGAAATCCGAACTGAGGCAAGCTCAACCTATCACCAAAAAGCATAAAAAGGCCTATCAGGAACAAAAGCGGGCCCAACACAAGCTCTCCCCACGCTCCGATGGTCTTCTGTATGCCAAACATACTCGAACCCTCTTTCAGAATCAGAATCAACACCACTCCAAGCAACGTGTACGAAAGAATACGTCCCAGCGTATAGAGTAGTCCGTTCCAGAAAATACGCCTCCGGTTCTCAATATCTTTCCCGATAAAGCCAATGGCCGCAATGTTGGTCGCCAACGGACAAGGCGAAAGTGCAGTCAGCAGTCCAAGCAGAAACGCCGTCCATACAGGAGTGGAACTGTTGTCCAATAATGTCTGTAACCAGTCCATAGTTTCTCCTTATTATTTCAGCATGTCATTGACGCTCTTCGCCAGTCCTTCCTTGAACACCTCCGGCGATTTACGGGCATTCCCGAAAGCAAACTGAGTCATATTTTCCGCAGTCTCCTGCCCGTTCTTGTAGCGCACCACAAACAGTGACGACCAGGTAACCTCATATTTTTCGGCAATCTTCTCATTTTCTTTCTTGCTGATGTCTATCACCTTGAACACCACTTCCCCCTTCTTTACCTGCTCCGAGAGATTCTCTTTCATCACAGCCAAAGTATTATTTTCAATGGCTATACACGTGGCACAACGCTGCTTTCCATGAAAATACAATACCTCTACATGATCTTTGGCAGTTACCTCACTGTTTCTGACCACCGCTTTGTCACTTGTCTGAATTTCTTTTTCACTTCTGCCCTGCATCCCACATGAGGCCAATGCCAAGCATACTGACAGAAGACATACCATCTTTTTCATCGTTCTTCTATATCTATTATTAGTAATTCGCAAAACAACGAACAAGTACAACAAAAAAAAGAGCTTATTCGCAACAGCTCTCTTTTTTACATATCGGCTGGCCCAGGAAATCGGCAAACATTTTTTGGGCCAGTTTCCAGTTCTCCTTATTAATGCAATACCTCACCTTAGGTGCTTCAATCTCTCCCTGAATCAGTCCGGCTTCTTTCAGCTCCTTCAAGTGCTGTGACACTGTAGCCTTGGCTATGGGCAGTTCTTCATGAATGTCGCCGAAAAAGCAACATTCCTGCGAGGCCAAAAATTGAAGTATGGCTATACGAGCCGGATGCCCCATGGCCTTGGCAAAGCGGGCCATTTTTTCCTGTTCTTCTGAATAGTTCTTTCTTACCATTTTCACCTCCTTGTTTGTTGTTCGCAAAATTACGAATAAAATTATACAGTGCCAAAGAAAAACTTATTTTTTTCAAGCATAAGCACCTCTTAGTTAAACATACAAGCATTTTCTTTCCACCGTAAATAACATTTTTATGTTTCCCTGTCCCGAACCGTATGTTTCTCGCGTGGGAAACATACGGTTCGGGACAGGGAAACATAAAAAGTCCGCTTATACCCATCTAAAAACGTCTATACATTCTTCCATTCTCCGTTGCAATAATACTATTCAACCCGTGTAAACTCGGAGAATTTAACAGCATAGCCTAAAGAAGGCTATTCCACGTAGACTTCTCCATCACTTTCATGCCTGGTTATCATCACCTTACAAGATGAATTAATTTCAGACAGAAAATTATATTGTGAAACAGAAAGCTGATAAGTATAACTTTCATCTCCTTCCCTGAGTATCAGAGACAGAAAGGAACGACTGATAATCACATCCTCCAAACAGTATTGTTCAGAAAGGTCTGTTACCCCCAGAAAATGCTCAATAGCCTTAGAATATACTTCTTTTCCCCTGCCTCTTTTATCAAACTTATCCAGAATCCTGCTCCAGACTTTTTCTTCTTTCCCTTCAGGTGAAAGTAAATCTATATATTGTAACGTATCAGGCAATCCATGCCTGTTTCCCCACTCCTGCATACAAAAGAAATGGAGTTCCTGCTGCCCGGTATCATATTCATACCCATAATAACAAATATCTTTTTGCTGGTCAACCATCTGAGTTGTGAGCAATACAGAGCAATCTGTATGTTCGTCACCGAACAGAAACTGGAATAAGCAAACATTTATTACATTAAACTCTTCAATATTTTTCCCGACTTTCAGATGAAGGGCAATGTAGAATCCGGAAGTAGCAGCATAGAAATTGTTTTCCACAAACAACCAAACATCAGCTCCGGCATGGTAACTCGTGCCGGGAATTATCCAGTAACTTCTACGAGGCCAGTTGAACAAAACACAGTTCTTCACTGCCTTTTGTATAAAATTGGCTTCTGTATAATAACGGAACAACAAGATGGCATCAAACAATAACCTCCATATATGAAAAGAGGCATGAGGCGTCGTCATCAGATTTTGTACCGCCTGATGCGCCTGCACATTTTCCGGATGGAGTGAAAACAAAATCTCATCCAACTCACGCAGCAAATTCCTCCTTACCGCACAAGCATCTTTCACATAGGGCTCAATTTTCTTTGCACGAATATAAAACAAGACAACCATCCCCCAGAAAATATTCGGTTCTTCCCGCTTCATGTCTGTCAATACCGGCACCACCTCTTTTCTAAAAGTCTCAGAGTTATAGTCATACTGTTCTTCTATCAGTGAGATAATGACATTTTCCACCCATTGGGGATACCGGACATTCATCTCAGGCACAATCCAATCGTAAAACTCTTTCGCTGTATAACAGATATTTGCAATACGGAAAAGATCCTCATCTTCCAGGTAATAAACGGCCTTCAGCTTCTCCCATACATCATTTACAGTCTTCTCGGCCACCTCATCCTTGATAATTCTATAAAGAGTCATTTTTCCCTTATAACCCAACTCCTGAGCCAAGGCTGAAGGTGAAGATGCAAATATCCGGTTCTCTATCAGACATTGCAATATTTCTAATTTTTCACTCATCGCGGTACCATTTTTGGGGGTTCTTGATACTTTATGCAGGAAGGCATAAAAACACCTTCCAAGTCCTTCTTCCAACCCAAAATACAATCCTATTTTTGCATAAAGAATAAGTAAAGGTAAAAAAACTCCTCAACAAGAGCGTCATGTTCAGGTTAAAAATGTATATTTGCAATATCCGACCGGAGAAATGGCCGGATAAAGTGAAAGCGTTTTTGCCGTAATATCCTGAAAAACGAAATCGCCAATTTCAAAAACTCGAGGGATAAAAGGACATGACGCTCCTCTGTTTTGTATATGTGTGTACAGCCCATGCTGTATCTACATACCAGAACGGCGTGGGGGTTACTGTTTCTTATTCATTCTCGAGTGGGCGTTTGGCGATGCCTGTTTTTTCAGTGAATAGCAGACAAGTCCTCACGCCTTTATCATGTTAAATTTAATGCTGAATTCCGAGGACTTATAGGCGTATAAGAAGGAGGTTATCATGCCCTTGTTTAGAATCACTGTCAAAAGAATGAAAAACACGAATGGTGTTCGTCTCGAACCTGGAATGTATGTAGAAATTCCAAGCAATTCCTTTAGCAATCCTGTCACGACCAATGGAGGACAAACTGTGGCTGATGCTTTTTATCGCATCTACGGAGTAGACATTAAAAGAGCCGGCGCATTAAACATGAACGACCTGGACGTAGAAAAGATTGGATGAAACTCTGAGCCGGTGGAAGAAGCACGTCTTACTTCTTTCACCGGCTCTAAAATATTATGCTAAATAATACGCCTATGAAAAATCGATATACTGCTGCTGTTCTGGCTTTCTTCCTCGGAGGGCTGGGAGTTCATAAATTCTATTTAGGCAAATGGACAGGGATTTTCTATCTCATATTCTGCTGGACATACGTGCCAAGTATCATCGCTCTTATAGAATGCATACTTTATCTGGTCAACGGAGAAGAGGATTTTAATGAAAAATACAATAACGTCGTTGTAAGTTCCAAAAGCCACAATGATAATTATGTATCTAATCAACCGATAATTACTCAAACATCCAATCTGACCGATACCGGAGCGGTTTGTCCGGAATGCGGGCACATCAACGAAGCAGGCAGTAATTTCTGTGAGTCATGCGGAAAAAAGTTATAACTAAAATATACGATTATGTTTTGTAAGAATTGTGGTAAAGAACTAAATAACGGGGCCAAAGTTTGTCCCGATTGCGGTACAAAAGTTTCCTCCCCTACTTCAATCATAAGCATTTTCAACTGCAAGGGAAATTTCTGGGACAGCGAGATGAATACGAGCGACTGTTGTTCATCACACATTCCCGAAGACATCAAAGGAATGATGCGACAAAATTTCGGCATCAACTACAATGAAAAGATTTTGTTCATCAGAGACACCTCTTTCTGGAATTCAAGAGACCAGGGACTGGTGCTGACGGATGGAGGCATCTACTGCATTCCGGATAATGACAAGCCCGATGAGAAGATCGTTCTTTCGTGGAGCATCATTCAGCGGGTGGAATACAAAGATTTGGTCTTATATTTCTGGGGATATGGCGACGAAACAGACTATTGCCCGATTCATATTTCATTTTTCATGAAAAACGAAGACAATGAAAAGGCACGTCACATCGGGAATTCACTTGCCCGTTTATTTACCCAGATGGCTCAATGTGTGGAACCCGAAGCAGATCCGTTTAATGAAGCAGCTGAACACTACGACCGGCTGATAACGGAAAACAAAAAAGAAGAGGCCTTCCAGTTTGCTCAGTCATGCAAGGACCGGGAGGGTTTAGAATTATTCTATATGCCGGTGGTCAAAGAATATATCATAAAAGGGGAATATGAAAAGGGCATCAGCGTAAGTGATGAAGGCTTGAAAAAGTGTGATAATGACAGTCCTATGGCATACATGCTGTATTATGCCAAATATTCAGCTTATGAAAAATTGGGCAACTACACAGAAGCCCGAAAACTTGCCCTGTCCGTGTCGGAAGGAGCTGCAGAAGACTTGTGCTATCCGACCAGCACCATCCAAATTAAAGGAGAGGCAAGCTCTGACTTCAAAGATTACGACCAGCAATACGTGTCCTCCTACCTGGAACAGCCCTATAATAAACGGAAGGTTTTGTTGCCCGTCAACAAATACACAGACTTATACCAGGATTATCTGAGTGTGATTGACATAAAAGAATTACCCAATTCGGGAATTGTATTTCCCGTCGGTCACCCGGTAGCCTGCCAGTTGTATGTAGGCCATCCGTACATAAAACAAAAGTACCTTCCCTTTGAAAATTATGAGCTGGAACTGATAGAGGATAAGGTCAGAGAGTTCTGTCAGCTTGCGCAGTGTCTGGGAGCAAAGGAAATTCATATCGAATGCCTGAACAGCTCTTCCAGTGACCGTAATACAGATACAAACCAGCATATATCTGGTGAGGCTAATTACAGATTTGCGTCTGCATCTGCAAACAATGAACGCAGTCAAAGCAAACATTTAATCGATGAAATCAGCCAGTCTATCAATCTTCATCAGACCTTTATTCCCAACGGCCAGCCTCACCTGCCAGAGAATCTGGTGTGGTATCCTAATGAGCCCTCCTGGCAACGACTGTATCATCAACGCATGCAAGGCTCTTTACTGCAGCATGAAGAAAGAATTGAGACACGTAAAAGTCGGGTATTGGAAGGTTCAGAATTAAATTCCATTGAAGGAGAATTTAAAAACCTGCTGTTGGCAGCCAATGGAAAATGGAGCAAAAAGATAGAAGAGAAATTCGAGTTACAAGAGAATGCCGTATTAGCCATTCACGTACAATTCGCTTCGCTTGAAGAACTTACTTCCGCACCCTCTGCAGCCACATCCACCAGCTCATATACCAGCGAAGAAAAAGAATACCTGAGTGAACTGCAAATCTGCCTGCAAGAAAATGGAGAGATACCAGCCGGAGAGCGACGGTTGTTGGAGAAATTACGAAAGCATCTACAAATTTCGGAGGAGCGAGCCCTGGAACTTGAAAACAGCTTAAAGCCTTCTCTGAATGAAAACGAGAAAGAATACTGGAACGAATATAAACTTTGCCTGGAAGATGGAGGAGAGATTTCTGCTGGCGAACGGCGCTTACTGGACAAACTGAGAATCCGTCTGCAGATTTCTGAAGAGCGAGCCAAGGAAATTGAAAAAATGACAAACAGATAAATTAAGCCTTATGTTTACTCTATTAATTATAGCCATTGTTATCATTAGTGTTTTAGTCACATACGCGCGATACAAGCAAGAGCAAATAGTGAATCTGACTCACAAAGAACTGCTTGAAAAACATCAGCACGCCTATTCCGTATACAAGGGATGGCTGATATTTTCCATTTTATTGTTTGTGCTCGGCTACATTCTATCCCAATGTTTTCCGATGTACGAGACAGAGGAGTATGAATACTGGCTTTTCGGCACACAGAAAGGAACGCGTGAAGTATTAACGACGTCTGCCTGGTGGTCTTATATCCTGAGAGTCCTTGGCGTATTGGCCGGCATTCCTTCTCTAATCGGCTTTTTGGGCCGACGGAATGCCATCAAGAAATACCAGAATATGTCGCACAACGAATACATGAACTTACAACACACTACCCGTCAGGATATCGAGCAACAAGATAAAAATATGAAAGAAGCCAAACGAAGGAACACAATTATAAAAATCATAGGAAAAATCATTTCAGGATAAAGAATGACAGGAAAACTCAGCTAAGGGAAAAGAGGAAAAAGTACCTGCAAGCGTATCAACTGGTACTATTCTTCTTTTCCCTTTATTTTGAATCAAACAACTGGAGGCAGATTTCTACAATCGCCTTACATTTACAGCGTAAAACAAATTTCATTTCTGATTATGAACAAAGCAGTCTTATCTTTTTGGGAGAAATTCCGCTTCAGATGCAACATCAATAAGATTCGTAAAAGCATCATGGAGTACCTGACCAATGAAGGAATTGAAAACAAATTAGTCAAAGGAAGCATTCAGGTTACTTACGAAGATTACAAATATGCTGTTGACTTCAACCTGGACAAAGAATACCCCTGCTGTAACATCACATTCGAAATAGCAGACGAAGATTATCAATCTCTGGAACTTTCAGACAAGACTTTTATTGCAGACAAAGTCAATACGGAAGAGGAACATCATTCCGTAGTAAAATGTTACAATGATTCCATAAGCGTAGAAACACGTTTCTATTTTACGGACAAGAAAATGTTACTCACCTTGTTTTATACTCACTTTACAGATTTAAAGTCTACAGTCGAACACATGCTGGATGTAACCTTGGACAAACTACATGAGAAAGAAGCGAAAAAGCCGATTGGTTTTACCATATCCAAAAGCGATATACATCCACAAGAGGATAGAACCACAGCCCAGCATGCAGAATAAACAGCCACCATCGGATATAGGAAGATAAAGAAGCAAGCAGCTTACTTCTTTATCTTCTTTCGGTAAAGTTCCGCGCGTGCCAGAATCTCGTGTACAAACTCATAGGTATCGCTTCCTCGGGCATACCCGTTCTTGCAAACGGGGTCCTGATAATATTCCTTGTTGCTTTTCAACAGCATGAAATGGGCCACATGATGCTCCCAGATGTAGCGGTTACGTCCGTATTTTTCGGCCAATGCCATGGCATCGGTCACATGGCCGATACCGGAATTATAGGCAGCCAATATGAACTTGGCCTGTTCTTCCTTATCCGTGATTTTACTAAACGTACGCTGCATTCCGGCAATATACTTCACGGCAGCTTTGATACTCTCTTCCGGATCCTGCTCTTTGCCCGGCGGCACTCCCATGGCACGTGCCGTAGCAGGCATCAGCTGCATCAGCCCCTTGGCTCCGGCCCATGATACGACATTCGGATTGAAGTTCGATTCGGTATAGGCCAACGAAGCTAACAGACGCCAGTCCCAACCGATTTCTTTGGCATAACGCCGGAACAAATCATCGTAGTGGGAAATCTTACCGTCTTTCACAGAAAGAATGGCTCCATGTGCGGGACGCTTGGCCAGTTCAAAATAACGGCGGGCACTGGCACGGAATGCCGGTGAATTGATGTTCTCGCGGTGCCATTTATCAGCGGCCTCTGCCAACAGAGGCGACGTTTTCCGTACAGCCCACGAAGAACGCTGGTCAAAGCTGATGGCCAGGTTGATGTCGAGTACCGGATAATAGGTACGGTTGATGCGGGCAATTTCATCTGTAGCTACCGTGTAGTCAATACGCCCCTCTGCTACCCACGTAATCAGGTCTTCCGACGATACACTGTCGGAGGAAATCTCACAAATATCGATTCCTCCTCCCAGTTCGCGGTTCAAATTTTCCAGGCGGGTACGGTATTTCCCGGAATTGACATAGACTTTCTTTCCAACCAGTTCCGTAACGTCTTTCAAGGCTTTTTTTCCTCTTCGCTGTATGATTACCTGCCGCGTAATATCTTCTTCACCGCAATAAATCAGACTGTCTTTCAACGGATTGGTAATAATCAGGTTGTAGGCAACCAAATCACCTTCTCCTTTAAGCAGACTGCTCACCAGTTGCTCTTCATCTTTCACGACCTTCACCTTCAGGTCGAGTCCCAGCGACTTGGCAAACTGCTGGGCCAATTCGTACTGGAATCCCATGGGTTCACCACGGTAATGGAAATAAGACACAGAACTGTTGACCGTCAGCACCACCAGTTCCTTTCTTTCCTGAATCTGCGGTAAATCGACGGCAGTCTCTTCCGCTTTTTTTTCGGAGCCGCATGAAAAAAACAAAAAAAAGGCCAGCACACAGCACAGCCCCGTTATCCAGCCTTTCATTTGTCTACGATTCGTTCAATGTACATCTTCAGAATCTCGATGGCCTTTTCATTATGACCTCCTTGCGGCACAATCAGGTCGGCAATTCGCTTGGCCGGTTCGATAAACTCCAGGTGCATGGGTTTCAACACACGCACATAACGTTCCATCACCGCCTCAGCCGTACGTCCGCGTTCTATCACATCCCGCTGGATGACACGGATAAGACGCTCGTCCGGATCGGCATCCACAAAAATACGGAGGTCCATCTGCTTGCACAGCCTGCGGTCGCTCAAAGCCAGGATACCTTCGATAATGATGACCTTACGGGGTTCTACATGCACGGTTTCTTTCTGGCGCGTACAAGTAAGATAGGAATATACAGGCTGTTCAATGGCTTCTCCCTTACGCAGCATGGAGATATGCCTGGAGAGCAAATCCCAGTCGAACGCCGAAGGATGGTCAAAGTTGATGTTCTGCCGTTCGTCCACGGGCACATGACTGCTGTCCTTATAATATGAATCAAGCGGAAGCACTGCCACTTCATTCTCCGACAGACTCTCGATAATCCTTCTCACCACAGTTGTTTTACCGGAGCCTGTTCCTCCTGCAATTCCAATGATAATCATAACT
>CAMFND010000012.1 GCA_945965395.1 uncultured Bacteroides sp.
ATTCGATGACAGCTATTATGGTTTTGTAATCCATGAGATTCGTGAGATGACCGTGATGAACATGGGTAACTATGCACATGGAAACCAGCCTATCCAACACATGATTTATCTGTACAATTATGCCAAACAGCCTTGGAAAGCGCAGTACTGGTTGCGTCAGGTGATGAACAAGATGTACACACCGACTCCGGATGGGTATTGTGGTGACGAGGACAATGGACAGACCTCTGCATGGTATGTATTTACAGCTTTAGGATTCTATCCGGTATGTCCGGGAAGCAATGAATATGTGGTAGGTGCTCCTTTGTTTAAGAAAGCAACTATTCATCTAGAAAATGGAAAGGACGTAACGATTGAAGCTCCGTTGAACAGTGAAGAGAATTTGTATATCAAAGAGATAAAATTGAATGGAAAATCTTATACTCATAACTATTTTTCACATGAAGATTTGATGAATGGAGCGAAAATACAAATAGAAATGAGTAACTTGCCGAACGAAAACAGAGGTATAGCTGCAGAAGATGCTCCTTACTCGTTTTCAGTGGATGAGAAATAAGAACCTTCATATATTAAATTTAAAACCATGAATAAGAAATCATTATTGTTTGTTCCGGTTTTGTCTTTGTGTCTGGCTTCTTGTGGAAGTAGCCAGAAAGGGCAGGAGATGGAAGATTTGACACAGTTTGTAGACCCTCGTATCGGTACTGGCGGACATGGACATGTGTTTTATGGAGCCAATGTGCCTTACGGATTTATTCAGCTGGGTCCGACAAGCATTCCTCAGTCATGGGACTGGGTATCGGGTTATCATGTATCAGACTCTACGGTGATAGGATTTCCGCATACGCATCTGAGCGGTACCGGTATAGGCGACTTGCATGACATCAATGTAATGCCGGTAGTAGGAGAAGTGACCTATTCAAGAGGAGATGCTTCGTCTTATGAGACGGGTCTGTGGTCTTATTCAGACCGTTCGAAAGAAGTTGTGACTCCGGGTTATTATCGTACCCACCTGTCAAGATATAATGTGGATGTAGAGTTGACAGCTACCAAGCGTGTCGGCTTCCATAAATATACCTTCCTGGGAAATGAAAGTCCGGCCATTGTATTTGATATGGTAAACGGTGGCTGCTGGGATAAAACCACAGAAGCCGTGATACGGGTGGTAAACGACAGCACCGTGAGCGGTTATCGCTATTCAAAGGGATGGGCTGACGACCAGCGTGTATTTTTCCGTGCAGAATTCTCACGTAAGTTTGATAACGTAGAATTTATTGTCAACGATTCTGTAAAGGAAGGTGATATGGCAAAAGGTGCACAGCTGTTTGCCAGAGTCAACTTTGCTGCGGGAAACCAGGAACCGGTGTATATGAAGGTGGCATTGTCTCCTACTTCAGAAGAAGGTGCACAACTGAATATGCAGACAGAACTGAGTGGTTGGGACTTTGAGAAGACGATTGCAGATGCTAAGGCTGCCTGGAATAAGGAATTGAATAAGGTAAAAGTGTATACCACAGATGAGGCTTCAAAGAAGATTTTCTATACAAGTCTGTATCACACTTTGTTTGCTCCGTCTGAATTCTGTGATGTGAACGGTGATTATTATGGAGCCGATAAACAGATGCACAAAGGAGAAGGTTTTGTAAATTACACTACATTCTCACTGTGGGATACCTATCGTGCGGCACAGCCGTTGATGACGATTCTGCATCCTGAAAAGATGAGTGACATCATTAATACCATGCTTCACATCCATCAGCAGCAAGGAAAGCTTCCGGTATGGCATCTGATGGGTTGTGAAACCAACTGTATGGTCGGTAATCCGGGCGTACCGGTGGTGGCAGATGCCATCTTGAAAGACATCAAGGGATTCGATACAGAGCTGGCCTTCAAGGCACTGAAAGAATCTTCTATGTTGCCTGAACGTGGGATGGAACATCGTATTGAATACGGATTCATTCCGGCAGACAAGATGACGGAAGCTATTGCGTACGATATGGAATATGCTATTGCAGACTGGGCAGTGGCACAGGCAGCTCAGAAACTTAGCAAGCAGGAAGATTATGAATATTTCCTGAAACGTAGCAAATCATACAAGAATTATTTTGATGCTTCTACGGGCTTCATGAGAGGAAAGATGCTCGACGGTTCTTGGCGTACTCCGTTTAGTCCTTATGCATCTTCTCATAGAGACGATGATTATTGTGAAGGAAATGCATGGCAGTACACATGGCTGGTACCTCATGATGTAGAAGGATTGGTGGAATGTTTCGGTAGTAAAGAAGCGTTTGTGAACAAACTGGATTCTCTATTCCTGGCAAACGGTGATATGGGAGAAGCCTCTTCTCCGGATATTAGCGGATTGATTGGCCAGTATGCGCATGGTAACGAACCGAGTCATCATACAGTTTACCTGTACACACTTGTAGGGCAGCCTTGGAAGACAGCCGATAGAATCAAGGAGATTCTTCGTACAATGTATACAGATCAGCCAGATGGTTTGTCAGGTAATGAGGATGTAGGACAGATGTCGGCTTGGTATATCCTTTCTTCTTTCGGATTCTATCAGGTAGAACCAGCTGGTGGCAAGTTTGTATTTGGTTATCCGAACTTTGATAAGGTAGAGATAACCGTTCCTGCTGGCAAATTCGTTATAGAACGTGAAAACAAAGGCCAACAGAACAATTACATACAAGCTATTGTCCTTAATGGAGCTGAATATAAGAAACCCTGGATTGAATACGCTGATATTATGAAAGGCGGCGAATTGAAATTCCTGATGGGAGATGAGCCGATAGTATGGTATTAAATGATATGAATATATAATCTGACTATATATTGGGAGTCCGTTATCGAGTTGTATCTTGATGACGGACTTTCTTTATGCTGATTTGTAATGATTAAGTTTAATTGTTGTAATATATCTGAGTAAGGAAATGAGGGATAGTAATAAATAAAAAAGGCAAGTATTCTTGTAATTCTTTTCGTAGTAATTTTAAAGCTTGTTGAATTCTGTAATCTACAGTTTTTGGGGAAACATTGAGTGTATCAGCAATATCTTTATAGCTTTTTCCTTGGAAACGATGCATGATGAACGCTTCTCGATAAGATGGTGGCAGTGCATCAATTGCTTCTTTTAATCGTTTTGATAATTCTTGGAAACGATAAAAACTTTCTCCTTCTATTAATTGTTGTGTAGCTTCAAAAAATCTGGTATCTGCTGCATTTTTTATTTCATTTTCTTTGATTTGATTTATTGCTTTATGGTAGACGCTTCTGAGGAGATATCCCCCTAAAGAACTTTGAATATTAAGAGCTTGACGGTGTTCCCATAGCCACAATAAAGTATCACCAGCGATTTCTTCTGCATCTTCAATTGTTACAAAACGTGCACCGTATGCACATAATACCGGATAATACTTTCTAAAAATGCATTCAAAAGCTGTTAAGTCATTTTGCTGTAAGCAACTTAGCAAATAGATATCTTGGTTTAAGGTTCTCATATTTGCAAAGGTATATGAAAATATCAGGTTTGATATGTTTTTTTATTTTTCTTTTTGTAATAATATTGTTTTGGATAATATGTGTTAAAATCTTCAATGGTGTTTAGGATTCTTTAGTTGGGTATTGTCCTTTAAATAAAAAGAAAGTTTAAATGAAAGATAATAAATTTGATATAGAAGAATTGATCATTCGTTATTGTGAAGGTAATGTCAGTGAAAACGAAAAATGTGATGTGGAAGATTGGATGAGTGAATCGGAAGAGAATGCTGAACTTGTTCGTAAAATGTATACTTTGATCTTAGCAACAGATACTTCTATTGTTTGTGATAAGATAGATGTAGATGCAGCTTGGATGCGTATGAAAGAATCTATTGATACTTATGATGATGAAAGTAAGAATAAGAAGAAGCGCGGCTGGATGTTATGGATACAACGTGTTGCTGCGGTATTATTTCTTCCTTTATTGATAGGAACATATTTATTATACATAAATCAGCAGAAAGAAGATTCTTCTGTGGCTCAGGTATTGGAAATTCGTGCAACCTCGGGTATGACGGCTAAAACATACCTTCCGGATAGTACTTTGGTGTATTTAAATGCCGGTTCTGTTTTGCGCTATCCTTCAGAGTTTACGGGAAATAAACGTGAGGTTGAATTGATGGGAGAGGCTTATTTTGAAGTGGCAAAGGACCCTTCTCGCCGTTTTGTGATTGCTACTCCTCAACAGGCTAAAATAGAAGTGCTTGGAACAAAGTTTAATTTGGAGACAATTAATAAGACGGAAGAAGTGATAACTACTTTACTTGAGGGAAAGGTTCTTTTCTCTTATCAGAAAGGAAATCAGCCATGTTCCGTTGAAATGCTTCCTGGACAAAAAGTAGTTTATCACCGCACATGTGGAAGTATCGAAATTCATAAAACAGATGGGCTCTCCGAGACGGCCTGGAAAAATGGTGAGATAATATTTAATAATACTCCTTTGGAAGAAGCATTGCATTTACTTGAAAAACATTATAATGTGGAGTTTATTGTAAAAAATCCGGCTTTTTACCAATATTCTTTTACAGGAACCTTTGCTAATCAGCGCTTGGAACAGATAATGAAATATTTTCATATTTCGTCGAGTATACGCTGGAATTATATAGATACATATGGCACAAAGAATCAAATAGAACTTTATTGATAAAATATCTACTTAAAACCTTAAATTATGGAGAATAACAAAATTTTTTGGAGGAAAGTTCCCTCTGTAACGAATCTATTATTGTGTGGAATGTTTATTCCTGTTGGAATATTACATTCGGCGGAAAGTTATGGTCAACGTGTTATGATTGATTTTACTGCAGAGAATATGACAGTAAAAGAAGTCTTGGAAGAAATAAAATCTCAATCAGACTTTGATTTCTTTTATAATAATGCTCATGTTGATTTAAATCGTCAGGTAACAGTCCCAGATGAGGGAGAGGAACTGTTTACTATTTTAGATAGTGTCTTTGAAGGAACAGGGGTGAAATATGCAGTAATGGATAAAAAAATAGTTCTTTCTACTGAAACGGAAACGACACAATCTGTACAGCAGAAACAGAAAATCAGCGGCCGTGTGGTGGATACTTCAGGAGAACCGATTATCGGAGCTACGATTAAGGAGAAAGGTACGGCTAATGGAACTATTTCAGATTTTGATGGAAATTTTGCTTTGGAGGTTTCTCCTTCTTCTGTTCTTGAAATTTCATATATTGGATATCAAAGTCAGAGTGTAAAATCAGATGGAAGTCAACCATTATCCATTATCTTAAAAGAAGACACACAAACTTTGGAAGAAGTTGTAGTGGTAGGGTATGGAGTACAGAAAAAGGCAAATTTAACCGGAGCTGTCAGTAGTGTAAAAATGGATGAGATATTAGGGGATCGTCCTGTTACTTCTGTTAGTGATGCTTTATTGGGGGCAATGCCGGGACTTCAGATAACAGGGACTTCTGGACAGCCTGGTTCGGAAATGAGTTTTAATATTCGTGGAACTAATAGTATCAATGGTGGAAATCCGTTAGTGTTGGTTGATAATGTTGAAATGGATATTAATATGTTGAATCCAGAAGACATTGAATCGGTAACGGTTCTGAAGGATGCAGCAGCTTCTGCTATTTATGGAGCACGTGCTGCCTTTGGTGTTATTCTGGTTACAACGAAAAAAGGAAGTACAGATAGTAGCGTTTCGATAAATTATTCTAATAATTTCTCTTTTAGCCGTCCTGCTAATATGCCTCATAAAGCCAGTCCAATGCAAACAGTCCAGGCTTACAAGGATATGGGATGGGTGAATTATCGGACAGGAGAAAATGTAGATACTTGGCTTGGTTTATTAGAAGATTATGCTCAAAATCCTGGAAATTATCCTGAAGGTTACACTACGATAGATGGTTTACGTTATCAGCTCCAAGAAACGGATTTGTTTGATGATATGCTTGAAACAGGTTTCCAACAAACTCATAATGTTTCTGTAAATGGAGGAACAAAATCGTTGTCTTACCGTATGTCAGCGGGTATGGTAAAGCAAAATGGCGTATTAGTAACGGATAAGGATGCATATAATCGTTATAACATATCTTCTTATATTCGTTCTGATATTTATTCGTGGATTACTCCTGAATTGGATATTAAATATACCAATCTTAATTCTTCGCTTCCAACATCTTCTGCGCCTTATGGCATTTGGGGGGCTGCATCGGCTTTTCCTTCTTATTTCCCATTGGGTGAAGTGAAAATGGAAGATGGCTCAAACCTTCCTATTAATACGCCACGTAATCAAATTATTTTAGGGGCTCCGACTGAGAAAAAGAGAGACAACTTACGACTTTTAGGTAAAGTTACAATAACACCTTTCAAGGACTTGAAAGTTATAGCTGAATATACATTTAATCGGAAGAGTGCTGAAACAACCAAGTATGATAACAAATTTGAATATGCGAATGGAATCAGTAACTTTAATAAAGAATCATCTATCGCAAATTCTAAATATGAAATAACTTCAGGAGCTACAGATTATACAGCATTGAATATTTATGGGAATTATACTAAGACGGTTGGGAAACATGATTTTAGTGCTATGGCTGGTTTCAATCAGGAAAGTTATACTTATCATGAAGTAAAGAGTGCCCGTTGGGATATGATTAATGACAATTTGCCATCCTTGTCTCAAGGAACTGGAGCTTATGAAAATAAAGAAGCTTTTTCTGAATATAGAGTACGTGGATTGTTTTATCGTTTGAATTATTCATTTGCTGGTAAATATTTGTTTGAGACTAACGGGCGTTACGATGGTTCCTCTAAATTTCCAAGTGAAAGTCGATTTGGCTTTTTCCCTTCAGTTTCTGCTGGGTGGCGTGTGAGTGAAGAACGTTTTATGGATTGGAGTGACTCATTCTTGTCAAATTTGAAGCTCAGAGTTTCGTGGGGTAATATAGGTAATCAGAATGTAGATCCCTACCAGTTTGTTCCAGCTATGGAAGCTTTTAGGCCTAATTGGGTTGTGGATGGAAGTAAACCGACTGCTTTGGAACCGCCTGCATTAGTTAGTAATAGTTTTACTTGGGAGAAGGTAAGTACGTTGGATTTTGGATTTGATCTTGGCTTATTTAATAATCGATTGAATATGGTTTTTGATTGGTATCGTCGTGATACCAAAGGAATGCTTGCACCAGGTATGGAATTACCAGGAGTTTTAGGTGCAAAGGCTCCTATGCAAAATGCTGCTGATTTACGTTCTAAAGGATGGGAAATTTCTATTGACTGGAATGATAGGATTGGTAATGTAAGTTATTATTTGGGTTTTAACCTGTATGATTCACGTACTAAAATTATGAAATATGACAATGAATCTCAACTCTTAGGAAAGGATGCGGATGATAAGTTGTACTATCGTGAAGGTATGGAACTAGGAGAAATCTGGGGTTATCAAACAGACCGCTTATATACGGAAGATGACTTTGATGTAAATGGAAATTTAAAACCGGGAATTCCTAAAGTAGAAGGTTATAATCCTAATCCAGGTGATGTGCTTTATGTTGATTATAATAAGGATGGGCTGATTAATAATGGAACCAATACGGGATTGGATCCTGGTGACATGCGTATCATCGGAAATAATACTCGACGTTATCAGTACGGTATTCGTGGAGGAGCTACCTGGAAAGGGCTTTCTCTGTCTTTTATTCTGCAGGGGGTCGGTAAACGTGATATGTGGATAATGAATGAATTATTTTATCCGCATTATGACGAGTTTAGTACCTTCTATGATACACAGTTAGATTATTGGACTCCGGAACATACTGATAGTTATTTCCCGCGTTTGTATCAAATGTCAAAAGGAAATACGGCGGCAAATAGGATGACTCAGACTCGTTATTTGCAGAATGGTGCTTATCTTAGCATTCGCAATATAACGTTGTCGTATTCATTACCTAAGAAGTGGCTGACTCCATGGGGAGCTAAAAATTTGCAGGTATTCTTTAGTGGTGAGAACTTATTTACTTTTGATCATTTACCGAAAGGGCTTGATCCAGAACGTACAGTCACTGATGATTTAGGATCAAGAGGATTTACATATCCTTATATGCGTCAATATTCATTTGGTATTAATTTAACTTTATAATAGCTTATTATGAAAACATATATATTAGGATTGGGACTATGTCTATGTATGACAAGTTGTTTAAATGATGGATTTTTGGATATAGACCCAAAGGATCGTCAAACAGAACAAACAGCTTTTACTTCATACGATAATTTTAAGATGTATTCATGGGGATTATATGAAATCTTTTATGGATATGGAAATAATCAAGATATGAACTTCTTTAAAGGAGAGTATGAAGCCGATAATATGATCCGTGCCGTTAAAGGAAATGAAGGGCAATACGCTTATCAGAAGGCAAAGGTGAATGCTACTGATAGTGATTGGGATTATGATTATATTCGTAAAGTGAATTTAATGCTGGATAATGTGGATGATTCGGAAATGTCAGACACGGAGAAGGAGCATTGGAGAAGTGTTGGATATTTTTTCCGTGCTTATAAATATTTTCAGATGATGTCTTTGTTTGGGGATATTCCATGGATAGAGCATGTTTTAACAGAAAGTAGTGAAGAATTGTACGCATCAAGAGATCCTAGAGATTTGGTGGCAAAAAATATCTTGTCAAATTTGAAGTATGCAGAAGAGCATATTAAAGAATCAGGTGATGGAGATAATACAATCAATACAGCAGTTGTCCAAGCTTTAATATCTCGTTTTGGATTGTTTGAAGGAACATGGAGAAAGTATCATGGTTTGGAGGACGCAGAAACCTATTTGAGGGCTAGTGCTGAGGCTTCAGAGAAAATTATGGCTAAATTCAAGGATTTGCATCCGAGATATGATGAGATTTTTAATTCAGAGGACTTAAGTGGAGTGCCAGGTATAATTTTATATAAGGCTTATGAAACAGCTCAATTGGGGCATGGGTTGACTCGTATGGTGAGAACTGGTGAGTCAAAGATAGAAATGACTAAGGATGCGGTAGATAGCTATTTGTGTAAAAATGGTTATCCGATAGAAAATGGGGCAAGTTTATATGGAGGTGATCATGATGTCTATAAACAATTTATGAATCGTGATGAACGCCTTTATTATACTGTTTGTCCTCCTCATAAAGTGAAATTAACAGGAGCAGCAGCGACATCTACAGGTTGGGCATTTACAGAAAACCCTGATGATAGAATATTTATCGATTTAATGAAGACGTTGTCTGGAGAAACATATCATCGATTGCCTACATCTAATTTTAAGGGTTTTTATAATCAAGGACAGCCCCATTTCGTTGATTATAATTGGAGTGTTGCATGGAATGCAAGCCAGATGGGCTTTTGGATGTGGAAATATTATAATACTCATACAAATTGTGCAAATGCTACAGGTGTGAATACAACGGATGCACCATTATTTCGTTTGGGTGAGATTTTATTGAATTATGCAGAAGCTAAGTGGGAATTGACTGAATTTAACCAGGATATAGCTGATTTGACTATTAATAAGTTGAGAGATCGCGTGCATGTTGCTCACATGGAAGTTGCTCAGATAAATGATACTTTTGATCCAGCCCGTGATGCAGATATAGATCCTGTATTATGGGAAATCCGACGTGAAAGACGAGTAGAACTGATGGGAGAAGGTTTTCGTTTTGATGATTTGAGGCGTTGGAAAAAAGGACATTATGTTGACAAACAACCATTAGGGGTATATGTTTCTAATCCTGCTGAGTATGGGAATAAACTTCTGATAAACGCAGAGGGATATGTGTACTTCTTTGAAAAGCCTTTGGGATGGCTCGATAAGTATTATTTGCGTCCTATCCCTTTGAACCAGAAAGCATTGAATCCTAATCTTGGTCAAAACCCGGGATGGGAAGAATAAAAAAAATTGGATATGAAAGTTTTTTCATTATTAATATCGACTGTTCCTTTTTTCTCTTCATTTTCTCTGTCTGCGGCAAAGCAGGCAGAGAAAACGAATGTATTGTTCTTAATGGCAGATGATATGCGCCCTGAATTGGGATGTTATGGAGTAGAGGCTGTTAAGACACCTAATATTGATCGGCTTGCATCAACTGGAGTTTTATTCCAAAATGCATATTGTAACGTACCGGTTAGCGGTGCTTCTCGTGCCAGTTTATTAACAGGAGTTTATCCTCATTATCCAGATCGCTTTGTTGGATTTTCGGCCTTGGCTAGTAAGGACTGCCCGGAAGCTATTCCTTTATCTGGCTGGTTCACTTCTCATGGTTATTACACTGTTTCTGACGGAAAAGTATTTCATCATATTGAAGATCATGCAAACTCTTGGAGTGAACCTCCGTATCGAACCCATCCAGATGGATATGATGTATACTGGGCAGAATATAATAAATGGGAATTATGGATGAACAGTGCTTCTGCCCGTACTATTAATCCTAAGACAATGCGTGGCCCTTTTTGTGAATGGGCTGAAGTTCCGGATACGGCTTATGATGATGGAAAGCTGGCAGAAAAAGCGATTGCTGATTTAAAGCGATTAAAAGAGAAAGGAAAGCCATTTTTTCTTGCATGTGGATTTTGGAAACCCCATCTCCCTTTTAATGCTCCTAAAAAATACTGGGATTTATATGATAGGGAGAAAATACCTGTAGCGGCAAATCGCTTTCGTCCGGAAGGGCTTCCTGAGGAAGTGAGAAACTCTCAAGAAATATATGCTTATGCTCGTACTACATCACCAGATGATATTTATTTTCTTAAAGAGGCAAAGCATGGTTATTATGCATGCCTGAGTTATGTTGATGCACAAATTGGAAAAGTTCTTGATGCATTAGACGAACTTGGCTTATCAGAAAATACGATTGTTGTGTTGTTGGGAGATCATGGTTGGCATTTAGGTGAACATGGATTTTTAGGGAAGCATAATCTGATGAATTGGTCTACACATGTGCCTTTAATTGTTCGTGTGCCAGGGTTGCAAAAAGGAAAAACAGAATCTTTAGTGGAATTTGTTGATATTTATCCTACTTTATGCGAACTTTGTAACCTGCCTTTTCCAGAACAATTAGATGGGATTAGCTTTGTTCCTATTTTAAAGAATTTAGAGAGAAAAACGAAAGATAAAGTATATATTCAGTGGGAGGGAGGAGATAATGCAGTCAACTGGAGGTATAATTATGCAGAATGGGAGAAAGGTAATCGTATGCTGTTTGACCATCAGATTGATGTAGAAGAAAATAAAAATAGAGCAAATGATCCTTCATATAAAAATATAATAAAGGATATGTCATCTTTTTTGCATAAGAAAAAACGTACTTTAAATAAATAATAATATGAATTTAAGACACATTATATTAGTAATACTTTCTTATTGGGCTTTATGTGGGTATTCTCAGCGTATTTGTAAATCCTTAGATGATAATTGGATGTTCCGGTTTTCTCATCAGGTAGAAAAAGGAACAGGAGTTAGGATTACACTTCCTCATACGTGGAATGCTCAGGATGCCTTGTCGGGCAAATTAGACTATAAGCGGGGGATAGGAAATTATGAACGTACATTATATATTGATTCTCAATGGAAAGGTAAACGACTTTTTTTGCGTTTCGAGGGAGTAAACAGTATAGCTAATGTCTTTATTAATGGGAAGTGTCTGGGAGAACATAAAGGAGGATACAGTGCTTTTGTTTTTGAGATTACAGATAAGGTTGATTATGGGAAAAACAATAAGCTATTGGTAAGGGTAAGTAATGCAGAGCGATTAGATGTAATGCCTTTAGTGGGTGACTTTAATATGTATGGGGGAATTTATCGTGGGGTGGAGTTGATTGTAACAGAATCGGCTTGTATTTCTTTACAGGATTACGCTTCTCCAGGAGTATATTTAACTCAACAGAAAGTTACTCCTGATGAGGCTGAAATTTCAGCTACGGTTTTGTTGTCAAATCGTTTAGCAAAACGTGATGTAGTGGTGCGGGTTGAAGTAAAAGATGGTCAGCGTGTTATATCTCGACATGAACAACAGATAGCTCTAGAGAAGGAAAAAGAGGAAAAAGTTGTTTTCCCCATAAAAATAGAGAGTCCTCATTTATGGAATGGGAAACGAGATCCTTTTATGTATCAAACGGAAACAACTTTATGGTCAGATGGACGGTTATTGGATAAAGTAGTTCAACCATTGGGGATACGTTTTTTCCGGATAGATCCTGATAAGGGTTTTTTCTTAAATGGTGAATATTTAAAACTGCATGGAGTATGCAGACATCAGGATCGACCAGAATTGGGTAATGCTTTACGCAAAGAACACCATGAGGAGGATACACATATTATGTTGGAAATGGGGGTGAATGCTGTTCGTTTGGCACATTATCAACAATCTGAGGACATATATGATTTGATGGATAAAGCTGGTATTATTACGTGGGCTGAAATTCCATTTGTGGGACCTGGAGGATATGATGACAAAGGGTTTGTTGATTTTCCAGACTTTCGGGAAAATGGTAAAAATCAGTTGCGGGAGTTAATCCGTCAAAATTACAATCATCCTTCTATTTGTTTCTGGGGACTATTTAATGAGTTAACAGAGCATGGAGATAACCCTGTTGAATATATCAAAGAGTTAAATATTCTTGCTCATGCTGAAGATGCCTCACGTCCTACTACAGCGGCTAGTAATCAGAATGGCAGCTTGAATTTTTTAACGGATTGTATAGCCTGGAATCGTTATGATGGCTGGTATAGTAATAATCCTGAGAATTTAGCTGAATTTTTGGATAATACGCATGCTACATACCCGGATTTACGTATTGGTATTAGTGAATATGGAGCTGGAGCAAGTATTTATCATCAACAAGATTCGTTGTGCCGACCTGCTCCTGTTAGTTTCTGGCATCCAGAGAATTGGCAGACTTATTATCACATGGAAAATTGGAAGATAATTAATGAACGCCCTTTTGTCTGGGGAAGTTTTGTTTGGAATATGTTTGATTTCGGGGCGGCTCATCGTCATGAAGGTGATCGTATAGGAATTAATGATAAAGGATTGGTGACGTTTGACCGTAAAGTAAAAAAAGATGCTTTTTATTTCTATAAAGCGAATTGGAACCCGGAACCAATGCTTTATATAGCAGGGAAACGCAACCAGAATCGTGTAAGTTTGATACAAGATATAATGGCTTTTACTAATGCGAATGAGGTAGAATTGTTGATTAATGGTAAGGTTGTAGGAAAGGCCTTCCCTGATCGATATGCTACCGTAATTTGGAAAGGAGTAAAATTAGACGCTGGAGAAAATAAAATTCAAGTGAGAGCGACCTCAAAGAAAAGATGCTTATTGGATGAATGCGTAGTGTGGGTTGATTCTGCAAAATAAAATATTATACTAATTTGAGTAATGACATTTATGTCTACTTACTTTAGATAAGAAAATGAAATTCATAAAGGAGTTAGGAAGAAATATGAAAATTTCTTCCTAACTTGCGCTCCGGAAATAATTAACCTTAAAAAGGACAGATGGAAAAGACTCTTATTAAAGCAATCAAAACTATTTGCTGTTCATTGACGGGAGTGCTGACGATTAGTGGGACTCCTCAGCAGTTGTATGCGGAAAATGTATCCTTGCCTTATTGGAAGGATATTCAGACTGTATCAGTAAATCGGGAGGCACCGAGGTCGGCTTTTATGACTTATGCTGACAAGGCTCAGGCCTTGACTGGAAAATATGAAAACAGCCCTTATTATGAGTTGTTGAATGGTACGTGGAAATTTTATTATACGGATTCGTATCTGAACCTGCCAGCAGACATTACTTCTCCGGAAGTGAGCACAGAAGGATGGCACGATATTAAGGTGCCGGGAAACTGGGAAGTGCAAGGATTCGGTACGGCTATTTATACAAATCACGGATATGAATTTCAGCCTCGTAACCCTCAGCCTCCCTTGTTGCCGGAGAAGAATCCAGTGGGAGTATACCGGCGTGATATTACCGTGCCTTCAGAATGGAAGGACCGTGATATTTACCTCCATATTGCCGGAGCAAAATCAGGGTGCTATGTATATTTGAACGGAAAGGAAGTCGGTTATAATGAAGACTCCAAGAATCCGGCTGAATACCTGATAAATGATTATCTGAAGAAAGGTAATAATGTATTGACTTTAAAAATCTTCCGTTGGAGTACGGGTTCTTATCTGGAATGTCAGGACTTCTGGCGTATCAGCGGTATAGAACGTGACGTATTCCTTTATTCACAGCCGAAAGCTTCAGTACAGGATTTCCGGATTGTGTCTACTTTGGATGACTCGTATCGTAACGGTATTTTCCGTTTGGATATGGAGCTGAAGAATCATCGTACCAATACGGCTGGGTTGAGTATTGGATATGAGTTGCTCGATAATAACGGAAAGGTAGTAGCTAATGGTGAAGAAGCCGTAGATGTACTTGCTGGTAAAGAAGGTACAGTATCATTCAGTAAGGAACTGCCGGAAGTAAAAACCTGGACTTCGGAAGCTCCTAATTTGTATAAGCTTTTGATGACTGTTAAGGAAAATGGAAAGGTGACCGAAGTGATTCCTTATCATGTAGGATTTCGCCGCATTGAAATCAAAGAAATTGATCAGAAAGGTACCAATGGAAAGAATTACCATGTGTTGTTTATCAATGGGCAGCCTTTAAAGCTGAAAGGTGTAAATATTCACGAACATAATCCGTTGACAGGACACTACGTAGATGAGGCGCTGATGCGTAAGGACTTGGAGTTGATGAAGCGGAACAATATCAATACGGTACGTTTGTGTCATTATCCGCAAGACCGTCGTTTCTATGAGCTCTGTGATGAATATGGCATTTACGTGTACGATGAGGCGAATATTGAAAGCCACGGAATGTATTATGATTTGCGTAAGGGTGGAACCTTGGGAAATAATCCGGAATGGTTGAAACCGCACCTTTACCGTGTGGAGAATATGTTTGAACGGAATAAGAACTATCCTTCGGTTACATTCTGGTCGTTAGGTAATGAGGCTGGAAACGGTTACAACTTTTATGAAGCTTATTTGTGGGTAAAACAGGCCGACAAGGGACTGATGGACCGTCCGGTAAATTATGAACGTGCACAGTGGGAATGGAACTCTGACATGTACGTGCCGCAGTACCCCAGCGCATCTTGGCTGGAATCAATAGGTCGGTTAGGAAGTGACCGTCCGGTAGTGCCTTCAGAATATGCACATGCCATGGGCAACTCTACTGGAGGCTTGTGGGACCAGTGGAAAGCTATCTATCAGTATCCTAATCTGCAGGGAGGATATATCTGGGACTGGGTAGACCAGGGTATTTTAGTGAAGGATGAAAACGGAAGAGAATATTGGGCATACGGAGGTGATTTCGGAACCAATATGCCGAGTGACGGTAACTTCTGCTGTAATGGTATCGTGAACCCGGACCGCAATCCTCATCCGGCCATGAGCGAAGTGAAATATGCGCACCAGAATGTGGCGTTTGAAGCTACAGACCTGGCAAACGGTAAGTTTAATGTACTGAACCGTTTTTATTTCACGAACCTGAAGAAATATATGATTTCGTATGAAGTGAAGGAAAATGATAAGGTGGTGCGTCGTGGAAAAGTTTCACTGGATGTAGCTCCTCAGGAAAAGAAAGAGTTGGCGGTGAATGTTAGTGGATTGAAAGCTAAAGTGGGTACGGAATATTTTGTGAACTTCTCAGTGACTACGGTAGAGCCAGAACCACTTATTCCGGAAGGATATGAGATAGCACACGAACAGTTCCGCTTGCCGATAGATCCTGCTTCACGTTCATTCTCGGTACAGGGTCCCGCTTTGCAGTGCAGTGAAAATGGCAACTTGTTGAGTGTGCAGTCTTCGCGCGTAGCTTTTGTATTTGACAAGTCGACTGGCCTGGTAACTTCTTATAAAGTGAAGGGAACAGAATATTTCCATGAGGGATTTGGTATACAGCCTAACTTCTGGCGTGCCCCCAATGACAATGACTATGGAAGCCAGATGCCGAAGCGCCTGCAAATCTGGAAGCAGTCCAGCAAGAACTTCAATGTGGTGGACGCTTCATTGACTATGGATGGAAAAGATGCGGTACTGAAAGTCAGCTACCTGTTGGCTGCAGGTAATCTGTATATTGCTACCTATCGCATTCATCCTTCAGGAGTAGTAAAAGCAAATTATACATTTACTTCTACAGAAATGGAAGCTGCGAAGACAGAAGCTTCAGAAGCTACATTGATGGCCACGTTCACTCCTGGGAATGAAGCGATTCGCAAGGAAAGCTCCAAACTGGTAGTTCCGCGTATCGGTGTTCGTTTCCGCTTGCCAGCCGAAATGGAACAGGTTACCTATTTTGGTCGCGGACCGGAAGAGAATTATTGCGACCGGAATAATGGTACATTGGTAGGTGAGTATCAGGCGATAGCTGAACAAATGTATTTCCCTTATGTGCGTCCACAAGAGAACGGACATCATACCGATACACGCTGGTTGATGCTGAAAAAGAAAAACGGAAAGGGCTTGGCTGTGTATGCAGATGGTACATTGGAATTTAACTCACTTCGTAATTCTATAGAAGATTTTGATGGAGAAGAAGCTGTTCAGCGTGATTACCAGTGGAATAACCGTGATGCAGAAGAGTTGAAACATGATGTAAGTACCGCTAAGAATATCAAGCCTCGTCAGACACACATTAATGATATTACTCCTCGTGACTTCGTAGAAGTCTGTCTGGATATGCGGCAGATGGGTGTAGGAGGGTTTGATAGTTGGGGAGCTGTACCTGATTCTCAATATTTGATTCCTGCCAATAAGGAATATCAATGGGGATTCACGATTGTGCCGATGTAAATAATAAAAGGATAAAATAAAGATTCCGGACTTGAAAATATTGTTTTCGGGTCCGGAATTTTTTTATTTTCCTCGTAGATTATGCAGAAAATACCTCTGTGTAATTGACGTTTCCGTCAGCAGAACCTTATGTTTCTCCTATCGGAAACCTATGTTTTCCGTATGAGAAATGTACGGTTCCGGGACTGGAAACATAAAAGGTTACACGCAGAAATTGAAAAAGGACCTCTTGTGTTTGGAATTAATTCTGTTCACCAACTGTTTATAGATACAGAATAAGCTGTTCTATTTCATGTAAAAGTCATGTGATTTACATGGTTCTGTAATATGTTTTTTTGTTCTTTGCTATAGAATTAATCAGGACTTTGTATGGAATTAAGTGTTAGGGAGCGTCAGAAGGCATTGACGGTTACACTGGCTATGCTATGTATAGCATGTGCTTGTTTGTTTTATCTGGGATATAGATTGTGCATGTATTATTAGCAGAGTGAAAAAAGGTGCGTCTGGATGATTCCGGACGCACCTTTTTAGCAATAAAAGCCGATGAATTATTTGCTTTCTTTTTTGAGCTTATAGACAGCAAATGTCATGGCACCTATTTCGGTATTGAGCGTATTTCCTTCAATTGAAATGCTACTTTCTTTAGGAGTGATGAGGTTCGGATTGTCGAGTGTATTTTCTGCATCCGGGTTTTCTGTATGCAATGTGATGCATTTTCCGTCTCCTAAAGTTACAGACTTCTTCAGACCTTTAAATTCCAGGCTGATAGGCTGTGCCTTTTCTGACACGTTGGCTACTTTGACAATGTAAGTCTGTGTGTTTTCATCCCATACGGCACTGGCGAAAAGTCCATTCTGGCCTTCCTGACCACTAACCGGTTTTTTATCCATAGTCAGAGGAACTACATTTGTTCCGGTATTGTGACCGTAAAGTGACTGTACATACCAGCTGCAGGTGCGTACAGAACGGAGGTTGTCAAACCAGATTAAGTCTGGACGCCACTGCCAGCCTTCTACGTGAGCCAACAGCGGAGCATAAGTAGCCATGTGTACTACATCTGCGTTTCTTTCTACTCCAGTCAGGAAAGCAGCTTCAAGCAAAGAAGCGTGAAAGTGGTTCCATTTCTTTCCTTTTCCGTGGCAAGCATATTCTCCAGCAAATACTTTCGGGCCTTTACGGTCGTAATTGTCGTAACGGTTTCCTGATTTCAAGAACCAATCTTCCGGACGATAGAAGTGTTCGTCTACCAGGTCCACTTTCAGCTTCTTCATTTCCGGCCACAAGTAATCGAAGTCTTTTCCTTCAGAATTCGGACCGGATGAACCGATAATCTTGATTTCAGGATGTGCTTTGCGGAGAGCTTCTACGAATAATTTCAAGCGTTCAGGATATTCAGGTCCCCACTGTTCGTTTCCAATTCCGATGAACTTCATGTTGAAAGGAGCCGGATGTCCCATATCGGCACGGAGTTTTCCCCATTTGGTATCAGTACCACTATTGGCAAATTCAATCAGGTCGAGTGCATCCTGGATGTAGCTGTCGAGGTCGCATAGCTGAACATGTGCTTTCGGGTCATCGTTCTGATACTGGCAGGCAAGTCCGCAGTTCAGGATTGGCAGCGGTTCTGCTCCCATATCCTCTGAGAGAAGGAATAATTCATAGAATCCCATTCCATACGTCTGGAAATAGTCAGGGTAGAAACGGTGTGGGAAAGTATAATGCCATCTGTTGCTGTTCAGCGGACGGTTTTCTACTGGTCCTACTGAATTTTTCCAGTTGTAACGGTCGCTTATTTCTGTACCTTCCACGATACATCCTCCAGGGAAACGGAATATGCCCGGTTTAGTATCGGCTAATGCTTGTACAAGGTCTTTTCTTAATCCGTTTTCACGTCCCTTCCATGTATCGACTGGGAATAAGGATACATGCTCCAAATCTACAGTTCCTGCTGATTGCAAGAAGATTCTCAGGTGAGCTTTTGCTTCTGTTTTTGTAGGAGTCAGAATTAGTTCATATTTTTTCCATTCTTTGGAGTTGATGTCTAAAGATTGTGCGGTGATGACCTGAGTCTCATCCATGGAGTCATTATCAATCAGTTCTACCTGTATTTTTTGGTTTTCTCCTCTGGCCCATACGGTAAAGCGGTATTTTTCGTTCGCTTTGATACCAATACCAAAGAAGCCTTCATTTTCGATACCTGTACGTTTGTGTGCATGACTGGGAGCTCCAAGGCGCACGTAATGTGGATTACGTTCAAACGGACCGTCATTTTGCAGAGTTACATTTCCAAAAATGTCCCACCCCATAAAATTTTGAGGGAACTCGAATGAACGGTTTTTGATTAATTCTGCATAAAGTCCCCCGTCTGCTCCATAGTTGATGTCTTCGAAGAAATGACCGTACATGGTTGGTTGAATTTCTGCTCCAATTTTATTGGCTTGGATAACCATCTGGTTGACATTCTGCGCTTGCAAGCTGAGCCCTGCTGTTAGTGCAAGCGCAGAAAGAAAGGTTAAGTGTTTGTTCATGGTTTTATTATTAAATTAATGTGATACAAATTTATAAATAAACACGAGAAATTCATGGAAAAACAGTGAGATATCTGTCTTTATGAAATTTAGCCATAAAATTAGGAGCAATCATTTTTCCTGAGGTGGACAAATTTTTCTATTGGGTGGACATTTGTCTTTTGGGTGGATTTTTATTTCCTTTTTCAGAAAAAGACTCGAAAAACGGTTTACCTTTGTGTAAAACAGAATAATTTCTATGAAAAGAAACATCTTACTTCTATACTTGCTTCTTGTCTTTTGCTTATGTTGCCCGAATGGGCTACTCTATGCGATGCAAAACTCTTCTCGTTTTTCGCTGGCTTCTATTACCATAAACGATGGACTGCCTTATAATTTTGTAGATGATATAATCAAATCAAATGACGGCTATTTGTGGGTGGCTACGTATGGAGGTGGAGTAGCTCGTTATGATGGCAACGAATTTGTGGTTTTTAGTGCAAGTACGTTAGACAAAAAAAGATTGCTTCGAAGTAATTTTGTGGAAAAATTAGCGGAGGATGCTTTTCATCGTATTTGGATGGCAGGAGAAGCAGGTATAGAGCTTCTTTCTACAGATAACTTGCAATTGTTGCCTGCAGAATCTTTACAGTCGGCAGAAATGGCTGAGTTGATGAAGCAACCGGTGAGTTTCTTGATGACTGCCAAATCTGGTAATTTATGGTTTTGTAGCCGTGGACAGATTTATAAGGTAATATTTAATAGTATAGGTACTGTGAAAAAAGTGATTCGGATTTCAGATACTCCGATACATGAACGTGGCTGTGTGTTGTACGAAATTGACGGATATATCTGGTTTTTTCATCAGGGGAAAATGTGCCGGATTAGCGAGAGCGTGGAAAAAAGTCAGGAGCCACAGCCCGTATCTGTTTCTTTGAATATTTCTTCTTTTGAATCGGTATTTTGTATTTATCATTGTCAGAACAATGTGTGGATTGGTACAAGTAATGGATTGTATTGTTATGATTTGACTACAGACGCTAGTGTGCATTATGTACATAATGCTCAAAATTCTTCTTCCTTATCGCAGAATTATGTGACATCCATTACTTCTACACGAGATGATCAAGTGATAGTTGGTACGTTGTTAGGGCTGAATGTATTTAATGCTTCTACTTCTGATTTTACTCGTATCCAGGCAAGTGAGGGCATGGAGATGCACGGCTTGTCTTGTAATTTTATCAATACCCTTTATGCGGATGATGAAAATGATATTGTGTGGGTTGGGACTGAAATAGGAGGAATAAGCAAAATGTTTTCTTCTCGCTTGTCTGTGGTTAATTATTATTATCAGCAGAACCTTCCCGGTAGTTTATCGCGAAATCTAGTTAATGCGATTGTGGAAGATGAATATCAGACGCTTTGGGTGGGAACTGTAGAAGGAGGATTGAACTGTCGTTTAAAAGGAAAGGAGCCTTTTATCCATTATACCATAGATGCACCGGCTTTTTTGTCGCACAATACTGTGAGTGTGCTGGAGCTGGATGATAAGGAGCGTTTATATATAGGTACCTGGGGAGGTGGATTGGGCTGGATTAACCGTAATCCTTCTGCCTCTAAGCGTTATACACCTCTTTCTTTGAAAGACTATTTCGTGTCAAGTATGGCTTTTGACTCAGTGAGTAGGTTACTTTGGATTGGTACAATGGGGAATCTCTATGTGTACAATCCGGCAGACGAAAGTATTACAGAGCCGTTTCGGAATGAGGCTAAAGAGGTTTTTAATCAAAATGCGCTAGGAATGTGCATCACTCGGGAACGTGAACTTTGGGTCTCTTCTCCGTTCGGACTTCTGAGGATAAATCTTTCAGCGTATGAGAAGGGGCAGTTGAAATATCAGAAGTATATGTATCAACTGGATGATCCGACATCTGGACATCGCGAGCGTATTACCTCTATTTTTCAGTCAAAAGATGGAACAATCTGGCTAGGAAGTAACGGGAATGGATTTTATAAAGCTCTGAAAAAAGGAAATGATTATCAGTTTCAGGCTTACACAAAGAATGATGGTTTGGTGAGCAATAGCGTACGAGGTATCTTGGAAGACTGGTACGGCAATATTTGGGTATCTACGGATAATGGTTTGTCATGCTTTAATGTGAAAGAAGAGTCATTCCGCAATTATAGTCAGATTGACGGTCTAATCTCTGATCAGTTTTATTGGAATGCCGGAGCTTTGTCGTTTGATAAGGAACGTTTGTTCTTTGGTAGTCAGAAAGGACTGACGGAGATACATCCGATGATTGAAGCTGAGCATCAGCGTAAGTTTCCTTTGGCTTTTACCCACTGTAGAGTGTTTGGACAGGAAGTCTTTCCTCAGTCTGGGGAAATAGCCATGCATGAAAGTGACAAGTCGTTATCAATAGAGTTCTCAGCACTTGATTATGCTTTAGAATCGCAGGCTCAATATTCATATCGTTTAAAAGGGTTTGATGAGGCATGGGTAACTGTACCATCTAATCGAAATAATGCGACTTATACGAACTTATATCCCGGTAAATATGTTTTCCAGCTTCGGTATGCTCCTGATGGTAAACATTGGCTTGCACATACAGAAGAATTGGTTATCGTGGTCCGTCCTTATTTTTATAAGACGCCTTGGTTCTTACTTTCAGTTTTGTTTATTTTGCTATTTACTGGTTATCGTATTTTACGATGGCGTTATCAGGCTCTGAAGCGGCAGCAAAACTTATTACATCAGATGGTGGAAGAACGTACTTCTGAGTTGGAAAAGCAAAAAAAGCTGCTTTCAAATCAGACACATGAGCTTTCGGAGCAGAATCTGTTACTAAAGAATCAGAATGAGAAAATCACTGCACAAAAAAATCAGATTTTAGAGATGTCGCGCAAGGTGGAAGAGCTGACCATTGACAAACTGGCATTTTTTACCAATATTACGCATGAATTCCGGACTCCCTTGACGTTGATTGTCGGTCCAATTGAACGTGCCTTGAAATTAAGTTATAATCCACAGGTAATAGAACAGTTACATCTGGTGGAACGTAACTCAAAATATCTTCTTTCGCTGGTTAATCAGTTGATGGACTTCCGTAAAGTAGAAGAGGGGCGCATTAAGATTGCTACCAATTATGGAAATCTGAAAGGATTTATGACTGAGATTGTGCCTCCTTTTGTCGATTATGCAAAGAATCGTGGCATTGACCTTCAATTATATCTTCGCCTTGCCGATCCGATTCTGATGTTTGATGAGGATGTGATGCGTAAAATTATGACCAATTTGATCAGTAACGCGTTGAAATTTACCCCTAAAGGAGGAAAGGTAGGTATATATGTGGGGGTTGCTGGAAAAGATGGTGAGAAGAAACTGTTCATTAGTGTACGTGATACTGGAAAAGGTATTCCGGAGAATGACATAGAACGCATTTTCATGCAGTTCTATCAATCTGATAACCGGAGTCTTGAATCTGTTAGTGGTCAGAGTGGTACGGGTATAGGTTTGTATTTATGCCGGAAGCTGATAGATATGTTAGACGGTAGGATTTATGCGAAGAATAACCCAGTGAGAGGTGCTTCATTCCGTATTCTCCTGCCAGCTTTATACGGTGAGAGCCAATCCCAACCAGATTCTGAGATAGAAAAAGAGGATACTGTGGTAGATGTACCGCGTAATGGGAAAATGGTTATACTGGTAGTGGAAGACAATAAGGATATGCGTGATTATATCCGTTCTATCCTGGCTGAATATTATAATGTACTGGAGGCTGCTCAGGGAGAAGAGGCCTTGGCACTATTGCATGCCAATAATGTAGACTTTATCATCAGCGACTTGATGATGCCTGTTATGGATGGTATGGAATTGTCCCGTCGTGTAAAGAATGATTTCTCCATATCCCATATTCCTTTTCTGATGCTGACGGCTAAAACATCAGATGAAGCTCGTTTGGAGAGTTATAAAATGGGGGCAGATGCTTTCTTATTGAAACCGTTTGATGAGAATATGTTGTTAGCTCGTATTTCCAATATATTGGAGAACCGAAGACGTTTCCAGCAAAAGTTCTCAATTGATATGAATACTGATTCATTTGAGGTGGATGAGAATTCTGGTGATAAGAAGTTCTTGAATAAAGCGATGTCTGTCATAAAAGAAAATTATAAGAATCCAGACTTTGAGGTAAGTGATTTTATTGAGGCAGTTGGAATTAGTAAAAGTTTATTGAATAAAAAAATGCAGAGCCTTACTGGACAGTCTGCAGGACAGTTTATTCGTAACTATCGTTTGAATCTGGCTCGTGAGCTTTTGTTAAAAAATAAAGTCAATCGTACAATGAATATTTCAGAAATAGCTTATGAGGTTGGGTTCAATGATCCTAAATATTTTACCCGTTGTTTCACGAAGCATTTTAATGTAACTCCGAGTAGTTTATTGGACAATTAGCCTTTTATGATATTGTATGATTCGAAAGTTATAGTGAAGTATTCTATAAATACTTTTATCCACCACATTTGACTCATTTGTCCTCTCATTTGAGTGTATTTTTTACTTTTTTCATGATTAAAGTGCTACATTTGCATTGTAGTTATTTTTTAATAAATACCTTTATTATTAACTTTTAAATTATAGTATTTATGAACAACAGGACAAATGTAGGTTCGACTTTGCGAACTCTTAGTTTGGTGTGGCTCTTACTGTTTGCTTTCTGTTCGGGAGCGTTTGCTCAGACATTGCAAGTACAAGGTAAAGTCATTGATTCAAAACAGGAGCCTCTTATTGGTGTAAATGTTGTTGTTAAAGGAACAACTAATGGTACGATTACTGACTTTGATGGTAATTTTACTCTTACAGTAACTAAAGGAGGAACTCTTCAGTTTAGTTACATTGGTTTTACTTCTAAAGAGGTGGTTGCTAATTCCTCTAATCTTGTAGTAGAAATGAAGGAGGATACTGAGACTTTGGATGAAGTTGTTGTTGTTGGTTATGGTACTCAAAAGAAAGGGTCTTTAACAGGTGCAATTACGGCCGTTAGATCCGAAGATTTGGTAAAAACTACTACTCCGACAACTGCAGGTGCTTTAGTCGGTAAGGCTCCTGGTATTTCAGCCAGACAGGCAGATGGACGTCCAGGTGCAAGTGCTTCTATTCAAATTCGTAACATGGGTACACCTCTTTATGTAATTGATGGAATTCAGTGTGAAGAAGGACAGTTCAATAATATTGACGTAAATGATATTGAAAGTATTACTGTTTTGAAGGATGCTTCAGCTGCTATTTACGGATTGCGTGCTGCCAATGGTGTTGTGTTGGTAACAACAAAATCAGGAAAAAGAAATGAGAAAAGTTCAGTTTCAGCAAACTTCTATTATGGAATGCAGAATTTTATGCGTTATCCGGAAGTTGCAGATGCTGCCACTTTCTATGAAGGACGTATGCAGGCTGATTTGAATACATTTGGAAAAACAGCTCGTACAATGGATGAATTGAACCTTTGGCGCCAGGGGCAAGGAAAGTATTCTAGCTTTGACTGGCAAGATTTTATTGTAAATGAGAATGCACCAATGTGGTATGGGAATGTGAGCATTGATGGTGGTTCTGAGGCGATAAACTACCATGTGGGAATTTCACATACAGATCAGGATGCAATGATTAATGGCTTTAATTTCCAGCGTACAAATATCCAAAGTAATGTAGAGGCTAACATTACTCCAAAATTTAAAGTGGGTGTACGTGTTAGTGGACGTATAGAATCTCGTCATAATGTAGGTGTTCCGGGATTGGATGATTATTGGCAGCCTTATTATGCTATGTTCCAAAACTGGCCGACTCAGCATGCTTATGCAAATGATAATCCTAATTATGTAAATGAAACTCGTAATAATGCAACGGGTGCTGCTGTTTTCGATGAAAATATTACTGGTTATACAGATGATGTATGGAAATCGGGAACAGTAAATGCTTATGCTGAATGGCAGACACCATTGAAAGGTTTGAAAGCAAGAATTGCATATAATTATTGGATTGCTCAAAATGATAATGAACAATTTGAATACACATATGATGTGTATCGTTATGATGAAGCGACTGATACTTATACAGCTGTGCCTGGCAATTTAAATCCATGGCGTCGCCGTGTAAAAGAACAACGTCAGGAAAAAACATTCCAGGCTCAGTTAAATTATGATCATACATTTAATAGTGCTCATCATGTATCAGGAGTGTTAGGTCTTGAAACATTCGAAAAGGATGCTGATTGGACTCAATATAATACATTGCCTTCTAATAATTATATTTCGATAACCAATGGTATCAATAACATGCAGTCATTGGAAAACTCTATGAGCATATCTCGTCGAGCAGGTATGGTTTTCCGTGCTGCTTATGATTATCAGAGCAGGTATTTTGCTGAATTTAGTGGACGTTATGATGGTTCTTATTTATTTGCCGAAGGTCATCGTTGGGGCTTCTTCCCTTCTGTATCTGGTGGCTGGAGAATCTCAGAAGAACCTTTTATGGAAAAGGTAAAAGAAGTTACTAAGTTATCTAATTTGAAAATCAGAGCTTCATGGGGACAGATGGGGGACGACCAATATAATAATACCAATATCGTTAATCCATATGCTTTCTTGAATGGATATACTTATGGTAATACAGGATCCGGAGCTGTATTGAATGGCAATGCTGTGTCTAGTGTTGAATATAGAGGTATCCCTGTTACTAATTTGAGCTGGATTAAATCTACATTGGTAAATGTAGGTTTGGATTTTGGCTTCTTTGATGACCGTTTGAATGGTACATTTGAGTTGTTCCAACGTAAACGTACGGGCCTTCCTGCTATGCGATATGACGTATTGGTACCTGTAGAAGTTGGCTTTGACCTTTCAAATGAAAACTTGAATTCGGATTATCATAAAGGATTGGAATTTGGTATTAATTGGAGAGACCAGGTTCAGGATTTCAGATACTCTATTGGAGGTAACTTTACCTTGGCTCGTCGTATGATGGGTGATTCTTATAAACCACGTTTTGGTTCAAGCTGGGATGAATATCGTAATTCTACAGAGAACCGTTGGGCTTCTACTTTCTGGGGATATGAAGTCGCTGGTCGTTTTGAGAGCTATGAACAAATTCAGAATTATTTGGTAGATAATGATGGAGAAGGTAATACTACAATGTTGCCTGGTGACTTTATTTATAAAGATCAAAACGGTGACGGTGTCATTAACTCGTTGGATGAACGTCCTATTGCTTATGGAGCAGGAGAACTTCCTTATATCAACTTCAGTTTGAATTCTTCATTTGAGTGGAAAGGATTTGATTTAAAGATGGACTGGAATGGAGCTGCTGCTCAGTCTTATGAAATGTGCTGGGAGGTTGCTTATCCGTTCCAGGGAGATGGTAACTCTACAGAATATTTGTTGACAGATAGCTGGCATCGTGCTGATCCTACAGATCCAAATTCAGCATGGATTGCAGGAGAGTTCCCTGCAACTCGTTATGCAGGTGCAAATGTAAGTTTCACACGCCGTAGTGATTTTTGGGTGAAAAAAGTTTGGTATTTGAAACTCCGTACATTGGAATTGGGCTATACATTGCCAAAAGCAGTAACTAATAAAATGCGTTTGAACCGTTTGCGCTTTTATGTAAATGCTTATAACTTGTTAAGTATTGATAATATGCATCGTTATCAGCTGGACCCGGAAATTACATCTAATAATGCTTTGGTTACTCCGAACTTACGTACAATTTCCTTTGGATTGAATCTTAATTTTTAAATAATAAGTAATTATGAAAAAAGAAATATTATATATTTTATGTTCAGCGATGCTCAGTGGTTCTTTGACTTCTTGTGATTCGTGGTTGGGAGATACTGAACCGACAGACTTTTTAACTTCAGAACAGGTTTGGAATGATAATTCCTTGATTGAGGGAATATTGGCTGAGTTGTATAATGATGTTGCAACGAATGGTAATCTTGATAATGATGTAAACTTTTCATTGATAGATGACTTCATGTGGTGTGGATTGATGAATCAGGATGTAGAGTCTTATCGCAATCAGATGGTTGAATATAGTTATAACGAGTTCCGTTATTATGATTATAAGTATATTTATAAATGCAATCAGGCAATAGAATCATTAGCTACTGTTTCGACAAAAATATCAGAAGCTGAAAAGGCTTTGTATACTGCAGAGTTTCGCTTTTTGAGAGCTTATGCCTATTTCCAGATGTGTATTCGAATGGGGGGAGTTCCATTAGTGACAAAAACACAGGAATATACTGCTGGTATGGATGTAAGTGAACTTCAGGTTCCTCGTTCTTCAGAAGCTGATATATATAACTTTGTCTATAATGAATGTATGGCTATTGAAGCTGATTTAGCAGGTAATAATAATGTAACCAATAAATCACGTGCTAATCAATGGGCCGCGTTGGCATTAGCAAGTCGTAGTATGCTGTATGCAGGTTCGATTGCCAAATATAATTTGCCGGAAATTAATCAGCCATTGCAACCGGGGGTAGTTGGTATGAAAGGAGAGGATTCAAAATCTTATTACGAGAAGTCATTTGCTGCTTCAAAGCGTATTATTGATGAGTTTGCAAATAATACATTGCAGGGCATCAGCAGTCCTTCTGCTGATAATTTTTATAATGCAATCTGTTCGAAGGATAATAACTCAGAAGTACTTTGGACAAAAGATTATAATGCTAGCAAATTCCATTCATTTTCGTTCGCCAATATTGCTCATTCAATGAATGAAGACAACGATAATGGTTCAGACTTGTGTCCGACTTTGCAACTTGTTGAGACTTATGGTGAGATTAAGGATAAAGAAAATGGTAAGTATGTTGTTTATGAAAACCGAGGAGATATTTTTGTAAATATTTCGGATGTTCGTTTGAAAGGAACTTGCTTAGTACCAGATCAGGAATTTAAAGGTAAGAAACTGGATATACAGGCAGGTGTAGCTATTGATAAAGGTAATGGTACCTATGAATTGAAAGAAGGGGCAGATCCGAACTCTAAGTATGAAGTTGCTGATGGTGGTGATGGAGGTACATTGGTTGGGAATGATGGTCCTTTAAGCCGTGCAACTTATACGAATACAGGTTTTAACTTACGTAAATACGTGGATGCAACTATTGGTTCTTCTGCTCGTGGACAAGGTTCTTATATATGGTATGTATATTTCCGTATGGGAGAGATTTACCTGAATGCGGCTGAAGCTGGTATGGAGTTGGGAGGCACTTATGCAGAACAAGCTCTGAAATATGTGAACTTGGTACGTCAGAGAGCTGGTTTGGGTGCTAATTCTTGGACTACATCTGACTTAACCATAGATAATTTGTTGAATGAACGTCGACGTGAGTTAGCATTAGAAGATCATCGTTTGTGGGATTTGAAACGTCTGCGTAAGGCTGATGAATTGTGGAATGGGGTACAATCTTCAAATACGATGCTCTATGCATTGTATCCTTATCGTATTGTAGGCGGTCCTAATAATAACAAGTTTATCTTTGATCGTAAAATAGCTCCGCGTTTTAAAGCTCCGCGTAATTTCCGTATAGGTAATTATTATACAGCATTTGATCAAGATGCGTTGGATAAGAATCCTAAATTGGTACAGAATCCGAATATGTAATTAAAAAATTGAACTTGTATGAAAAAGATATATTATTTATTATCCTTGTTATTGGTTGTCTGTCTTACTTCATGTGAGTTGGATAACTATGAGGCTCCTAATATTAATTTAGTTGGCAAGGTTGTTTATAATGGAAGACAAATTTATGTGAGAAATAACCAGGTTACTTTTCGTTTATATGAACCGGGTTGGGAACTTTCTTCTAGTACTTATATGAATGTACAAGTAGCACAGGATGGTACATTTAGTGCTGGAGTTTATGGTGGAAAAACTTATAAGCTTATCCGCCAAAATAACTTGGGGCCTTGGGTAAATCCTACAGTTAATGATACGATTACAGTGAATAACTATCATGGAGAGGTAATTGAAATGCCCGTGATACCTTATTACTTGTTAGATGATGCAATTGCCAATTGTAATGGTAGGCTGGTGACTGCTTCTTGTAAAATCACTGAAGTTACTTCTGGGCAGAATATTGAAAAGGTAGGTTTATATGTTGGTCGCAATATCATCGTAGATGATGTGCGTAACTTAGGGGAAGGAGGATATAAAGAAACAAACGCTGTACAGGCTGGTCAAACAGTTTCTTTGCAGGTTGATTTGAGTGATTTCTCTATTAACTCAACAAATGCGTCATTACCACAAACTGGTTTTGTTTATGCTCGAATGGGGTTAAAAATTGCGGGTATCGATGCAATGATTTTTACAGAACCTTTTAAATTGGCTTTTTCTGAATAATATTTTCACTTTATAAGCTAATTGGCTTTTTAAAAGCGCCTTGTCAACGAAGAAGTATTTAATACTCTCTTTTGTTAACAAGGCGTTTCTTTTTTAAATACAAATCTCCTCTTTTTAGATTATATTATCTCCCTGATAAATTACTGAATGTTTTATTTTTGTTTTTAGTAATCTTAATATATTTGTATAAGCCATGAAACACATCATCTTTTCGTTTTGTTTGCTTACTGCAATCAGTGCAGCTTATGCCTCTTCCCCAAAGAAGAAGCCATCGGTCATCTCAACCAGTAAGGTAATGACCCACGATCCGGTAATGGCCAAGCAGGGCGATACCTACTATCTTTTTGCCACCGGACACGGAATTTCCGTCATGTCTTCAAAAGACCTGAAGAACTGGAAGTTTGAAAAACCTGTATTCGAGAAAGCGCCTCAATGGGCAGTGGAAACTGTGAAAGGCTATAACGGGCACACGTGGGCACCGGATATTATTTTCCACAATGGACTTTATCATTTGTTTTATTCATGCTCAGCGTTTGGAAAGAATACTTCCGCTATCGGTCATGCTACGAATCCTACACTTGATCCTTCCAGTCCTGATTTTAAGTGGACAGACCATGGAAAAGTAATTCAATCGGTTCCTAACCGGGATATGTGGAATGCCATTGATCCTAATATTATCATTGATGAAAATGGTACACCCTGGATGAATTTCGGTTCGTTTTGGGATGGCATTAAGATGGTAAAGCTTACTCCTGACATGAATGGAGTGGCTCAGCCGGAAGAGTGGTATTCACTTTCCCGCCGTGAGCGCACTTTTACTTTGAATGAAGAGAATGCAGGTGATGGAGCAGTTGAGGCTCCTTTTATCATGAAGCACGGTGATTATTATTATCTGTTCGTATCGTTTGATTATTGTTGCAAGGGATTGAAAAGCAACTATAAAGTCATGGTGGGACGTTCGAAGGCTGTTACAGGACCTTATTTAGACAAAGACGGAAAGGCCATGGATAAGGGAGGCGGCTCATTAGTGATTCAGGGGAATAAGGATTATGCCGGAGTAGGTCATAATGCAGCCTATCATCTGGACGGGAAGGACTATTTTATCTCTCATGCCTACTCTGTGGCAGAAGAAGGAGCCCCCAAATTGATAATTCGTGAAATGACCTGGACACCTGACGGATGGCCGGTTGTTAACTTCTAAAAGTGATGCTTGCAGGGATGCCGCAGGGAGTATTTTTCTCCTGAGCGGCATCTTTTTTGTGTCGATATTGCATGATTTGTGATAGCTTTTTAGCGAAAATTTTATTGTTGATTTCACACCTAATCTCTATTTTTGCCTTGATTAGTAATTATTTGGAAAAACACCTATGAAAAAACAAGTATTTTTTGGCACATTGGCGTTATTGGCCTCTCAGGCATTTGCCCAGCAGGCAGCAGTTACCGGTCCTGATTCTCGTTTAAAACTCGACTTTCAGTTGCAGGATGGCAAGCCTGTCTATTCGGTGACATACGACGGAAAGACCGTACTGGAGAATTCTCCTCTTGGCT
>CAMFND010000013.1 GCA_945965395.1 uncultured Bacteroides sp.
AGCAAAACGTAAGGCCTAAAAAGAATGCTTTACAACATACATTAACCACCAGGGCAAAATATTCAGTGTGGTTAACAGAATTCATAAAATAAAAAAAGAGGCCCCTCATCACTGAGAAACCCCTTCAAAATGCAAATTAAAAGAGAGACATTAAAAATATCCTCAATCTTCTGTCCATCCAGTATAACGATACCCCTCAACGGTATAAGTTGCCCCTGGATCCACAGTGGTTGTATAAGTGAATGATATTTTATCAGCTATAGTTCCCGAAGGTGCTGTAGCTCCATTTAATTCCAACTTTCCATCTGTCACCGTGAAAGTTTCTTCTGAAGAAGCTACATTTCCAGCCAAATTCATCACATCAGCACCCGAAAAGGACAACTCAGGCACACTACAGGAAATTTTTCCATTTATGAAATAGCTCTTTGCCGCATCTCCAGGAGTATTAGTCGAGTTATACGCCCCAATACGAATCCAACATTTATCCTTATCATAATCACTTGTATTAGCTAAAAAGCAATCCACGTGTTCAGCAACAACCGCTCCATTTCTCGATACAGACACCGTATACTGTCCTCCTAATGGATGAATCGGTGTATACTCAATATCATAACTCAAATCTTCCGAATTACAAGCTGTCAAAATCCACAAACAAGACAGCAACATATAGATATATCTGAACTTTTTCATAAAACAATTCTAATCAAAAACATTAATCATTTACTTTCCTCTCTCTACTTGCCACCACATCGGTTCTTCCAAATTTTTCGTCACAGGTGCATTAGGATTATACTGTGAAGAACGTGAAGGTATCAATAAGCGACGAGGAAAATCAGTTGGCTGTAAAACAGAAGAACCCGGTGCCACCAATGTTCCCAATTCATACCCTGGGGTAAGATCACGCTGCAAAGCCACATCCGAAACACGCACAGTAGCAGCACTACTAATAGCAGGAATACCTGTACGGTTACGATCAAATACGCCGTCCAGTGCATTAGCATGTGCATAAGAAATCCATTTCTGCGTCATAATACATTTCATCATCGTTTCTTCAGAAGTTTCATTAAATGCATAAGCTCCACCTGCTGCAATAAACTCTTCTCCTTTACCAGCTGTAGATTCCCAACGGTCAAAAGCAGCCTTTACTCCATTATCATATTTTTCTTTCGCAGCAGAGGCATTTCCCAGACGCGCATAAGCCTCAGCCTCCAAGAAAAAGATTTCAGCCTTATTCATTAAATATACAGGGTCATCATAAGCCTGAGTATATGCAGACGATTCAACCAAAGCTATCGTACTGGTCTGGGGCTTACTTCCACAAGGAAGCCCTTCATATATATCAGAATTCTCACCTTCGCCATTCGAAGTCGCAGTCACTTCATAAAGATTAGCAATACGCGGGTCATCATAATGCAACAAGTATTCAACCAAAGTATGGCAAGCACGGATATTAACCTTTGTATTTAACTGACGAATATTATATTCATACAAAGGATTTCCCTTATCTGTGGCATCTTCAAATTTTGTAAAAGCACAATCGTCTTCTAAAAAATCGTTTTCATCCAACAAAGCTTGTATGGCTTGCTTATTTGCCTCAAAATCACGTACCAGAACTTTCAGCTTCAAGTTTTTGGCAAATTTTCTCCACTTATTGATATCACCCTCCAAAAACATATCATAAGTATCAATGTATGAACTTGATTTCTCTGCTGCCTGAGGACATTTATCTATAGCTTCTTGAAGCAATGACAAGATTCCCGGATAAACGACTGTACGTCCATCATCATAATGAGGATAAGGATATTTTTCCTGGTCCAAAGCTTCTGTAAAAGGTATATCCTCATACAAATCAGCCAGCATGTGATAATTATAGGCTGTCAACACCTTAGCAATCACCCAATAGTCCCATGCTTCTTCTTGCTCAGCCATCGCAATTACATCTTTCAAATCGGGTAACGTATTGGTGTATGCATTTGTAAAGAAGCCATTGTATGACGTTACAGTCAAACTATAGTTACACAATGTGTTATACTGGTTAGTGGTATTTCCCTGTGTAGTAAACTGCAACCACATATCTCCCATCAAATCACCGTAAAGCCCCAGCTGAGAAATAGTAGAAGCACATGCAGACGGTAACAATGCCGACATCGTAGTAGTAACCGGGTAGTTAGGATTATCGTTCACATCAAGGTAATCTTTACAAGACGTCAACGAAGTGCCAGCTATCAGTAAGGCAAATAAACTGGAATATAATAATTTATATCTTTTCATAAAACAATATTCTTTAATGATTAAAATACGACTTTCACGTTCACACCAATATTACGTGTAGAGCTTGTACCGGTAGTTTCACCGAATTCAGACAACAAGTCATTACCCAAGTTAGACACTTCAGGGTCTACATAATTATTTTCCTTCGGAGTGAACAGAAGTAAATTACGTCCTACCAAAGCCAGAGAAACCTGCTGGAACGGTGTCTTTGCCAACATGGATTTCGGGAACGAATATGAAAGTGAAACTTCACGCAGTCTGAAATAATCTTTAGGAATAATAAAGTGACGACGTACTTCCGGACTATATGAATAATTTCCTAATGCATTATACATTTCATCTGCACGAACAGGAATATTATTTTCCACATATTGGCCATTTACCACTTTTACAGAATGCGGATAAATAAACGAATTACGTTCATTAAATACCGTTTGTGTAGAGTTTCCGTTGAAGTGAGAGATATATGAAGTATTTGACAACATATATCCACCTTTTCTCCAATCAGCAGATGCACTAAGCGTAAATCCTTTCCACTTCAATGTGGTATTAAATCCCATGTTAAACTTAGCTTCTGAACTACCTACATATTCATACTCTGTATTACTGTCAGAAAGATAACCGTTATTGTTCACGATATTATAACCATAATAAGGGCTATTTTCATCCATCACTTTATTTGCTGCCGGAATACGGAACATACCTACCGGCTCACCTACCTTCAATACATAGTACACGCCACGCCAGTTCGTATAAGAATATTCATCTGTTCCTTCCCATAATTCTTTAACTTCACTCATGTTCTTTGTAAATGTAAAGCCTAAATCCCATGTCCAGTCCTTAGTACGTACCGGTGTCAAGTTCACCATTAATTCCACGCCCTGATTCTGAATCTTACCAATATTTTTCGTTTCATACGAATAGGCTGTTTCCGGAGCCAATGAAGCAGAAATAATCTGATCTTTTGTCATACGATTATAGTAAGAAGCATCCACTGTTAATCGGTTTCCAAAGAAGCTTCCAGAAAGTCCAAATTCATATTCAGTAGTCATCTCCGGTTTCAGGCTGCTACTCGGCAAAGTATTATTCGAAGTCATACCCATCACACCTCCGATAGGCATAGAAGTGTAATAGCCATTAATATCCTTAAAATTAGCAATCTGATACCAAGATGTAGTCTTATACACATTTGCATCATTACCTGTTTGTCCAAGAGCAGCACGCACTTTCAAGAAATCTACCTGATGTTCTTTTAAAGAAGGCAACATTTCCGTAATCAAGAATGAAACATTGGCACCTCCATAGAAAAAGCTGTTATTTCCAGCCGGAAGAGTAGAAGACCAGTCATTACGTCCTGACAAATTCAAGAACATCATATCCTTATACCCCAATTCAGCTTGTGCAAACGCACCAATCAGACGACGCAATTCTTTATATGTCACAGAAATGGCCGAAGAAGAAGTATTGTACAAGCTATACCAGTCAGCAACTGCCAAACCATCTACATATCCCCCACTATATCCATACGAACGCTGGTTCAAGTTCCATCCGGCCACTGCATTAATTGAAAAATCACTCACTCTATAGTCAGCGTTCAACAAAGCTGTAGCATCTATCTGACTACGGTTATAACGATATTCAGAATAATAGCCTAATGACTCCGTAGCTCCACCAAGCTGACTGTAAGAGCCATTGGAGAAAGTGGTTTTAGGCTCCTGTGAGTTTGTACGGTTATTAGAGAAGTCACCACCCAAACGTCCTGTCGCCTTCAAGCCTTTCATGATTTCATAACTCATTTCAATACGGCCATATACACGGTCATCCTGATAGTTACTTCTGTAATTGTCAATCATGTAATATGGATTGGTTGCATAGAAGGTATAATAGTTATCCAAATTATAACGTTCATCATTATAGTCCTTCATCTGAGTATAATCCATATCTACGGCATGTTGTAACAGTTCCATATACATATCATTACTACGACTGATATCCTTACGTACATAGTTCATGGTCATATCTAATGAAAATTTATCAATATTCATATAACCACGCAATGAAAATGTATTTCTGGAAAATTGGTCCCCATTATTGGGCAAGATACCATTCGAAGACAGATTTCCGTATGAAGCTACAACTCCCACTTTATCATTTCCATAACGAATACTTACGTTATTATTCTTTTCAAAACCTGTCTGATAAAAGTTTCTCAAGTTATGTTCTACATAAGAGAATGGTTTTATCATAGGAGTTTCCAACTGATCTGATCCCCATTCATGCATGGTACCATCCAGACGAGGTCCCCACGAACCGTTTTCGCTTCTATTCCAGCTTCCCCATCCTTGCCCAAACAAATCCTGAGTCTGCATTACACGCAATACTTTTGAAGCTGTAAAAGAGCCATCGTATGTCACGGTCAATTTTTCTACCCCAGCTTTTTTCGTTGTAATCATTACAACGCCGTTAGCAGCACGAGAACCGTACAGTGCCGTAGCAGAAGCTCCCTTCAAAATGGTTACAGATTCTACATCTTCTGAATTAATGTCATTGGCAGCATTACCAAAGTCCGTAGTAGAGCTGTCATCTGCCGGGCTCCCACGGAAAGTTGAGTTATCAATAGGTACTCCATCTACAATGTACAACGGAGAGTTATTATTCAATGAAGATATACCACGAATCAACACTTTCTGAGAAGTACCCGTGTTTCCTGCAGATGAAATTTGCACACCTGCTACCTTTCCACTTAAACCTCCCATCACAGAACCTGATTTACCCGCATCTATATCTTCCGACTTCATGGTAGTTGCTGCATACCCTAAAGTTTTCTCACTGCGCTTCATACCCAATGCCGTAACTACAACTTCGTCCAATACCTCTGCATCACTTTTCAGAACCACATGCATAGGCGTGTTTTTTATCGCTACTTCCTTGCTTTTCATCCCCACAAATGACACAATCAAGGTCTTACTGTCAGCTTTCACCCCTGAAATCATAAAGTTACCATCCACATCCGTAATGGTTCCCTGGGTAGTACCCTTTACCAATATTGAGGCCCCAACAATGGGCAATCCGTCTTCTTCGGAAGTTACTACACCTTTTACAGTTACTCCTTGCGACCATGCTACACCTGTCCATACAAACAGCAGGGCCAGCATCAATGTTAGTTTTCTTTTCATAAATCCCTCCTTTGATTAAACATAAAAATAAATCTCATTCAGTTGATAATACTTCATAAATACATATTAAAACCTATTAACAACATCGCAAAGATATATATTTCTTCAAATAAACAACAAAATATTACCGAAAAATAGAATCAAAAAGCAAAAAGATACAACAAAATCGAATATCAATTCATTTTTAATTCATAAAATTAAAGAAATATGAAATATTCAATCAGAAATAAAAGATAAACCGTAAGAAAAATACACCGATTAATTTAAATAAATCAGAAATCAACATACAAAAAGAACAGACAGAATGATTAACTCAATAAGGATAATACGGAAGGTTTGTCAAATCAGAATTTAACAGAATGAAAACAAAAAAAGCCGCCCCAAAGGGGACGGCTTTCAAAAAATATGTCAACAAAAAAATTAGTCGATATAACGTTCAATTGTCTGTGCACGGTCAGGACCTACAGACACAATCTTTATCGGAGTGCCCAATTGTTCTTCCAGGAATGTGATATATGCATTGAATTCTTCCGGGAATTCATCTTCACTCGTCATCTTTGTCATATCTGTTTTCCAACCTGGGAGCTCAGCATATACAGGTTCTACTCCTTCTGTAATATCATACGGGAAATAGTCGATTTCTTCTCCGTTTACCTTGTATGCCACACAAGCCTTGATGGTATCAAATCCATCCAGTACGTCGCTCTTCATCAAAATCAGCTGAGTTACACCATTGACCATAATTGCATAACGCAAAGCAACCAAGTCAACCCAGCCACAACGGCGTTCACGTCCTGTTACAGCTCCATACTCATGACCTAAATCACGAATTGTCTTACCTGTTTCATCAAAAAGTTCTGTAGGGAACGGACCTGAACCTACGCGTGTACAATATGCTTTCATAATACCATACACTTCACCAATCTTGTTAGGACCTAATCCCAATCCGGTGCAGGCACCTGCACAAATGGTGTTAGATGAAGTCACAAAAGGATATGAACCGAAATCCACATCAAGCATAGTTCCCTGAGCACCTTCACAAAGTACTGACTTACCTTCGTTCAGCAGACGATTGATTTCATGCTCGCTGTCTACCAGAGGGAACTGACGGAGGTATTCGATACCTTCCATCCATTGCTTTTCCAGTTCGGTAATATCATATTCATAATTAAGGCTCTTCAGAATAGCTTCATGACGAGCTTTGGCAGCAGCATATTTTTCCTCAAAGTTATGCAGAATATCACCTACGCGCAATCCATTACGGCTCACCTTATCGGTATAAGTCGGCCCAATACCTTTTCCGGTAGTTCCTACTTTTGAGTCTCCCTTGGCTGCTTCGTATGCTGCATCCAGAATACGATGCGTAGGAAGAATCAGATGAGCTTTCTTAGAGATGTGTAAACGTTCTTTCAACGGATGTCCGCTTGCTTCCAACGCCTCAGCTTCTGCCTTGAACAAAGAAGGATCAAGTACCACTCCATTACCAATGATGTTCACCTTATCGCCCTGGAAAATTCCAGAAGGAATAGAACGGAGCACATATTTCTGACCTTCAAACTCAAGAGTATGTCCGGCATTCGGGCCTCCTTGAAAACGAGCAACCACATCGTAACGGGGAGTCAATACATCGACGACTTTACCTTTTCCTTCGTCGCCCCACTGTAAACCTAACAAAACATCTACTTTCATGATTCTTTATGTTTTATATATTCCTTATACTATTTCTTTTTCCGCTTGGCCGCCATACACTTACTGCACAGTCCATAGATATAAAGGGAATAATGCGAAACATAAAATCCCTTCAACTTTGTCTGCGCAATAGCCTGCTTCAGGTTGTCGTCCTCAAATTCCGACACCTTTCCGCAACAGGTACAAATCATGTGATGGTGGGTTTCATTATTATATGATCGTTCATACTGGGAAGTATTGCCAAACTGATGCTTGATGACCAGCCCTGCATCTATAAGGAGAATGATGGTATTGTACAAAGTAGCCCGGCTCACCCGGAACTTCTCCTTCTCCGCCATATAGCTGTACAACTCGTCTACATCAAAATGCCCCTTGATGGAATAGATAGTATCAAGTATAGCATACCGTTCAGGCGTCTTTCGATGTCCGTTCTTCTGCAAATACTCTGTAAGGATTTGTTTGACTGTATCTTTTATATTCTCTTCCATCCCAATAATCGTTCAGCGGTCAAAGTTATATTTTTTTGAGTAATTTAGAAAGATTACAAGCCATATTCTATCTCATTTTTTATTTCTTCTGCCACCATTTTAATGTCCGGCTTAGAAGATTTCAGCAAATTCCCTAACATGCGAAGTACGGTACGAGAATTTGTCTTTGACTGCAAGGCGAATTTACATACTGCTCTGGCTGCCACTTTACGCATTTCTGTTCCTCCTTCCAACACGGTAAAGGCCTGATCCAAAAACTCCGCTTCTGCTCTTTCATTCAGTGTCCATCCCTTCATCAATAAACGAGTCATCAACAGATACCCGCACAGCTGGAAATATTCCCGCTCATCGGCTATCCATGGGAAGACCACTTCTGAAGCGTATGGCAAGCGCTGGAACAGATTCATAACCGTATATTCCGCCAGTTCCGGATAGCGCATGTCTTCTATCCATATTTCTGCGATTTCCCGACAGAATCCATCTACGGGCTGGAGCAATCCGGCCATAATCTTGCATTCGCGGATGTTTTCTTTCCATAAAGCCTGTGCCAGCTCATGACTACACGGATAATCTGCCGCAATTTCTTTAATGCGGGGATATTCAATACCAAAGTTCAGTTTATAGTCAATACCTTTTTCACGCATACTTTGGGAAACCATTCCGTTCATAAACAAGCGGAATTTAGACTTTATTTCCCTGATTGTATCTTGTATTTCTGCCATAATCAAATAGTCAAATTAGAATAATCACGACCATAACGAAGCATCTGTTCGGTATAGTCTTCTGTATAATCAAGTTTTACATCCACAATACGCCCCTCGGCATCATATTGAGGACAATACACCGGATTGACAAATCCTTTATAAGGTGCGAGATGCAGTGAACGGTAACGGTTCAGGATTTCCTCATGAAGCGTAGCATCCAATTTCACGGCATATTTTTCTACAAGAGCACGGGCAGCTTCATAATCTCCCTCACTCTTTATACGTTGAATCTCACTCAATAATACAGCAAAAAGTCCACGAAGCTGGAGATAGTCGTTGATTTTCACGTAAGTCTTCCCTTCTTTCGTCACCAGTTCCACCACATTCTTTGATTTACCGTTCTCCAAAGCCCAGCGAGCAATCAACTGACGGTTACGCATGTGAGCTTCTTCCAAATCACAGCCCGGTTCGATGCGTACCATCTGCGTAAGAAGTCCGTTCATCATGTAAGCATAATATTCAGCCTTATATGCTTCTTTATCGGGAGTCAATCCCAGTTCCACCAGTTTTTCATCAGGCAAATAATACAAGCCAAACAAATCTGCACGTGCTTCTTCAATCGTAGAGCCATACGCTTTCAACGCATCCGGATCAACTCCGGGAAGTAATTTTCCTGAGCCATGTCCTACACATTCATGCAAGTCTGTATGGAGGTCACCTGTAATGTCGGCATATTTTTCCAGCAAGTCTTTTTCTTCCTGACTGTACACAAACTCTTCACGGAAGCCATTGCCTTTAGCCGCCTTGTTATAAGCGTCTGTCAGATTTCCGATAGTCACTGATTTTGACCCATGCAGACTACGAATCCAGTTTGAATTGGGCAGATTAATTCCTATCGCCGAACTTGGATATAAATCACCACCCAGCATAGCCGCTGTAATCACTTTAGCAGAAACTCCTCGCACTACCTCTTTCTTGAAGGAAGGAGATACCGGAGAGTGGTCTTCAAACCATTGTGCATGCTGGCTGATAATTTCCGTACGATGAGTAGCTTCTTCATCCTTAAAGTTTACAATTGATTCCCAGCTTGCCTTCATGCCTAACGGGTCACCGTAACTTTCAATAAAACCATTAACAAAATCTACTTTTGAGTCTGTATCCTTTAACCAGGCAATAGAGTAAGTATCAAATGTCTTCAAATCGCCCGTACGATAGAAGTCTATCAACAGACGGATGACTTCACGCTGTGCCTCATTTTCAGCCACTGTTTCCGCTTTTTCCAACCAAAAAATAATTTTTTGAATTGCCTCTCCATACATGCCGTCCAATTTCCAGACTTCTTCTTGCAGAACTTCCTCTTTCTTTACCAATCGGCTATTCATTCCATACATTACCGGGTGAGGATCAGCTGCTACTTTTTGCATGGCATAAAACTTCTCAGCCTCATCCTGAGTTACTCCTTCATAATAATTGGCAGCAGAAGTCATGACCAAATCTTCCCCATCGGCCTGATTTACCCGCTTGGGCATCACTTTAGGGTCAAACATGACAGGGAACAATTTGTCACACATCGCCTGGACTGACTCGCCATCCTTCAGAGGAAGAGAAGCGACATCTACCTGCTCTATGCACTCACGCAAAAATTCCGGTGAGAAAGCTGGCACAAACTTATCACACGCATAATGGTGATATATGCCACTGGAGAACCAAACGCGTTTCAGATAAACCTCCAGTCCCTGAAATTCCGGATTATTACGGTCGCCTGAATAAGACACATAAACCGCCTCCAACAGTTTTCGAATCTGTAGATTATGCTTTCCGTTCTGGTCAAAAAGAATATCTCTTCCTTCCAAAGCGGCCTCTGAGAGGTAATAAATCAATTCTTTCTGCCGCAAAGACAAGTTTTCAAAACCTGCCACACGATAACGCAACAGCTGCAAATCGGCAAACTGTTCTACTATATAATTAAAATTTTCTGACATACTCATTTCAGCTCATTTTAGACGTTATTACAACATAATTATACAAAAATCGTAGAAGTTTTTCGATTTCACAACAATAGTTCCGAAAACTTTATCAAAAAGCTTTACTATTCCACAGAGCTTTCATTTAACCACAAGCCCCTTCAGTACTTCCTTGGCAGTACTACAATCCTCCCCTTGCAGTACTCCAGTACTTCCATGGCAGTACTGGAGTACTCCCAAGGGAGTACTGGCTTTAAATAAAAGAGTGTTTACAGCCGCACAAAAACACGAAAAACGGTAACTCTTTATTTTTTTATATATCTTTGTGAGCAAAATTTAAAAACATGAGAGAACAAATACTGAAAACACTCAAATCTTATTTTGGGTACACTTCTTTCCGTCCGCTTCAAGAAAAAATCATTTCTGCTATTCTTCAAAAGAAAGACGCATTGGTGCTCATGCCGACCGGAGGAGGAAAATCCATGTGTTATCAGCTACCGGCTCTACTGATGGAAGGGACGACCGTTGTGGTTTCTCCATTGATTTCTCTCATGAAAGACCAGGTGGAGTCTCTACAGGCCAATGGTATCGTAGCCCGCGCTTTAAATAGCACGAACGATGATGCGACCAACGCCCAGCTCCATTTTGAATGTGTGCAAGGAAGAGTAAAACTTCTTTATATATCTCCCGAAAGACTGATGTCGGAAATGAACTACCTGTTACGCGACATCCACATTTCTCTGTTTGCCATTGACGAAGCTCACTGTATTTCTCATTGGGGACACGACTTTCGTCCTGAATATACACAGCTGAAAGCCATACGGCAACATTTTCCCAATGTTCCGGTAGTAGCTTTGACTGCCACTGCCGATAAAATAACCCGTGAAGACATCATACGGCAATTGGACATGCGCAATCCGGAGGTCTTCATTTCTTCCTTCGACCGTCCCAACCTGAGTCTGGAAGTGAAAAGAGGGTATCAGCAAAAGGAAAAAATCAGGGCCATTGTCAAATTCCTGCGCAGACACCGCAATGAAAGCGGTATCATCTACTGTATGAGCCGCAACGGTACGGAGAAAGTAGCCCAGCTATTGGAAAATGAAGGGTTCGATGTAGGTGTTTACCATGCCGGCATGTCAAACGAACAACGGGAAATGACGCAGGATGATTTCATCAATGACCGTATACAGATTATCTGCGCAACCATTGCATTCGGTATGGGAATTGACAAATCTAATGTCAGGTGGGTAATCCATTACAACCTGCCCAAAAGTATTGAGAATTTTTACCAGGAAATCGGACGTGCCGGCCGCGACGGACTTCCCAGTGAAACGTTACTTTTTTACTCCTTTGGCGATATTGTCCTGCTGTCGAAATTTGCAGCTGAAAGTAATCAGCAGGGAATCAACCTGGAAAAACTAAACCGTATGCAGCAATATGCAGAATCGGACATTTGCCGCCGAAGAATTCTTTTGAATTATTTCGGAGAAACCATGAATCATGACTGCGGGAACTGTGACGTATGTAAAAATCCTCCTGAACGCTTCGATGGTACCATCATCGTACAAAAGGCCTTAAGTGCCATCGCCCGCGCCGACGAACAAATCGGTACCCGCACACTGATTGATATTCTGAAAGGATATGCCAGTCAGGAGGTAATTGAAAAAGGATATGACAAGCTCAAAACATACGGTGCCGGAAGGGATGTTCCTGGAAAAGACTGGCAGGACTACTTGCTCCAGATGCTAAACCTAGGTTATTTTGAGATAGCCTACAACGAAAATAATCACCTGAAAATTACGGAAGCTGGGAAAAAAGTTTTATTCGGCAAAGAACACGCACAACTGGTAGTCATTAAGAGAGAAGAAAGTTATGGAAAGAAAGGTTCTGCCAAAGAAAACAAAACAACCTCTCCTGCCCCCTTATTCACTCCGACCGTATTTGAAAATGAAGATGAGGGACTGTTTGAAGCACTTCGCCAACTACGCAAAAAGCTGGCCGACCAGCTGGCTATCCCTGCCTATATTGTACTGTCCGATAAAACCTTGCACCTGCTTGCCCTGAAAAAGCCCAGTGATATGGAGGCATTTGGTGAAATCAGTGGAATCGGCGAATTCAAGAAAGAAAAATACGGGAAGGATTTTCTGGCTGTCATCAACGAATACCTAGGTAGAAACTAATGAGACAAACGGCTTCCAGTCCATACCGGGCGGGCGAATGACTGCCCGGATAATGCAGTACGTGTATAACTTGCTACAGGTAACATTTCTGGAAGATGCGCTTTATCGAATATCACAAAGTCCTCATACAATACCTGCTCTGTATCCTTGCCTATTTTCATCACCTTTTCATAAAGCGACTTGCGGGAAGGTGCATTAAAAGCACATGTATTCGAGTTCATCATGCTATCTTCTGAAGGACGATAAGCCCCCTTCGGATAAGTGCAAGCTCCTTCATACACCCCTAAATGTTCGTTCCGGTAACGAGAATCTGTCAAAAAGGAAGTCCATAGTACGGTATCTTTTGATGCGGTAAAATCTACATTCTGTAACCATCCGTTAGCCTGCATTGTACGTATCCGCTGTATTTCCAATGTAGAAATGCTTCCTTTGTCCGAATACACATACTCGTCTTCCAGCTTACCTAAACCATGTCCAATTGCCTCATGTACTAACACCTGACGAAAATGTTCACTATCAAGGTTATCAATCACCGGACAATAAGCTATAGCAAATTCCACCAATTTATTATTTTTACCCTGATACCCCCAATAAGTAGTTCCTGCGTATGCTGACGTGTTCAGTATCACCACAGCCAGACTGTTTTCTTTTTTCCTTTCTTTATCCAGTACTTTACCCACATAAATTTGCACAGATGTATCATCTCCTATAATTGTCGTACTGTTTCCACCTGCCAGCTTACAACTGAATGCCGTTTTATACCCCATACCGAAATCATTATTTTCGGAAACGGCATTAATCATAAATACATCGAAATATTCTCGCAAAGACTTCACTGGTTCTTCAGTAAACAGGTTTTCCATAGCCTTTTCCATTACACGCCGGTAGGTTCCATCGGCCAACTCCTGGTCTACAAAGCCATCTCCCATCAATACGATGGGAATGCCCTCTCCTTTTGCATGCTGTTGCAACGTATCGATTTTCCCATCTTCTGAAAAATCAACCGACTCCAGCACCTGTCCTCCTTGTTGGGAAATTTTCACTGTGGCCAGTTCTTTCTGCACTCCATCTTCTTCCCTTACAAAAAGCAAATAAGCCGAACGTGACATTCCGCCTTTATTCGAAGTTGCATGCAATGATACTTCATGTGTTTCTGAGACTGCAGAACGAGAAGATGTTTCCTGTCTCAACCAGCTTCCTGATTCAGAAGAAGTATATACTTTCAGTTTCTCAATATCTACATTCGTTTCAAAATAAATAGTAAACACTCCTCCTTCCACTCCTATGAGGTATTCCACTTTCTCCGGAAGCACATAATCTCCAATCTCCTGAAAAACTGAAATCTCACAAGTCTCATTGCCAGATGCCAGTTTTACTTTTGCCTCTCGCACTTGATTTGAATTGTTTTCAAAAACGGCAGCTACTTTCACCTGTCCTTCACCAGCCTCACCCGACAAAGGAGATAAGCTTAACCACGCTGCATCTGTTGTGACATTCCATGTACCCAAACTGGTAAAGGAAATGAATGCCTCATCCCCAACAACCGATTGCAAAGTCACACTTTCCGTCACATTCTCAAATGCAACAGATTCCATCTCTTTATGACAAGAAGTCAATAACATCAGAAAAGCCAAACACAGATTGAATAATGTCGTTTTCATACAATACGATGAGGGCATTCAAAAATTAGTTTTTTTTAATTGCTTACCGAGAAAATTCATAGAAATAGAAACAGGATTACGAAGAGAATTCTATCCTGCATGACAGTGTTCTCTTTGTAATCCTGTCTGAAGAAAACAAGTATCCGTTACTTATCCAAGAAATGAAATAAGCACACCAGCTGCTACTGCCGATCCGATTACACCCGAAATATTACTTGCCATACAATATTGCAATACATGGTTCTTCGGATCATATTTCAACGCAATTTCATTGGCTACACGGCTGGCCATCGGCACAGCACTAAGACCGGTTGCTCCAATCAACGGATTAATTTTCTTCTTCGTAAACAGATTGAATATCTTCACGAAGAAAATACCACCTGAGATTGAAAGAGCAAAAGCCAGGAAGCCGCCAATTACGATACCGATAGTCGTCCAGTTCAGGAATGCATCGGTGGTCATTGTAGCTCCTACTGAAATACCCAGGAAAATAGTAGCCGCATTCATAATACTGTTAGATGCCGCATCGAACAGACGAGAAGTATTGCTGCCGATTTCCTTCACCAAGTTACCGAACATCAGCATACCAATCAAAGGTACTGCACTTGGCACGAACAAGGCCACGATGGTAGTACACGCGATTGGAAAAAGAATTTTCAATACACGCAGATTCTTTATTTCTGTTTTTGAAGGATAATTCTTTTCCTGTTCCTTCATGTTGATGGACAATTCTTTCTTTGTACACCACAAACGTACTACCAACGGCACGATAACCGGTACCAATGCCATATAAGAATAGGCTGCAATGGCAATCGGACCTAACAAATGCGGAGCCAGCTTAATGGTTGTAAAGATAGCAGTCGGACCGTCAGCACCACCGATGATACCCAAAGAAGCTGCTTCCTTGGGAGTAAAGCCCATCAAAATAGATACCAGCAATACGGCAAAGATACCCAACTGAGCAGCCGCACCGAAAATAGAAAGACGAAGATTACGAAGCATCGGACCAAAATCGGTCAGTGCACCTACTCCCATGAATATAATCGGCGGAAGGAATCCCGTCTTAATCAACATATAGTAAATGAAGTTCATCAATCCCAGTTCATGTGCAATTTCATGAAGCGGCATTTCCCAGATGTTCTTCATCACACCGTTCACCATGACCATTCCGTTTTCATCGGCCTGCACTACTCCCATATCACCACCCGGGAAGTTGGCCAGCAACACCCCGAAAGCGATAGGTACCAGCAGCAACGGTTCGTACTGCTTCTTGATACCCAGATAGAGCAAGACGAAAGCAATGGCATACATGATGAGAAACCGCGGGTCAGCAGCAATATTGCTGAAAGCGGTCATATCATATAATCTTTCTAATATCTCTTCCATTACAAAATCTTCATTAATACATCATCTTCTGATACGGAGTCACCGGAATTTGCACAGATAGCAGTGATGGTTCCACTAAACTCAGCACGGATGGCATTGTAAGTCTTCATGGCCTCTACATAGCAAATTACATCTCCCTTGTTCACCTTGTCACCCACTTTCACCGGAGTTTCCTGCGCACTCTTCGTCAAGAAGAATTTACCTTCCAGCGGAGAAAGCACTTCTTTTCCTTCACCAGCCGGAGCTTGAGCAGCCGGAGCAGCTGCAGCAGGCTGATTCTGTGCAGAAAGTTTAGACGGATTGACATCGCCAAAAGCTACTGTTACACGATAAGCCTGACCGTTTACGTCTACTGTCAAGACTTTAGTCTGGTCATTGGCCATGTGTACCTCTTCCTTAGCTTCACGACGTTTCTTCACATCTTCCAGGGAGTCAGCTTTTGCCTTTCCGCTCTTATAGGCTTCATACTGAGCCGGATGCATGGCATATTCAAAGAGTTCTTCATCATCCTGTCCAGTTTCCCATTTCTTTTCCCACATCATCTGACGGTATTTTTCCAGCTGATCAGGATAGTTGTCCTGCGGGTTGCCTGTGAAGAACTTACGGCCTTCACGTTCAGCTTTTTCCACAATTTCAGGAGCCAGTTTGCCAGGCAATTGTCCGGCTTTTCCCAAAATCATGTCCCAAATATCGTCGGCAATCATACCCCAGCGTTCCTTGCCTTTTTCCAGCTGGATGACATTCATCATAGCCAGATTCTTCACATACTGGCTGAACGGAGTTACCAAACACGGATAACCCACACGCGGCCATACGTATGCTACCTCATCAAACAGTTTAATCAACAGTTCATCCTGAGTCATGAACGGCAAGTTACGTTTTGCCTTATACTTGTTGATAGATTCCAAGTTAGTATCCAAATCGGCCATCAAGCTACCCATCATACCGCCCGGAAGTCCCGGTCCAATCAGCAAAGAGTTCATCAGACGGTTCTTCGGACTGATATACAATCCCAGGAAATCATCCATAAATTCCTGAATCAGAGAACGTACCTTCATATAGGACTGCATATTGATTTCGGGCACCTTGAATCCGGCATCTTTCAGCATGGCCTGCACACTGATTACGTCTGCATGTCCGGTACCCCATGACAAGGGGTCCATACCTACATCCACATAATCACATCCGGCCTTGCACACTTCCAGAATAGAAGCCATGTTGAAGCCTGGACCTGCATGAGAGTGATACTGAATCGTAATATCCTTGATTTTCTTGATACCTGCCACCAGCTTACCTAAGAATACCGGACGGCCAATACCTGCCATATCCTTGATACAGATTTCATCGCATCCTGCATCAATCAGTTTCTTGGCCATATCCAGATAATATTCCACGGTATGAATCGGAGAATAAGTGATGCAGAGACAGCACTGAGAAATCATGCCGGCATCATGTGCATAACCGATGGAAGGAATAATATTTCGCACATCGTTCAATCCGCAGAATGTACGGGTGATGTCTGTACCCTGAGCCTTCTTTACTTTATAGAATAATTTACGTACGTCGGCCGGTACCGGACTCATTCGCAAACCGTTCAGCGCACGGTCGAGCATGTGTGTCTGAATTCCTGCTTCATGAAAAGGCTTTGTCCACTCGCGGACTGCCTTGTTCGGGTTTTCACCAAACAACAGATTTACTTGTTCAAAACCTCCCCCGTTTGTTTCTACACGGGCAAAACACCCCATTTCAATAATGGCTGGGGCCACCTTCACCAACTGGTCTACTCGCGGTACATATTTTCCGGCACTCTGCCACATATCGCGAAAAACCAAACTAAATTTGACTTCTTTTTGTTCCATGACTAATACATGTGTGTTTTTCTAACAGATTACTGCAGTTTCTCTACTTTTATTACCTGACCCTTTCCGGCTGTCAAAATATCCACAGCCGCCTTAATGGCATCCATTGCACCGGCATCGGTAGATGCACCCGTAGCGGCCACCTTCTTTTTAGGCGCTTCTTCAGGAGCAACTTTATTTACAATGGAAATCAGAAGCTGGCTTAACCAGATAACAATGAGCAGAATTACAAAGACTGTGACCATTCCGACCACCATCAGCAATAATCCTAATTCAATGTTTTCCATTTCTCAATTAATTAGAATATACATAAAAGGCGCTCCCTGAAAAAGGATTCAGAGAGCGTCCCAAAAGTAGGAAATTCCATAAAGAACTACTACTAAAACTCGTTAAATATTTGATATTTTATTTAGGTTATCGCCTTATTACTATCAAAATAATATTTCATCAAGCGATTTGCGTTTCTTAGTTGGCACTTCTTGTTCTTTTGCATAACCCATAGGAATCATCACTACCGGCTCCATGGAATCAGGCAGACAAAGCACTTCCCGACAAAGCGGTACATCAAAGTTGCATACCCAGCAAGTGCCTAATCCCTGCTCCGTTGCAGCCAGACAAAGATGCTCTACGGCTATAGCCACATCAATGTCTGCATGGTCTTTTCCGTCCGACTTGCGATGCCAGGATTCCTCATGATTGGCACAAGCCACAATAATGCAGGGCACATTTACCATCCAGTCTCTGGGGTAAGCTTTTTTCAGTTGTGACAAGCGGGCCTCATCGGTGACTACGGCAAATTTCCAAGGCTGAAAATTCACGGCCGAAGGAGACAAGCGTACACATTCCAGCACATAATCCAATTTTTCTTTTTCCACCGCACGCGTTTCATAATTCCGCACGGAATGGCGCATTTTTACTAAATCCAAGAAATTCATATTATTTTCATTTATAGTTTTATCTCTAAATTAAGCCCCAAAATATTCAGGCAGCGCTTCACGTCATATTGGCGGCAATAATATACGTCCAATGCCGTTTTACGAGAAAAAGGCCATCGCACTCCCGGACGATAACGGACGCGTGGCAAGGAGAAGAAAGCCTTGTCACCCACCGGCTGAAAAGCTTCCACCGAGAAATAAGGATATACCACCCAATTTACCGGTTCATACGCTATTCTCAAGCGTGAGCGTAGCTGCACTTCATTTGTTCCACCTATAAATGTGTGCTGCAAAAGTTCCCGCCAGCCCAACTTTATATTTTGCCTGATTCCCGAAACCACAAAACCAGCCTGATAGCGATGTCCTATTTTCCATCCGGCAGCTCCGCGGTCACGGTATTGCAATTCGTAATATCCTTTTAACTGCAACAATGGCAACACACGGTAATTCATCCCTACATTCAGCCTTTCCCGTTCCATCTCTCTCAAACCATTTTGGGTACGGGTCTGAAATGTACCTCTGAATTTTACCTTTGGATTGAGTTGCCAGTCTACCCGTACTCCCGTCCAGGTGGCAAACTCTCCGTCGGCCACAGCGTACACAGGGAATGCTACCAAACACATCCCCAACACAAGTAGTAATACTCCCCACCTATTTTGTTTTTGTTTCATAAGTTTCTACTCCAACTAAATTGACTGTGCAAGGTATCAAGAAAATCCTGAATTTGCAAATTCAAAGTTCCCCTCTTCTTCATTTCACATTTGAGCTTATTTCCTACCTCAAAACAGCATCAGGCAGTCCCCAAAGGAATAGTTTAACACCTTACATCATCAATTCATAGTTTTTTCACCTATTCATAGATTTTATTTTCGGATCAATAGACTTCTCAATAGTTTTGCACAGATTCATCAACTCATCGCCATGAAACAAAACATATTATTATTCATTCTCATCCTATTAATTTCAGGATGCAGCCAGAAAGAAATAGAACCAAGTTTCTCACTGCAAGAAGAGACTAGTTCAATTACTTTAGCCTCTGCAGCCAGTTCTCAGACTGTAATCAGTTTTACCAGTACACGGGAATGGAAAGCAAGCACTTCCAGCGAATGGCTGTTGATTTCTCCTACTTCAGGAGAAGCTGGCACTTATCAGATGGATCTGACAGCTTCCAGTAAGAAATTACAGACTTTGACAGCCGGAATACTTCACAGGCACAAACCATTACCCGGACTTCAAATACCATTAGCCGCCCGTTCACACGTCCGCACTTCATCCATAAATCCATTAATAAAAAAGCTAAGAGAAAAAAATAAAAGAATTGACTGAAAACATCTACGTTCCCGCTGGCAAAGACGTACGTTTCTCTATCGGAAAACCTACGTTCCGCGTAAAGGAAACCTACGTTTCCCGACAGAGAGACATAAAAATTACTTCGACAAAACAATAATCACACAAGGACATTCAAAAAAGACCCGCTATAAATAAAACCAGAAGTAATTCACTTCTAACAAAAAACGCCCTGAATCAGCGACAGATTCAAGGCGTTTACCAATAAAGTTCAAAATTTTTATCCAGCCATCAGCAAGACAAGCAGCTGAGCCGTCAGGATACGCAAAAACATAGTCAACGGATAAACGGTTGAGTAACCTACAGCCGGCGCATCATTTCCTGCAATCTGATTGGCGTATGCCAAGGCAGGAGGGTCAGTATTACTACCGGCAATCAAACCCATCAACGTGAAATAGTTCACCCGATGATGCCAGCGTGCAACAATACCGGTAATTACCAACGGTATGAAAGTAATCAGGAAACCGAGTCCTACATACAATACACCATCACCTTCAACTACCATCTGCACAAAGTTCTCGCCGGCCTTGATTCCCACACTCGCCAAGAAGAGCACCAGTCCCACTTCACGAAGCATCAGATTGGCACTCATTGTGGTGTAGGTTACCAGTTTTACTTTATGTCCGAAACGTCCAATCAAAATAGAGATAATCAGCGGACCACCAGCCAAACCCAGTTTTACCGGAGTCGGCATACCCGGAATGGCAATAGGCAAACTTCCGAAAAGGATACCGCAAAGAATACCGACAAAAATAGTTACGATGTTCGGATGGTCCAGACGACGCAACTGGTTTCCCAGCAAGTTAGCCACACGTTCGATGGCATCCTGCGGACCAACTACCATCACACGGTCGCCCACCTGCAAGCGAAGCTGACGAGCGGCAAACAAGTCCATACCCGAACGGTTGACACGTGTCACGTTAACTCCATACATACTGCTGAAATGAAGTTCTCCCAGCGTCTTTCCGTTGATATTCGGTTGTGTCACCAAAATACGGCGAGACACCATCGGTTTGTCCTGCTGGTTAGTAGCATCCCAGTCTTGTTCGATTTTCGGACCGATGAAGGCCATAATAGCTTCCGAGTCATCTTCCGCACAAACCAGGAACATACGGTCACCCAGACGAAGCACCGTATTGGCATTCGGCGTAATCATGTGGCCGTCCTGAATAATACGCGTACATACAAAGTCACGTGCCAGGAAGTTCTGTACCTGTGACAACGTTTTACCGCTCAGCGCCTCATTCTGTACTTTCAGCGAGATAGTATAAGGCTTCATGTGCGGATTAGCTTCTTCCTCTTTCTGAATCTCATCACTATCACGCTGCACATCTACCCGGCAGATATACCGGATAATAATCATGGAAAGAATAATACCCATCACACCCAACGGATAAGCACAGGCATATCCCATGGCAATTTCAGGACCCTGATAGTGCAACTGCTGCAAAGCTTCGTTTGCCGCACCAAGTCCCGGAGTATTGGTAACCGCTCCACACAGGATACCTACCATCATCGGAATGTCTACTCTGCCCTGCAAAGCAAAGTACAGAATCAATGCTACGGCAATGTTCAAGAATACAATTCCCACTGCCAGCAGGTTTAATGTAATACCTCCCCGTTTAAAAGAAGAAAAGAATGAAGGACCGACCTGAAGTCCGATGCAGAAGACAAAAAGAATCAGTCCGAAGTCTTGTACGAAAGAAAGAATGGCAGGATTTCCAGTAAAACCGAAGTGTCCAGCCAAGATTCCCACAAACAAGACGAATGTAACTCCCAGCGATATGCCGAAGAATTTAATTTTTCCCAACAGTACCCCCGCCGCAATTACAAAGGCATACAATGCCACTATATGCGCTATCGAGTTGGGATTCGTCAATAAATCTTGTAGCCAGTTCATAGATATTAAATTAGTTTATTCAGGGGGCAAATGTAACCAATTTAAAATAACAGGGCAAACTTTTCTTTCTTTTTTCATTCCAACCTCCTCTCTGATGTATTCCGTACACTCTTTTCCTGTCCAAAAGCCCTCAGCACCCTCTGCACACGTTTAATGTTTTTAGCTTTCTATAGCTATAAAAAAGGGGGAATGTGGAATAAACAAGCGGAAAATTTGTATATTTGCCCATGCAGGCTACAACCTGTGTGATAATTTTAAATCTGAATATCAACCAAAAAAACACTAATTCACTATGGCAGATAGTAAAGAAAAACTCTTTTCAGATTTTTCGCCCGTATCCACACAAGAATGGATGGACAAGATTACGGTAGATTTGAAAGGAGCCGATTTTGAGAAAAAGTTGGTATGGAGAACCAACGAAGGTTTCAAAGTGAAACCATTCTACCGTCAGGAAGATTTGGAAGGATTGAAAACCACCGAGGGGCTTCCCGGACAATATCCCTACATCAGAGGCATCAAGAAAGACGATAACACCTGGTTTATCCGTCAGGACATTACCGTAAACGATGCAGCTGAAGCCAACGCCAAGGCCCTTGATATATTAAATAAAGGTGTAGACTCACTCGGATTCCATATCAAAGCCAAAGAACTCAATGCAGAATACCTCGATACTTTGCTGAAAGACATCTGCTGCGAATGTGTGGAACTGAACTTCTCTACCTGCCAGCGTCACACGCTGCAACTGGCACAACTGCTGGTAGCCTATTTCCAGAAAAAAGGATATGCACCTGAAAAGCTGAAAGGCTCGCTCAATTTCGACCCTATCAGCAAAATGATGCAAAAAGGAAAAGACGTAAGAGCTGTCATTGCCACGGGTAAGGAACTGGTGGAAACACTAGCTGCATACCCGCATTTCCGTTGCATTGCCGTGAACTCTGTACAGTTGAACAACGCCGGAGCCTACATTTATCAGGAATTAGGATATGCACTGGCATGGGGAAATGAATACCTCAACCAGCTGGTAGAAGCAGGCGTTCCTGCCGCACTGGCTGCCAAGAAAAT
>CAMFND010000014.1 GCA_945965395.1 uncultured Bacteroides sp.
TTTGGCTTCGGCAGGGATTGTAATGGCTTCACGGATTATCGCCACTTCAACCAAAACCCTTGTAACTCAATTCTATCACTATATCTTTCCGCATTTCACTTTTTTGTAGTAACTTTGCAGACACAAAACCTTAATATCAATATATGTATACAAACTTTAGAGATTTCCTGAAAAAGGAACTTGCCGACATAGAAGCAGCCGGCTTATATAAGAAAGAACGTGTAATAACCACTCCACAGCGTGCAGACATCAAGGTCAACGCAGGAGAGGAAGTTTTGAATTTCTGTGCCAACAACTATTTAGGCTTGTCGGACAACACACGCCTGATTGAAGCGGCCCAAAAAGCCATGGATACTCATGGTTACGGTATGTCATCCGTGCGCTTTATTTGTGGAACACAAGACCTTCACAAACAACTGGAAGCTGCCATTTCTGACTATTTCCATACAGAAGATACTATCCTGTATGCTGCATGCTTTGACGCAAACGGTGGTTTGTTCGAACCTCTTTTCACAGAAGAAGATGCCATCATTTCAGATGCGTTGAATCATGCATCCATTATTGACGGTGTACGTTTGTGTAAAGCTAAACGTTATCGCTACGCCAACGCCGATATGGCAGACTTGGAACGTTGTCTTCAGGAAGCACAAGCACAACGCCACCGCATTATTGCAACCGACGGAGTATTCTCTATGGATGGAAATGTAGCTCCAATGGACAAAATCTGTGAACTGGCAGAAAAATACAATGCACTCGTAATGGTAGACGAATCACACTCTGCTGGAGTGGTAGGCCCTACAGGACATGGAGTAGCTGAACGATTCGGTGTATACGACAAGATTGACATCTTTACAGGTACATTAGGAAAAGCCTTTGGTGGAGCTATGGGTGGATTTACCACTGGTAAGAAAGAAATTATCGACATGCTGCGTCAGCGCTCTCGTCCTTACTTGTTCTCTAACTCTGTAGCCCCAGCTATCGTAGGAGCAAGTTTGGAAATGTTCCGCATGCTCAAAGAAAGCAATGCCTTGCATGACAAACTGATGAGTAACGTCAACTACTTCCGCGACAAGATGATTGCTGCCGGATTTGACATCAAACCTACACAGAGTGCTATCTGCGCTGTCATGCTGTATGATGCCAAACTTTCACAGGATTTTGCAGCCCGCATGCAGGAAGAAGGCATTTATGTAACTGGATTCTACTATCCAGTAGTACCCAAAGGACAGGCACGTATTCGTGTACAGCTTTCTGCCGGCCATGAACAATGCCATCTGGACAAAGCAATCCAAGCCTTCATCAAAGTAGGAAAAGAATTAAACGTCATCAAATAACCTACTACTTTAAATCACATGACGAAAGGCTGTTCTTCTACATCAAGAGGGACAGCCTTTCTTTTATTTTCGCATATAATGATTTCATCAAAATTCAGCATACCCTACAAATTATTTTTCCGTCTGTTCTTTTGGCCAGTTTACCAAATACAATAATTCCGTAGCACGAGTAAATGCGGTATATAACCAGCGTAAATAATCAGATGAAAGCATTTCTTCCGTCATGTAGCCTTGATCAAGAAAGACTCTTTTCCATTGTCCACCTTGCGCTTTATGACATGTAACAGCATATGCATATTTTACCTGTAACGCATTATAATAAGGGTCCTCCTTCATTTTCTTCATTCGTTCCCGCTTGGTTGGTAAGTCGGCATAATCTTCTAATACAGCATAGAACAGACGATCATTTTCTTCTTTTGATAATGAAGGCTGTTCCGAATGAAGGGTATCCAATAAAATCTTTACTTCCAGTTCAATCCCATCATAATCAGGGAAAGCAAGCACTACATCTGCAAAGCGAAAACCATACATTTCCCGAACACGACGCACCCTACGTACTACCGCCACATCCCCATTTGCAATAAAATCAAGTTCTTTACAGTCTGTTCCCCAGAAATAATTGTTCTTGGCAACCATCAGCATATCTCCTGTGTTCAGTTCATCTTCCCTGTACAGTACCGTATTTCTTATACCTTTATTATAAAGAGAAGCACGTTTGTTGGAACGACAGATAACAATCGTTTCATCCATCCCCACATGACCATAACATTCGTCAATGGCTTCAATCAGCTCACTTCCAGGAAGGATGTGTATATCAGGATAGTTCTTAGAACTGATTTTAGGATATTCAAAAAAATCCTCATTTACAATTCTTTCACGCAAAGAAGTAGCATTCGATAAGATTCCGGAACCTTCAGTTTGTCGTACCACTTTTGTAAGCACACACTCTGTCACCTCCAGTCCATAGCCCTGCAATGCCGCTACGGACAGTGCAGGACTCTCTTCCTCCCCTACCGGCGGAAGCTGTGCTGTATCTCCAATCAACATCAACCGACACCCCAATCCATTATATACATATTGCACGAGATCATCCAACAAACGTCCGCTACCAAAATGACCGCCTGAAAGCCCTTCATTCGCAATCATGGAAGCTTCATCCACAATGAACAGCGTATTCCGGTGCAGATTCTGATTAGTCACAAAATTATCTGTCTCATTCGAAAAGACTTTCTGGCGATATATCTTCTTGTGAATCGTATAAGCCGGATGTTCCGCATATCCGGAAAAGACCTTTGCCGCCCTTCCTGTAGGAGCTAACAAAATCACTTTCCGTTGCAATGAATCAAGCGTACGAACTAATGCAGATATCAATGCAGTCTTACCCGTACCAGCATAACCTTTCATCAGAAACACACTGTCAGTAGAAGGCGAGAACAGAAATTCAGCAAAACTTTTCACCGCATTTTCCTGCTCTTCTGTTGGTTTATAAGGAAAATTTCGCTTAATTTGTTGCGATAAATCATTATTTAACATAATGCCAGTATAAAAAGTTTACGTAAGATTGACGTGGTTCAACTAATTTACTTATTTTTGCGCTACGAATATAAACTAAAAAAACAATATTATCATGAAAACAGTTCTTAATCTTGTGTTAGCCGCCTGCGTTATCTGCTTGGTATATATATGCTATGGCAGTATTATGGGCCCTATCAACTTTGACAATGCGAAAAAAACCAGAGAAAAAGCAATTATTGCCCGCCTGATAGACATCCGTAAGGCTCAGCAGGAATACCGTACCGTTCATAATGGTGCTTATACAGCAAACTTCGACAGTCTGATTACTTTCGTAAAGACTGCTAAACTTCCTTTTATCATGAAAGTGGGTTCATTGACAGATGATCAGTTGAACAACGGTATGACAGAAAAGAAGGCTATGGACTTGATTAACAAGGCTAAGAAGACTGGAAACTGGAGCGAAGTTGAAAAAGAAGGTTTACAGAACTTCCGTCGTGATACAATGTGGGTAGCCGTAATGGATACTATCTTTGCAAAAGGATTTAATCCGGACTCTTTGGCATATGTTCCTTACGGAAACGGAGCTAAATTTGAAATGGCTATCCGTCAGGATACTACAAAATCTGGTGCTCCTCTGAACTTGTTCCAGGCACAGGTTGCATACGATGTATACTTGGGCGACTTGAACAGCCAGGAATTGATCAACTTGAAAGACATGCAGTCAAAATTGGGTAAATATTGCGGTTTGAGAGTCGGTGACATCGAACAGCCGAACAACAATGCAGGAAACTGGGAATAATCCTATGGCCCAACCTATTGATTTTAATAAATCAGAACAGTATATATTATCCATCCGTCTGAGTACGGATGGATTTTCTTTTTCTATCTATCACCCTCAGCAATCGGAGGAAGTATATTTCAGTTCCTCGCCAGTCAATACACAGCGCTCAATGGCTGCCAACGTAAAAGCCTATTTGACAGAGACAGAAGAACTGAAGCATAGTTTCAAGCAGGTTAACATACTTATTCATACTTCACGTTACACTACACTCCCGTTGGAACTGTATGAAGACGAACAGACCGACCTTCTGTTCTATCAGAACCTGCCCCCACAAAATAACGAAGTCGTACTTTGTAATATTTTAGGAAAGAGCAACCTCGTCATTCTTTTTGGACTGGACAAGCTCACCCATCTGTTTCTGACAGAACATTTCCCCAATGCCCGTTTGTTTGCATCCGTAAGTCCAATTACCGAGTACCTCGCACATAAGGTCAAACCGAGTGACTGCCGTAAATTATTTGCCATCTTCCATCCCGAAAGTGTAGAAGTGATAGCTTTCGAAAAAGAAAAACTACTGCTACTGAATACATACCCCATTTCCGGTCTGAATGATTCATGCTACTATCTGTTGAACATCTGGCAGCAGGCTGGTTACAATCAAGAAGATGACCAGTTATACATTTGTGGAAACAATCGGGTTCCACAATGGGAAGAATTGCCATTGCGACTAAAAAAATACATACGAAAACTATTCATCATTAATCCTCAGATGGAATTCAACGACTCAGCAATGAGCCGCATCAAAGAAATTTCATTTGACATGCTATCTTTAATCTCATGCGAGTAATAAGCGGAATATACAAACGGAGACGTTTCGACGTCCCCCATACATTCAAGGCACGTCCTACGACTGACTTTGCCAAAGAAAATCTGTTCAATGTGCTCAACAACTACATTGACTTTGAAGATGGAATAACAGCACTCGATTTGTTTGCCGGAACGGGCAGCATCAGTATAGAACTCGTATCACGAGGATGCAATCAGGTTATTTCTGTAGAGAAAGACCCGCAGCACCATGCCTTCATCAGCAAAGTCATGCGCGAGGTCAAAACGGACAAGTGCATCCCTTTAAGAGCCGATGTATTCAAATACATCGAGAAATGCGGCCTACAGTTCGATTTTATCTTTGCTGATCCTCCGTATGTCCTAAAAGAGTTGGCAAGCATACCCGACCTGATATTTCAGTACAACCTGCTCAAGCCGGAAGGTATTTTCGTTCTGGAGCATGGAAAAGATCTCAGCTTTGAGAGTCATCCTTGCTTTTTTGAGCACCGTCACTACGGAAGTGTCAACTTTTCCTTTTTCAGAGTAAAGGAGCCAAAAGACGTACAACTGATTCTGTAATCTTATTTTTCCAAGAACGTTTTTCCCAAATCCTGGCTGACAACAGAAAACAATCCTTTTGATCGGCCAGGAATATTTCTTTTAAAGTCATAGCCGTTTCTTTGTCATAAAAAAAAGCATTGGCCTCGAAGTTATGCTCAAAACTTCGAAAGTCCATATTTGTAGATCCCACCGTAGATAATTCGTCATCACATACCATCAACTTAGAATGCAGGAATCCCTTTTTGTAGAGATAAATTTTTACACCCGCCTTCATCATCTTCGACAAATAGGAAAGTGATCCCTTATGAATGAGCCAGGTATCTCCTCTTTTAGGCAGCATAAGCCGCACATCAACCCCTGCCAATGCTGCCGTCTGCAAAGCAGTCATCACCTCTTCGTTCGGTAAAAAATAAGGAGTCTGCACATAAAAATATCTCCGTGCAGAACAAACAGCCATCATCAATCCTTGCATTATATCCCTCCAGTCACCTACCGGATCGGAAGTCACAATTTGCCCCAGCACACCTCCTTTCACCGAAATCGGAGGGAAATATTCTGCTGAAGTGAGCAAGGTGCGATCAATGGCATACCAGTCAGTAAGAAAAGCCGTCTGTAACCCGTACACCACCTTTCCTTCCAGTCTGACGTGTGTATCTCTCCAATTTCCTTTTCCCAATCCCTTCACATAACGTTCTGCCAGATTCATCCCACCTATGAATCCCATACAACCATCTATCACCACAATCTTCCGATGGTTGCGATAATTCACTTTACTGGTAAATCTTGGGAAACGGACTTTCAGGAACGAAAGGACTTCTATGCCTTCACAAAGCATTTGTTCATAAAAATCATGAGGTACTTTCCAACATCCCACATCGTCATACAGTACCCGTATCCTCACTCCGTCACGAGCTCGGTCAATCAAGGCATCTCTAACCAACCGACCTACCGCATCATCCTCAAAAATATAAAACTCCAGATGGATGTGATGACGAGCTCTGTAAATATCTTTCAATAATTCCGATAACATGGAAACAGCATCCGTATAAACTGTAACTCTGTTTCCGGAGAAAGGCAGTGCATTATTTACACGTGAAAAGAAGTCCATCAAACGCTGCTTGCCATGTTCTGCCATTACAGACGGCTGTTCCTGATAGGCCGCCATAGGGCGCTTGCTCAAACGAGCATAACCTTTCCGGCTGATAAGGCGCTCCTTACGCGTACTGCGCCCGAAAAACAAGTATAGAATCCATCCGGCTACAGGAAGAAAAAAGAGAACCAGAATCCATGCCATAGTCTTTACCGGACTACGATTGTCAAGAATCACGACAAAGATAGTTGTCAGTATTACCGCAAAATAAAGAAAGTAGATTACGGCCAAAAAGATACTATTCCAGACTGCTATGTCCATCTTGCGACTTGGTTTTCAACAAAATTACGAGTAATTTGGAAAAAGGCAAAAAAAATACCGCAAAAGTGAAATTGACTTTTGCGGTATATATGTTCAACCTTAGAATCTGCGAGGTCCATGTCCCGGGCCAGGACCAAATCCCGGGCCTCTTCCCGGTCTACCCATTCTCGGGCCGGCACCTTTTCCACCAAACAGATTCAGACGGTAAATAAAGTGTACCATGCAATAGCTGTAAATCGCATTGTATTCCGTATCACTTCGCATAGCCGCACTGATTACACGGCTGATATTGCTCTGATTACGCAGAATATCATAGAGCTGAATGCTGACCGTAGCTGCATTTCCTTTCAGGAAGTCTTGCGAAAGCTGTGCATTCCAGATTAACTCGTCACGGTTCATACTTGCATCCGCATATCCACGACGTGAGTTCTGAGAGATATCTGTAGCAATTGACATATTCCAGGGCAAACGGACATTGGTACTTGCTCCGTACGAGAACTGGTAGGTATCCATATTATTCTCTTCCTTGAAACTATTGCGCGAATGCGTATAAGCCAATGAACCGTTCAGAGAGAATTCCCACCAGTCATTACGGTAAGTGCCTCTCAAGCGTTCGCTCAAAGACAACTGACGTGTTTTGTTCTTATCTGACAGATTTTCAGCCTGTGCATCGCTCATATAACTTACAATGTTATTATAACGAGCCATCGTAAAGGTGTTGATGGTATATTTCTTATTACGCAAAGCCGTATTAGAACCCAAGATACCAAACAAGTTCCAGTTGCCATTGATATTCTCCGGCATGGTTACAGTTCCACCGGTTTGCGGGTCGTATGTACTACGATTACTAATGCTGTTCAATACATTTTCAAAACGGAAGTGCGTCATGATACCCCGCTGTTTCTCTGTATCAAATGTATTGTAAAAAGCCATGAATGAATTGGTAAATGCCGGCTTCAACCCCGGATTTCCCCGACGAATGTTCAACGGGTCAGTCGTATCCTCAATAGGCAGCAAATCCGTCATGCTTGGCTGAGAGCTTCTTCCACGGTAGTTAATTCTCAACTGGCTTGTTTTCGAGAATTTATAACGGAAATCAAATGTTGGAGTAAAGTTGAATACATTTCGTACGGCCACCGTATCCAACTGGTCTTTCTTATAAGACAATTTCGATTTCTGCGGCTGGAAAGAAACACCTGCATTCAAACTCATTTTTTCACGAATCCAACGCAAAGAAACATCTGCCTGATGATTGTAATATGTGTACTGTGCACTCTTGCTGTTCTTTTCATCCAGCACTCCCACATTATCACCTCCATACCCTTGCGCTATCTCCCAGTCATTTGGCATTGTATAGGTGGAATTATCACTCTTTGAACGCTTGTACTGAAAATTATAACTGAACTGCAAAAAACCACCTTTAAATATAGGTTCACTATAAGTAAAGCGTGTACTATAGTTATAGTTCAAAGTCGGTGTAGAGATATAGCGGTTCAAAATTTCCAGCCGTTCCTCCTCTGTTTTCTGGTAATAGTCCGTTTCAGATACCGAGAACTGTTCACTCGAACTGTTCGTGTAATTATAGGAGCCACGGAAAGTAATATTACGTCCAGGCTTTCCCAGACGACGGTTAATCATGGCCGAACCTCCCACATTAAAGTTATCTCCTTTCTGCAGGCTGTTACGTGCAATCGTATTGACAATATTCTCCTCTGGAATCAAAGACGAAAGATTGTCGGCAGCATTCAAAATTTCGTCAGTTGTATGTTTCGGATCCTGACTAAATGTAAAAGAGTTTGTAGAACTCACTTTATCATTCTTTCCGTATGTCAGGCGCGGACGGAAAATAACCGTTGTCATAGTATCCGGTTTCCACTCAATACGAAAATCAGCCGTAAAAGAAATAGTCTTATTGCGGTTGGCATTCCGAGCATTCTTGAAAGAGCTGGTAGCCGAAGAAACGAATGTTTCCGAAGCCTGCTTACTGATAATGTCCGCATCCTTGTAATTATAATTCACACTACCTCCTGTTTCCAGTTTCTCACTCTGTGTACTAAAGTTGAAACCACCCATCTTGATACTGGTCAGACCGTTCTGGCCTCCTCCACGGAAACCACCACCGCCTCCTGGATAGCCATTGTCATTCACGTTATTCATTGAACCAATCACCGTAAACTGGTTCTCTCCGACAAAACGGTTCAGCATCAACTTTCCACTGTAACGGTCTTCCGTTCCAGCTGCTACGTCCGCATTACCAAACCATCCTTTATTCATACCCGGCTTCACGCTCAGATCAAGCACGGTTTCTTCTTCGCCGTCATCAATACCTGTCACACGGGCCAAGTCCGATTGTTTATCATATGCACGCACCTTATCAATAATATTTACCGGAAGATTTTTCATGGCAATATTCGGATCATCGGCAAAGAATTCTTTTCCATCAATCATGATTTTCTTGATTTCCTTCCCGTTTATCGTGATTTTCCCGTTTTCATCCACTTCAGCCCCCGGAAGCTTCTTCACCAGTTCTTCCAAAGCCGAACCTTCAGGCACACGATAGGCTGAACTGTTGTACACCAGCGTATCGGCCACAGCCGTCACCTCTGGAGCCTCAGCCACCACTACAGCTTCTGCCAGCATAATGGCATCCGAAGCCAGCTCCACCTTGCCCACATTCAAACGCGGATTGTTACGCGTCAGCGCAACTTGCTTGAAAAACGGAGTATATCCAATGTATGAAACCTTCAGCAAATACTTTCCAGGACGTACTGACAGTGAGAAATGTCCATCCATATTTGTCACATTTCCCACTACCATTGAACTATCCTTCACGGAAAGGAGCTGTACTGTAGCCTGAATGACAGGCGATTTATCCCCCTCATCAAGAACCGTCCCTGTTACGGTTCCACGGCTGCCGCTGCTTTGTGCAAAAGCAGAAATGGTTACCCCCACCATCAGCAGCAATCCCAATAAAACTTTTTTCATTGCCTTTATCTCTTCCTTGTTGATTAATTGTACCTTTGACAATTATCAACAAAAAAGGTTTAATCCCCAACTCTTACTTTTTACTCATTTTTGTCGGAAATTCTTTTCAATCTTTGCTTTCTGCGTCAAAAACTCTTTACAGAATACATTGATAACCATGTACACGATACCTACTGAATTATCCGCTTCCTGCAAATTTCCTCCATAAGCTGCATTCAGCAACACTCCTACATAATAAATTCCCCACAAATAGAGTGAAATCACCATTGCTTTCCGCCGAATGGCGAAGGCTTCCTCATTTTCATCCTTCATTTTAGCCAGAAAAACCATGAACAATGAAATCCAGATGACCAGTTTCATTCCCAGTTTCACATACAGCAGATTGCCGTCATTCACTTGTCCGAACATATACATCAATAACGGAACAAATACTGACAATAACAGTAACACATACCCCAACAAACGGCACGAAGCCGGAAAAATTCCTTTCATAACTTGATTATTTTTTATTCGCACAAAAATACTTAATTGTAAGCCAACATCCGACTTCTTCTAACTTTTTTTCTAAATTTGCGACCAAAACAAATACACTTATGAGTAAACAAGAAGTCATTATTTGCCAAAATTTCAATACGGAACTCAGCCAGAAGTTATCTGCACATTCATACGACAAGATTTTTATCCTGACCGACGAACATACTTTTCGTCTTTGCCTCCCTCTGCTGCAAGACATCGCCTTGCTGAAGGATGCAGAACAAATTGTCATTGGTCCGGAAGATGTGCATAAAAACTTGGAGACACTGGCCTATGTATGGAACCAGCTCAGCAACCGGGGAGCCACCCGCCACTCGCTGCTCATAAACTTAGGAGGAGGTATGGTAACCGACTTGGGAGGATTTGCCGCAGCCACCTTCAAACGAGGTATCGCGTGTATCAACATCCCCACCACCCTGCTTTCCATGATTGATGCTGCAGTAGGCGGGAAAACCGGTATCAACTTCAACGGACTCAAGAATGAAATCGGTTCCTTCTATCCTGCCGACCAGGTAATGATTGACAGCCAGTTTCTGAAAACCCTCGATATGCCAAACCTGCTGTCCGGTTACGGAGAAATGCTGAAGCACGGTCTAATCAGTCAGCCGTCACACTGGAGCGAACTGCTGACATTTGACTTTGCTCACATAGACTACGCACTGCTGCAGAAACTTATCGGCCAGTCCGTGCAAGTCAAGGAAGACATTGTAGAAAAAGACCCCTATGAACAAAGCATCCGGAAAGCGTTGAATTTCGGACATACTATCGGACATGCCTTTGAAAGTTTCGCCCTAAAGACTAACCATCCGGTGCTTCATGGATATGCTGTAGCCTGGGGTATGGTCTGCGAACTTTATCTGTCACACATCCGCTGCGGTTTCCCGAAAGAAGCGTTGCGCACCACCATTCAGTTCATCAAGGAAAACTATGGCAGCCTTTATTTCACCTGCGATGACTACGAATGTTTGTACGACTTCATGAAACACGACAAAAAGAATGCCTCATGTGGCGTCATCAATTTCACTCTTTTAGGAGGAATCGGTGACATTCGTATCAACCAGACCGCTTCACAAGAGGAAATCTACGAACTGCTTGATTTCTACCGCGAAACCATGGGATAAGTTTTGTCGTGTTCAAACAGCGTTTAAACGTAAACTAAAAATATTAAGAAATTATTGCGGAAAATATTTGGTTATTCCGAATAAAGCAGTACCTTTGCATCCGCAATTCGGGGTGTAGCTCAGCCCG
>CAMFND010000015.1 GCA_945965395.1 uncultured Bacteroides sp.
CGCAGAATGTGTGGAAGCATTTCTATTCGTTGACGCAAATTCCTCGTCCGTCTGGACATTTGGAAAAAATTCAGGCTTTCTTGCTGGAATTCGGCAAGCAGGTAGGTGTGGAATCATTTCAGGATGAGGCTGGAAACATAATCTATCGCAAACCGGCCACTCCGGGTATGGAAGACCGGAAGTCTGTCATCCTTCAGGCTCACATGGACATGGTTCCTCAGAAAGACAAACATACACAGCATGATTTTGAAAAAGATCCTATTCCGGTTTATGTAGACGGCGAATGGGTGAAGGCTAAAGGTACCACATTAGGCTCAGATAACGGTATGGGTGTGGCAGCCATCATGGCTATTATGGAAGACAAGACCTTGAAACACGGTCCGCTGACAGCGCTGATTACTGCCGATGAAGAAACCGGTATGTATGGGGCGTTCGGCTTGAAACAGGGCATAGTGGAAGGAGAAATCCTGCTGAACCTGGATTCAGAAGAAGAAGGTGAACTTTATATTGGCTGTGCAGGTGGAGAAGATCTGACAGCTACTTTGGAATATAAGGAAGAAGAAACAGATCCGGAAGACGTGGCACTGAAGGTGACACTGAAGGGATTGCGTGGTGGTCACTCTGGTATTCAGATTGGCTGGGGACATGCCAATGCCAACAAGTTGATGGCTCGCTTCATGAACCAGGTGATTGCTTACGATGAGGCTTGTCTGGTGTCATGGGAAGGTGGAAATATGCGCAACGCCATTCCGCGTGAATGTGAAGTAGTGATTACCGTACCGGCTTCCGAGGTAGAAGATGTGCTGGCATTCGTGGGTGAATGCGAACAGGTATGGCGTGATGAATTCGCGACCATTGAAAACAACATCAGCTTTACGGCAGAGCGTGTGGACTTGCCGAAGATGATGGTGCCGGAAGAAATCCGTGACAACCTGGTGGATGCAATTTATGCATGTCCGAATGGGGTAGAACGTTTCATCCCGACTATCCCGGATACAGTGGAAACTTCTTCTAACCTGGCTATCGTAGAAATCGGCAATGGAAAGGCTGCCATTAAGGTATTGACACGCAGCTCTCGCGAATCAATGAAGGACTATCGCAATACGGCTATCGAGAGCTGTTTCTCTATGGCAGGTATGCACGTAGAACGTTCTGGTAGCTACTCTGGATGGGAACCGGATGTAAACTCTCCGATTCTGCATGCCATGAAGGAATCTTATAAGGCACAGTTTGGTGAAACACCGGAAGTGAAAGTGATTCATGCCGGACTGGAATGTGGTATCATCGGTGCGGTTGTACCGGGACTTGATATGATTTCATTTGGTCCTACTTTGCAGTGCCCACATACACCGGAAGAACGCTGCCATGTGCCGTCAGTGAAGAAGTTCTATGATTTCTTGCTGGCTACATTGGAAAATACACCGAAAAAGTAATATCCATTAGTGGATAAATAGATACGGAGGCTGTCCGATTCCCGTAAAAGGGAAAGGGACAGCCTCCGTTTTTTTTGTTTCGATTTTCTGTGGTTTTACTTCTTTTAATGAAAATCTGTGCAGTAAATCAGGGTTTTGGTTTTATCTTTATAAAGACAACCTTGTAAAACTTAAAATTGGAAATTATGAACAGACTATTCTTGATATGTGCCACGGGATTGTTGGCTTTTATGTTCCCTTTGGCGGGGATAGCTCAGAGTTACGACCGTCTTTGGAAGGAGGTAGAGGAAACCCGGAAGAAGGATTTGCCGCAGACCTTGATTTCACAGGTGAACCAGATTTATGAAAAGGCAAGGAAGGAGAAGAATGCTCCGCAGATGCTGAAAGCATATCTTTCGCGGGTGGAATATCAGGTGGGGCTGACACCGGACAGTTTGCAGCATGAACTTTGTCGACTGAATGCATGGGCTGCAGAGGAGAACGATCCTTTGCAGAAAGCCGTGTTGGCGTTTCTGTCAGGATACTATAAGTTGGAATCCGTTCCTCAGGAAGTGGACAGCGCATTGTATGAGTTTGACCGGGCAGTAAAGGATAAGGAGGTTTTGCTAGGCGTAGCTACGACCGATTTTCGTCCGATGGCTGAACAGGGCAAATGGAGCCAGCGCTATTTCGGTGACAATATGTACGATTTGCTGTTACGCCAGTCCATCTTTCAGCTTCTATGGAATGGGGGAGGAAGCAAGGCCGTACAGTTGGCAGTGTTCGACAAGTATGAAAAGCTGATTGCACAATACGAGGCGGCAGGAAATCGTGACGCGGAATTGTTGACACGCCTGGAGCGATTGATGTACTGGCGGCGTAATGGATGGAGGTATCCGCAACAGCTGTCGGACGAGCAGGTGGTGGAGCAGTTGCAGGCGTGTGCAAAAGCCTATGACGGAGTGGATGCCTGTGCGGCGTTGTATGTGTCATGGGCCGATTTCTATCATCAGAAACAAGATTTCGTGTCCGAAATGAAGGTGATAGAAGAAGGAATAAAACGGTATCCTTCTTCAGAATTCACGGCCGATTTGAAAGATAAGCAGCGCATTGTATGCATGCCGTCGCTCTCGGTGCAGGTAACTCATCCTTATCCGCAGACAGAGGCGGAACTTCGTGTTACCAGCAAGAACCTGAAAGGGGCGACACTGGAATGGTATAGACTGAACCTGAAGGCTTCTTCTTCTGTGTTTGCTCAGAATCTGGAGCATGCGGACCTGATAAAGAAGTATGGTACACTGGTGGATAAAGTGCGGTTGGACTTGCCGGATACTCCTACGTACAAGGATACGGTTTCTGTGCTGACCAGCCGGATGCCCGAGGCGGGAATTTATATATTGAAATCAATTCCCGATGGCTATCAGGATAAAACGGGATACGATGTAGTGCATCTGTCTGCATTGCAGGTGGTTTCTTTCCCGATGGAAGGAAGGCAGACGGAGTGTCATGTGGTGGATTGTAAGACCGGAAAGCCGGTCGCAGGGGCAGAATTGGTGTTCTATTCCATTCCTGTGCCGGGTAATTATACCTTGTATAAGACGTTTAAGACCGATAAGCAGGGCAAGGTAGTAGTGCCGGATATGAAAGAATCATTGTGGATGCATGCACGTGCAGGCAAGGATGAGTTTATGCAGGTGGCTTACTGGTCCAGAAGGGTGTTGCCGACGGTCAATGACAGCAAGAAGAAGGTGGATCGCATGGATTTGTTTACCGACCGTGCGTTGTACCGCAAGGGGCAGACAGTGTACGTGTCCGGAGTGGCTTATACGCAGGAAGGTGATAGTGTAGAGGTACGCAAAGATGCGGCCATCTGGCTGGCCTTGCGGGATGCCAATAACCGGGAGATAGCCCGGAAAGAATTGACTACGGATGACTTCGGTGCATTTTCAGCGGAATTCCAATTACCTTCGGAAACATTGGCCGGCATGTTCCGTATAGAATCGGACAAGGCTTCCTGTTATATTCGGGTGGAAGAATACAAGCGTCCGACGTTTGAAGTCACCTGGAAGGAAGTGCAGGAAGCTTACACGATGGGGGATTCCTTGCAGCTGGAAGGTACGGCGAAAAAGTTTTCCGGTGCACCGGTGCAGGGCGGTAAGGTGCGTTATACCTTGACTCGTTCAAAGGCCTGGTTCTGGCGGAACATGGCAGGAGAACAACAGTTGGCGGAAGGTGAACTGATGACTTCAGCCGACGGAACGTTTGCGGTGAAGGTTTGTTTGGAACGTCCGGATGCGGAAGTCTCCTTAGGCTGGGACGGATTCTATCGTTATCAGGTGAAGGTGGAAGTGACGGATGCGGCCGGAGAAGCTCAGGAAGGTGTACTGGTGCTTCCGGTGGGTGAACATGCCATCGGATTACAGATAAAGGGATTGGCCGGAAAAGTGGCTCGTGAGAAACTGGATAAGATGCAGGTGCAGGCCTTGAATATGCAGCAACAGCCTGTGGCATTGGATGTGGTCTGCTCGCTTTATGCATTGGATGAGGCCGGAAAGAAGCAGCAAATAGTATGGGTGGATACGGTGAAATCCGGACAGCCTTTCCTGCCGGAAGCATGGAAGAAGTTGGCTTCCGGAAAATACTTGCTGGAGGTAACCGCCAGTGATGAGCATGGGCGTCCTTGTCATGCAGCGCAGGAGTTTGTACTCTTTTCGTTAAAAGACCGGGTTCCTCCGGTTAAGACTGTGGAATGGTTCTATCAGGACGGCACACAGTTGGAGGAAACGCAGCCGGTGACCTTGTATGTGGGCAGCAGTGAAAAGAATGTACATTTGTTCTATCATGTGTACAGTGGCAACCGGATGCTGGTTTCTGACTCGTTTGTGCTGAACGAGGAAATCCGTCCGTTTGATTATACGTGGCGGCCGGAATACGGTGATGGAATCACCGTCAGCTTTGGATTTATGAAAGACGGTATCTGGTATTCCAAGCAAGTCGCTTTGAAACGTCCGGTACCGGAGAAAAAACTGACATTGAAGTGGGAGGTTTTCCGTGACCGTTTGCGTCCGGGCACAGAAGAAACCTGGACCATGCAGATTCTGGATGCGGCAGGCAAACCGGTGGATGCCCGTCTGCTGGCTACCTTGTATGATGCTTCGCTCGACCGTTTGTGGGATAACCCGTGGAATTTCCAGCTGGGCTTCAGCCGGTATACTCCTTCAGTCATGCCGTTTATTCAGGCAGTGAATAGCATCGCGATGGCTTATTCGCCTTTCTATACTTATTCATTGTCTTCTGTATATACTCCTGACAACTGGCAGTTGTATAGCCGGTTGTGGGTTCCTTCTTTGCGTCAGTATAGAACCTTCTCTCGAAACGGTCTGATGGTACGCGGGGCAGGAATCATGATGAAGGCTGCGGCTGCAGCACCAGATGCCATGAGGGCGGATGAGGCTTTGAATGCGCAGGCGGGATTCACGCAGGACGATGGAGTGGTAGAAGTAGAACTTCAGTCTGAAACGATTCCTTTGGAAACGGAACAGACAATGACTTTACGCGAGAATTTTGCAGAAACGGCTTTCTTCTATCCTGATTTGCGTACAGATTCAACCGGAACCGTGCGATTGATATTTACCGTACCAGATGCATTGACGCAGTGGAAGTTCAGAGGGCTGGCACATACCCGCCACATGGATTACGGACTCCTGCAGGCAGAAACCCGGACCGAAAAACCGTTTATGATTCAGCCTAATTTGCCTCGTTTCCTTCGTAAAGGGGATGAAACCTCACTGGCAGCTTCTTTGATCAATCTGGCAACGGAAGAGGTGAAAGGGGCAGTACGTCTGGAATTGGTGAATCCGATGGATGAAAGTGTGGTGTATCAGGCAGTGCAGGATTTTCAGGTGAAGGCAGGAGAAACGGGTAGTGTACGTTTTACTTTCCCGGTAAATATGGATGGCGAGGTCTTGATTTGCCGGATGAAGGCAGAGGCCGGTGAGTTTAGTGACGGAGAACAGCATTATCTTCCTGTGCTGACTGGCAAGCAATGGATGACGGAAACCTTGTCCTTGCAGGTGAAAGGCGGGGAATCTCAGGAAGTGAGCCTGAAGGATTTGTTTAACGGACAGAGCAAGACGGCCCAGAACCGGCAGCTGACCATCGAACTGACTTCTACTCCGATATGGTATGCTGTACAGGCACTTCCGGTAGTAGGAAATCCGCAGCAGGACGATGCGTTCTCCTGGGCTTCGGCTTACTACGCCAATGCGGTGGCACGGAAAATTGTGGAACTGAATCCGCAGATTCAGCCTGTGTTTGAAGCTTGGAAAAAGCAAGGAGTAAAGAAAGAAACGTTGTGGAGTGAACTGGAGAAAAGCCAGGAACTGAAAAGCTTGTTGCTGGCCGAAACGCCTTGGTTGGCTCAGGCGGCAGATGAACAGGAACAGAGACAACGGATTGGATTGTTGTTCGACCTGAATACGATGAATTACCGCATGGGGCAGACCGTGGAAAAATTGAAGGCCTTGCAAAAAGGGGATGGAAGCTGGAGTTGGTTCAACGGCATGCAGGGAAGCCGGTTGGTTACTACGCAGGTGGTGGAACTGCTGGCCCGCCTGAAATCCATGCATATCATGGCGGATGCGCAAGTGGCTGGCATGTACTTGAAAGGTCTGAATTACCTGGAAAATGCTTTCTGTCAGGAATATGAGAACCTGAAGAAAAACGAGGCTCGTAAGAAAAGCCCGCAATGGCCAAGTGAACTGGCGGTGAGGTATCTGTATATTGCATCGCTGGATACGGTGGCAGGAGAAAAAGTGAACAAGGTCGCAAAAGAATATATGACCTCCAAACTGGAAAACCGTTCTGCTACTTATTCCATTTATGAGAAGGCATTGATTGCCCGGATTCTGCAGGCACAGGGAAAACGTACGCAGGCAGAAATACTGGTACGCTCGATTAAGGAATATACGGTAGTAACACCGGAAATAGGACGTTATTTTGATACGCCGAAAGCCGGATACGCATGGAACGGTTACCGCATTCCGACGCAGGTGGCTGCCATGGAGGCTATTCAGTGTGTGGAGAAGGATGAAAAGATGCTGGAGGAAATGAAACTCTGGTTGCTGAAGCAAAAGCAGGTGCAGTGCTGGAATACGCCATTGGCTACAGCGGATGCGGTGTATGCCTTGCTGTCAGATGACATGGCATTGACGGAGTCCGGACAGATGCAGGCGGTGGCAGGTAATGTCACACTGGAAACTCCGAAGGACGGGCTGGGCTGTATCAGTCATACGTTAAATGGAGCGGAGGCGGAGGTGAAGACGCTGACCGTAAGTCATGCGGGAAAAGCTGCCGGATGGGGTGCCGTGTATGCACAATATCTGGAAGATATGGACCGTGTGAAGGCATTTGAAGGAAAGGGTCTGCAAGTTTCACGTGAGTATATATATAAAGGTAAGTCCTTGTCTGCCAAAGAAAAGTTGCAGGTAGGCGATAAGCTGACGGTGCGCCTGACTCTTCGTGCCGACCGGGATATGGATTTTGTATGTCTGAAAGACGAACGTGCGGCTTGTATGGAACCTGTGCAGCAAATCTCAGGCTACGAATGGTTCGATGGCTTGGGGGGGTATCGGGTAACTGGTGATGCAGCGACTACCTTCTTTATGGATCATTTGCGGAAAGGAACCTATGTCATTGAATATGAAGTGCATGTAGACCGTTCGGGAGTATATCAGGCTGGTACATCGGAAATACAGTCAGTATACGCTCCTGAGTTTGGCGGTCATACGGAAGGATATACATTATATATCGAATAAAATCACGTCCGGGCCGGGATTCCGGTTCGGACGTTTTTACAAATTTCTGAGGTTATGGAGAAAATAAATTTTCAGACTTGATTTTGCTTGTTTCCGTTTTCTCCCTATCTTTGTTTCCGTAATTTAGAAAGAATAAAATCAATGAAACGAATATATACCCTGCTTTTTGTGTGCTTTGTCGCTTGCATGTCCTTATGGGCTCAGCCTAAAATATCCTTTGATATGACTACTAAGGACTTGGGCTACGTATTGTGGCGCACTCCGGCAACCGTGACTTATCAGTTTACCAATACGGGAGACAAGCCGCTGGTTATTTCCAATGTGACGACTTCCTGTGGATGTGCCAAGGCGCAATGGACAGAAGATTCTGTACCTGCCGGAGGAAAAGGAAAGATTACGGTGGTGTTTGATGCAGAAGCCATCGGGCATTTCTATAAGGATGTGGGTGTGTATTGCAATGCGGCTTCTCAGCCCATTTACCTGGACTTTAACGGAGAGGTGACAGCCGATGCCAAGAACTATTCCTTTACGCATCCTTATGCTATCGGTGCCATCCGGTTGACACAGGATGAACTTGATTTTAAATCCGTCAATAAGGGAGACCGTCCGGTTATTGAATTGTTGGTGGCCAATACTTCCAACAAGGCTTATTCACCTGTACTGATGCACCTTCCTCCTTATCTGGAAGCAAAAGCGGAACCCGAAAAATTGGGACGTGGAAAGACCGGAAAGATTCTGGTGACACTGGATTCTGAGAAATTGCCGAAATTAGGTATTACACGTGCATCTGTCTATTTGTCCCGTTTCCCGGGTGATAAAGTCGGCAGTGAGAATGAAATACCTGTATCAGTGGCTCTGTTGCCTGATTTCTCCAAATTGACCGAGCAGCAGAAAAACAACCCTCCTCAGATTACATTGTCGGCTAAGGAACTGGAATTTGTGGATTTGAAACCCAACCAAAAGAAGTCACAGACGATTGTCATTTCAAATACAGGTCGCTCTGACCTGAATATTCAGGATATGCAGGTGTTCAGCATGGCTTTGGCCGTGAAACTGAAAAAGAGAGTGCTGAAACCGGGTGAAACGACCAAGATGAAGATTACTGTCCTGTCACAGAACCTTCACCGTGTGAAGGGTACACCCCGTGTCCTGATGATTACCGATGATCCTAACCAACCGATGATTACCATCCGTGTGAAAGCCCGGCTGAAATCGTCCGAAAAATAAAAACTTTTATGGAACACCCCGAAAACAACGAAGCTTATAAGGGGTTAACTGTGAATCAGGGAGTGGAACAACCCTCCATTGTTAATCCTTATCTGAATCTGAGAAAGAAACCCAAACGTCGTCAGTATTCTGCTGCCGAGTATGTGGAAGGTATTGTGAAAGGCGATGTGACCATGCTGAGTCAGGCGGTCACGCTGGTAGAAAGTGTCAAGCCGGAGCATCAGGTGCTGGCACAGGAGGTCATTGAAAAATGCCTTCCTTATTCAGGTAATTCCATCCGTATCGGTATCAGCGGAGTGCCCGGTGCCGGAAAGAGTACGTCGATTGATGTATTCGGTCTGCATGTACTCGAAGAAAAAGGAGGAAAGTTGGCCGTGCTAGCTATAGACCCCAGCAGTGAACGTTCCAAAGGAAGTATTTTGGGGGACAAGACCCGAATGGAAAAATTGTCGGTGCATCCTAAATCCTTTATTCGTCCCAGTCCTTCGGCTGGCTCATTGGGCGGTGTGGCCCGTAAGACCCGTGAAACCATCATCTTGTGTGAAGCTGCCGGATTTGATAAAATCTTTGTCGAAACTGTGGGAGTAGGCCAAAGTGAAACTGCCGTGCATTCCATGGTAGACTTCTTCCTGCTGATTCAGCTGGCCGGTACGGGCGATGAGTTGCAGGGCATCAAGCGTGGTATCATGGAAATGGCTGATGGTATCATTATCAACAAGGCCGATGGAAATAATGTAGAGAAGGCACAGTTGGCGGCTACGCATTTCCGTAATGCGCTCCATCTTTTCCCGGCTCCCGAATCCGGATGGACTCCTCAGGTGCTGACGTATTCCGGATTTTATAATATCGGTGTCAAGGAAATCTGGGATATGGTGTATGCTTACATCGACTTCGTCCGCAAGAACGGTTATTTTGAACACCGTCGGAACGAGCAGGCCAAATACTGGATGTATGAAACCATCAATGAGCATTTGCGTGACAGCTTCTATCAGAATCCGGAAATCGCTTCCTTGCTTCCCTTGCAGGAAAAAGATGTGCTGGAAGGACGGGCCACGTCTTTCTCGGCAGCCAGAAAACTACTGGAAATGTATTTCTCCGGGTTGAAACAGGAGTGATGAATAAATATTCAAAATGGTTTGTTTCTATTGGACTAATTAAAAATAAGGAAGAAAAATAAGGGTGATATGCCTTGTGAAATGAATTAATATGTAACTTTGCGAACTAATTTTCAAGAAATGATGCAAAGTGAAATTAAACCTATTATAGAGGTAAAGGGTGTATCAAAGTTTTTTGGTGAAAAAACAGCCTTGGATAATATCAATTTATCCATCAAAAAGGGAGAGTTTGTAACCATCTTGGGCCCTTCGGGATGCGGTAAGACGACCTTGCTGCGTCTGATAGCGGGGTTTCAAACTGCCTCGGAAGGGGTGATTCGTATTGCAGGGGAGGAGATTACCCAGACTCCTCCTCATAAGCGTCCTGTCAATACAGTTTTTCAGAAATATGCCTTGTTCCCTCATCTGAATGTGTATGACAATATCGCTTTTGGACTGAAACTGAAAAAGATGCCAAAGGATACGGTACTTAAAAAAGTAAAGGCTGCCTTGAAAATGGTGGGTATGACCGATTATGAGTACCGCGATGTTAATTCGCTTTCGGGTGGACAGCAGCAGCGTGTGGCCATTGCTCGTGCCATTGTGAACGAGCCGGAAGTATTGTTGCTGGACGAGCCGCTGGCTGCGCTTGACCTGAAGATGCGCAAGGACATGCAGATGGAGTTGAAGGAAATGCACAAGACGCTGGGCATTACCTTTGTGTACGTGACGCACGACCAGGAAGAAGCCCTGACATTGAGTGATACCATCGTGGTGATGAGTGAGGGACGTATCCAGCAGATTGGTACCCCTACCGACATCTATAATGAGCCGATTAACTCGTTCGTGGCCGACTTTATCGGAGAAAGTAATATCCTGAACGGAGTTATGGTGAAAGATAAGTTGGTACATTTCTGTGACCGTGACTTTGAATGTGTGGACGAGGGATTCGGCGAAAACACACCGGTGGATGTGGTGATTCGTCCGGAGGATTTGTATATATTCCCGGTGTCGGATATGGCACAGCTTCGTGGTACCGTACAGTCCTGTATTTTTAAAGGAGTACACTATGAAATGGTGGTATTGTGCCACGGCTATGAGTTTGTGGTGCAGGATTATCACGCTTTCGAGGCCGGAACCGAAGTGGGTATGCTGGTCAAGCCGTTTGATATTCACATCATGAAGAAAGAGCGTATCTGCAATACCTTTGAAGGTAAGCTTATCGATGAAACTCATGTGGAATTCTTGGGATGTGAGTTTGAATGTGCACCGGTAGACCTTCAGAAAGTGTCGTTGGGCGATGTGCTGGTAGATGTGGATTTCGGAAAAATCAACTTGCTGGATAATGCTGAAGACGGTATGCTGACCGGAGAAATCAAGTTTATTTTGTATAAAGGAAACCATTACCACCTGACGGTATGGTCAGACTGGGATGAGAATGTGTTTGTCGATACGAACGATGTGTGGGATGATGGAGACCGTGTGGGCATTTCCATTGCTCCTGAAGATATTCGGGTACGTGTAAAACAGGAGGAACGATGAATAAACTGCGTTTGTTTTTTCTTTCACGCCGAAGCTGGACACTTCCTTATCTCATTTTCTCTATCATTTTTGTGATTGTTCCGCTTCTGCTGATTGTGGTATATGCATTTACCGATGATGCAGGTCGTATGACGCTTGAAAACTTCCGGAAGTTCCTGGCACATCCGGAAGCAGTCAATACCTTTATTTATTCTATCGGTATAGCCATACTGACTACGATAGGTTGTATCGTACTGGGGTATCCGGCGGCCTGGATTCTGAGCCGCAGTAATTCAAGCTATTCGCGCACGCTGATTCTGCTGTTTATCCTGCCGATGTGGGTCAACATCCTGATACGTACGCTCGCTACCGTAGCTTTGTTCGACTTTGCCAGTCTGCCTTTAGGAGAAGGAGCGTTGATATTCGGAATGATTTACAACTTTATTCCTTTTATGATTTATCCGATTTACAATACCCTTCAGAAGATGGATCCGAGTTATGTGGAAGCAGCTCAGGATTTGGGGGCCAATTCTTTCCAGGTATTCTGGAAGGTGGTATTCCCTCTGTCCATGCCCGGAGTGGTGAGTGGTATCATGATGGTGTTCATGCCGACCATCTCTACCTTTGCCATTGCAGAATTGCTGACCATGAACAACATCAAATTGTTTGGTACGACTATTCAGGAGAATATCAACAACAGTATGTGGAACTATGGAGCAGCCCTTTCCTTGATTATGCTGTTCCTGATTGCGGCCACTTCACTCTTTAGTTCCGATGAAAAGAGTGATTCAGAGAAAGGAGGACAGGTATGGTAAAGAAAGTGCTGATGCAGACCTATCTTTGGGTATTGCTGTTGTTGCTGTATGCTCCGATATTGATTATTGTGATTTATTCCTTTACGGATGCAAAGGTACTGGGCAACTGGACTGGCTTTTCGCTCAAATTGTATCGTTCGCTGTGTAACACCGGGGCACATCATTCATTGATGAATGCACTGATAAATACAATAGCCATTGCTTTTATTGCTGCTACAGTATCTACTTTGCTGGGAAGTGTGGCTGCCATTGGAATCTACAACCTGAGGGCCCGCAGCCGGAAAGCTATGGGATTCATCAATACCATTCCTATATTGAACGGAGACATTATTACGGGTATTTCCTTGTTCCTGCTGTTTGTGTCATTAGGCATTACCCAGGGATTTACAACCGTAGTGCTGGCACACATCACCTTCTGTACGCCCTATGTGGTGCTGAGTGTGTTGCCGCGCCTGAAACAGATGAATCCGAACCTGTATGAGGCCGCACTCGATTTGGGAGCTACTCCTATGCAGGCTTTGTGGAAAGTGATTATTCCGGAAATCCGTCCGGGAATGGTAAGCGGATTCCTGCTGGCACTGACCATTTCCATCGACGATTTTGCGGTAACGGTGTTTACCATCGGAAATCAGGGACTGGAAACGCTTTCTACCTATATTTATGCCGACGCCCGCAAGGGTGGTCTGACGCCGGAACTTCGTCCGCTGTCGGCCGTAATTTTTGTGGTGATACTGGTGCTGCTGATTATTATTAACCGTAGAGCTGACAAAGCAAAGAATAAATGAAACAGAAGATGAAAAGGTGGAACTGGTGGGTGGCTTTGTGTGTGTGCTGTCTGTTGACAGGATGCTACAACGCCAATGAATCGCGCGAAAACGTGCTCAAGGTGTACAACTGGGCAGACTACATAGGTGAAGGCGTACTGGAAGATTTTCAGGAATATTATAAGGAGCAGACGGGAGAAGATATCCGTATCGTGTATCAGACGTTTGATATCAACGAAATCATGCTGACAAAAATTGAGAAAGGGCATGAAGACTTTGATGTGGTGTGTCCTTCCGAGTACATTATCGAACGAATGCTGCACAAAGGCTTGTTGCAGCCTATTGATACGGCTTTTGCTCATTCGTCCAATTACATGAACGGAGTGGCACCCTATATCCGTCAGCAGATAGATAAACTGACGGTGAAAGGAGATTTACCGGCCAGCCGTTATGCCGTGTGCTATATGTGGGGTACGGCCGGGTTGCTTTACAATAAGCAGTTTGTCTCCGAAAAAGATCTGAAGTCATGGGGATGCCTGTGGGAGAAACGTTTTTCCGGCAAGATTCTGATGAAGGATGCCTATCGCGATTCATACGGCATGGCTTTGCTGTATGCGCATCGCGAGGATTTGAAAGACAGTACCCGCAGTGTGGCTGACCTGATGAACGACTATTCACCGGCTTCCATGGACTCGGTGGAAAAGTATCTGAAACTGTTGAAGCCGAATGTGGCCGGATGGGAAGCGGACTTCGGTAAGGAAATGATGACCAAAGGCAAGGCCTGGATGAACATGACCTGGAGCGGAGACGCACAGTGGGCTATGGAAGAAGCGGCTACGGTAGGAGTGGACCTTGCCTATACTATTCCGGAAGAAGGCAGTAATATATGGTACGACGGATGGGTAATTCCTAAGTATGCCAAGAATCCTAAGGCAGCCAGCTATTTTATCAACTTCCTTTGTAGGCCGGATATCGCTTTGCGTAACATGGAAGAGAACGGGTATGTGAGTGCCATTGCTGCTCCGGAAATTCTGGAAGCTTGTATTGATTCTACCCTGGATGCGGAAGTCGATGCCAGCTATTTCTTCGGTCCGGAAGCCCGGAAGGTGAAGCTGCGTAACACACAGTATCCTGATAGGTCTGTGATAGCCCGTTGTGCCATGATACGTGACTTTGGAGACAAAACCGTGGATGTGTTGGAAATCTGGTCGCGTGTAAAAGGTGACAACCTGAATAGCGGGATTGTGATTCTGATTCTTTTGGTGGTAGTAGGACTGAGTGCCTGGCAGATTCGCCGCCGCTGGATACGTTATAAACGTCATGCACGTGCGCACCGTAGAAACCGCCGGAGAAAATAAAAGAAAGAATATAGTATACGAAAATCCCCCTTCAAAAGACGTTTAAATGCTTTTTGAAGGGGGATTCTTTATATAGAATTGTTCTGTTAGATTGACAATTCGTTCAATACGCTAACCAGTTCGCGGTCGATAGGCTTGTCGTTCTTGATAGCCTTGGCAAACGGAACGTACACAATCTGGTCGTTTTCAATACCAATCATGACGTTGCGCTGGCCTTCCATCAGAGCCTGGATACTGGCTACTCCCATACGGCTGGCAATGATACGGTCGTGTGCGGTCGGACGTCCACCACGCTGCAAGTGTCCTAAAATAGTCACACGTACGTCGTACTGCGGATATTCGTTCTTCACACGTTCTGCATAGTGCATGGCTCCACCAGTGATTTCACTTTCAGCTACCAGCACGATAGAGCTGCTCTTTGATTTACGAAAACCGTTGTTGATGAATTCTTCCAACTGGTCTACTTCCGTATTGAATTCCGGAATGATGGCAGCTTCGGCACCCGCAGCAATGGCACCGTTCAATGCCAGGAAGCCGGCGTCGCGTCCCATTACTTCCACAAAGAACAAGCGTTCGTGTGAAGTAGCGGTATCACGTATTTTATCTACTGCATCCAAAATTGTGTTCAGGGCAGTGTCATATCCGATGGTTGTGTCCGTACCATACAAGTCGTTGTCAATGGTACCGGGCAATCCGATACAAGGTACATCAAATTCCTGAGCCAGCAGGCGGGCACCGGTCAACGAACCGTCACCACCAATGACTACCAGTGCATCGATACCTTCGCGTTTCATAGTTTCATAAGCTATCTGACGGCCTTCCGGTGTACGGAATTCCTGACAGCGAGCTGTTTTCAGGATGGTACCTCCTAATTGTATGATATTGCTGACATTTTCAGTCTTGAATTCCTTGATTTCTCCTGTAATCAGTCCTTTATATCCACGGTAGATACCTTTAACTTGTAATCCGTTGTAGATGGCAGAGCGGGTGACTGCACGGATTGCGGCGTTCATGCCGGGAGCATCTCCTCCGGATGTAAGAATACCAATACATTTAATAGTTCCCATAATTGTTAGTTGTTAGTTTGATTTTTATGAAGCAAAAGTACAAATATGAATTTATATTGTAACTGATTTTCTTCTTTATTATTCGTTCATTATAACTTTTTTACACGCTTCCATCAGCCATTTAGGAGTAGAGGTGGCTCCACAGATTCCAATGGAATGTGCATGTGACAATAAGGTCTTGTCAATCTCTTCTGGTTTGTCTATCTGGTAAGAGTTGGGGTTGACCTTTTTGCATTCCTGAAAGAGGATTTTTCCGTTGGAACTCTTATGTCCGCAGACGAAGAAAACCAGATCGTGGCTGGCAGCGAACTCCCGGATATGCGGCATGCGGTTGGCCACCTGACGACAGATGGTGTCGAAGTACTGGAAGGAGGCTTCCGGTGAAATGTGGGCTTCGATGTAGGACACTATCTGGCGGAATTCATCGAGCGACTTGGTCGTCTGCGAATACAGGCGGATGTCTTTGTTCATGTCCAGTTTGCTGACTTCTTCCAGTTTTTCGATGACAATGGCTTTGCCTTCGGTTTGCCCCACCAGTCCCAACACTTCGGCATGGCCGTTTTTCCCGTAAATGACAATCTGTCTGTCTTTGTCGTGGGGAGTGGTGTCGTACTCCTGCTTGATTCTTTTTTGCAGGCGCAGCACTACCGGACAAGTGGCATCAATGATTTCGATGTGGTTTTTCCGGGCCAGTTCGTAAGTCTCAGGAGGTTCTCCATGTGCTCTCAGCAAGACCTTTACATTCTTCAAACGGGCAAACTCTTCGTGGTTGATAGTAATCAATCCCATTTCCTTTAGTCGCTCACACTCTTGCCCGTTGTGTACAATATCCCCCAGGCAATACAGAGGTGCGCCCTTTGCCAGTTCTTCTTCTGCCTTTGAAATGGCGGTTGTCACTCCAAAGCAGAACCCTGAGTCCTTGTCTATTTCAATGTGATGCATGTGCAGCTTTTTCAAATTGTTCTTTCAGCCATTCTTTCTGTTCGGCAATGGTCAAGTGGCTGTTGTCCAGTAAAATCGCATCATCAGCCTTGCGTAAGGGACTTACTGCCCGGCTCTGGTCAATGCGGTCGCGTTCTTCCACGTTGTGAAGAATTTCCTCGAACGAAGCATCCTGACCTTTGGCCTTCAGTTCCTCGTAGCGGCGCTGTGCGCGGATTTCGGCAGAGGCTGTCACGAAAATTTTCAGTTCCGCATTCGGGAATACGGCTGTTCCGATGTCTCTTCCGTCCATCACGATTCCTTTTTCCTTACCCATTTCCTGCTGTTGCTGAACTAAAGCCTTGCGCACAAAGTCGAGTGCTGCCACCGGACTGACATGCGAGGAGACTTCCATGGTGCGGATACGTTCTTCCACGTTCTTTCCGTTAAGGAAGGTCATGGGGCGCTGGGTTTCCGGGTTGAGCTGGAAGGAAATCTGGATTTGTTTCATCTGCTGGCGGAGCGCTTTTTCCTGAATGCTTCCGTCGGTATTGAACAATTCGTTCTCCAGACAATACAGTGTAACGGCCCGATACATGGCGCCGCTGTCTATATAGATGTATCCGATTTCTTTGGCTAAGTCTTTAGCCATGGTACTTTTCCCGCAGGAAGAGAATCCGTCGATGGCAATAATAATTTTTTTCATGTTTTGACTTCGATAAAATAGATTTCGCATTGACAAAGATAGTGTAAATCCTTTGTATGTCGGATGTTTTGGATAAAGTTTTTGGAGTCCCTACCTTTATAATATAAGGTGGAAATTCGTTTGGGATTCCAGAGATGAAAAAACGTTATAATAATGATAAGGATACCTGTTTATGTTTTTTACGTTTCCTTTCCGGAAAACCTATGTTTCCCTATGCAGAAACGTAGGTTTTCCCTGTGTGAACCCTACGTTTCTGCATAGGGAAACATAGAATACATAAGGCGATATGCTGATTATTTCAAGTGCGGAATAAAAAATATGCATTGTTTTACATTATTTTTATGTTGGGGTGTCGGAGTTTCGGGGAATTATGCTACCTTTGCCACGTATAGAGTATTAACCTTTAATAAACACATTTATGGAAGTCAAGAAATCGCCGAAAGCGGACCTCGAGGGTAAAAAGACCACGTGGTTATTGGTAGGTTTCGTACTGATTTTGGCAGCGATGTTTGTAGCGTTCGAATGGACAGAACGTGACAAGCAGGTCACTACCGATACCGGTATCACCGAACCAATCTTTGAAGAGGAAATGATTCCTATCACTGAACAGGAAGAACAGAAGCAGGCACCTCCTCCTCCTGAAGCTCCGAAAGTGGAAGAAGTTCTTCAAATTGCAGAAAATGATGCAAACGTAGAAGAATCTAATATCCAGTCAAGTGAAGAAAACAACCAGGCTGTGGAAATCAAGTATGTACCGGTTGAAGTAGAAGAAGAAGAACCGGAAGAACAGCAGATTTTCCAGGTGGTAGAAGAAATGCCGGAATTCCCGGGTGGTATGGCTGAATGTTTGAAGTTCATCGGTAAGAACATCAAGTATCCGACTATCGCACAGGAAAACGGTGTACAGGGACGTGTAATCATTCAGTTCGTGGTTAACCAGGATGGTTCTATCGTTGATCCGGTGGTTATGCGTAGTGTAGACCCGTACTTGGATAAGGAAGCACTCCGTGTGATCAAGATGATGCCGAAATGGAAACCAGGTAAGCAGCGTGGTAAAGCTGTACGTGTAAAATATACCGTGCCTGTAACCTTTAAGTTGCAGTAATCTATTGACCGTTATAATAAAGTGAAGGCTGCATTTTTGCAGCCTTTCTTTTTTCTCTTATCTTAAATTACATTTCCATGAAACAACAGACAAGCGAACAATTGTTACAGCAGATTCACGAATATATCGGAAACCTTTCTTATATGCGGGAGCCGATGGGGCTTTATGATCCGATTGAGTATGTATTGGGGTTGGGCGGAAAGCGTTTGCGCCCGGTGCTGATGCTATTGGCTTATAACTTATATAAGGAAGATGTAGCCCATATCTTTTCACAGGCAGCAGGCATTGAAACCTATCATAACTTTACTTTGCTGCACGACGATCTGATGGATAAGGCCGATATGCGCCGCAACAAACCTACGGTACATAAAAAGTGGAATGAGAATACGGCTATCCTTTCCGGAGATGCAATGCTGATTCTTGCCTATCAGTTCATGATGAAGGAATGTCCGCTTGAATGTGTGGAACGCGTGATGGAAGTGTTTGGCCGTACCGCCCTTGAGGTGTGCGAAGGACAGCAGTGGGACATGGAGTTCGAGCATCGTCTGGATGTGACGGTCGACGAGTATATCGAAATGATTCGTCTGAAGACTTCCGTGTTGCTTGCAGCAGCCTTGAAAATAGGTGCCATCTTGGGAGGTGCTCCGGAAAAGGATGCGCAGTTGCTCTATGATTTTGGCATTAAGATGGGACTGGCTTTCCAGTTGCAGGATGATTACCTGGATGTGTATGGTGATCCGGCTGTCTTTGGAAAGAAGATTGGAGGAGATATTCTTTGTAATAAGAAGACCTTTATGCTGATTACTGCCTTGAGCCTGGCTGAAGGAGAAGATAAGGAAACGTTGCTGAACTGGCTTCGTGCTACGGACTACGTGGCTGAAGAAAAAATCCAGTCGGTTACAGCTCTATATAATAAGGTAGGACTTCCTGAACTTTGTCAGGCTCACATTGATGCCTATTATCAGGAAGGACTGGAGTTGCTGGATAAGGTAAACGTGGAATCCTCTCTTAAAGAAGAACTGAAGGAGTTTGTTTGTCATTTAATGGACCGTAAATTGTAAAGATATGAACGCCCTGATTGATACTCATACCCATCTTTATACCGAAGAGTTTGATGCTGACCGTGAACTGGCGGTGATTCGTGCAGTCGAAGCAGGAGTGACCCGCTTGTTTATGCCTAACATTGATGATACGACGGTCGAGGCTATGCTCAAGTTGTGTGAGGCGCACGATTGCTGCTATCCGATGATTGGTTTTCATCCCACATCGGTAGATGCCGGTTGGAAGGAACGTCTGGAAAAAGTGAAAGGTTATCTGACTTCTTCTGCTCATCGCTTTTATGGAATCGGTGAGGTGGGTATTGACTTGTATTGGGACAAGACCTTCCGTGAGGAGCAGATGATTGTCTTTGAAGAACAGGTGAAGTGGGCACTGGAATACGACCTGCCTCTGATTATACATTGCCGGGAAGCTTATCCGGAACTGCTGGAAGTATTGTCAGGTTACAGGCATACGGTCTTGCGGGGAATCTTCCATAGTTTTACGGGGACCGGTGAAGACGCAGAACGGCTGTTGGAGTACGAATCTTTTATGTTAGGTATAAACGGAGTGGTTACTTTCAAAAAAAGTACCCTTCCCGAAGTATTGAGGAATGTGCCTTTGGAGCGTGTCGTGCTCGAAACCGACTCGCCTTATTTGGCTCCTGTGCCTTATCGTGGCAAACGGAATGAAAGTGCAAATCTGGTGAAGGTGGCAGAATGTCTTTCGGTAATTTATGGAGTACCTTTGTCAGAAATCGCTTCTCGGACCACAGAAAATGCTTTAAAAGTCTTCACAAATGCGGAGAAAAGTTTTTAAAGTTTATTAATTTCGACTTCAAAAGTAAACTTTTGCAGGCTTGATGTTATGTAAGACGAAAAAAAAGAATACATTTGTGACTGAAATCAGCGCGGGGTATAAAAATGCCTGAAATGAGTCTCCGGCTGATTAAAAAGGAGAGGTGCTCGAGTGGTTGAAGAGGCACGCCTGGAAAGCGTGTATACGCCAAAAGCGTATCACGGGTTCGAATCCCGTTCTCTCCGCGAGAAAAGAGAAAAACAATTAACAAACTATTAATTAATTAATCTTAAAAATTAGACA
>CAMFND010000016.1 GCA_945965395.1 uncultured Bacteroides sp.
CTTTTTATCCGTCGTACGTTTGTAAATGAAAAAAGTATAGCTGAAAATGTTTTTGTTTCTTTCTCATTTTTAGAAGTTTAATGGTAGTCGGAGATTTTTTTTCAAAAAAAATGGTTTTTTGGATAGGGGGGTTACCAAAGATGTGCGTTATGAAGGCAAAAACACCCGGCCAGGTGAAACAACAGAAAAATTAAACATAAGACTTTTTTAAAACTAAAAACTAGACATTATGAAAATTCAATTGATTGCTTTATCTTTGTGTGTGTTAGCAAGTACAAATCTGGTAAAAGGACAGGAACATAGTAAAGGTTTTACTCCTTCTGAAAATAAACATGAAATACGCTTGTCTGTCAGTGACGGATTGACACAAGGATCGGTAGATATATTGGGAATGGGATTGGCAGATGCCGTGACAGGGAGCAAGCGTACGGATGAAAACTACAGTTTGGTGTATGGATTTGGTTACCGCTATTCGTTAGGCCGTTTCAAGGTAGGAACAGATTTGGGTTTTTCTTCTTCCAACAGTAAACTGGCATTAGCTGGTGAACAGGCTCCTTCATTGAAAGAGAGTAATGTGAATTTCATGATTCTTCCGGCCGCAGAATTTGTATATTATAAAAGAGGCTTGTTTGAATTGTATGGAACGGCTGCTGCCGGTGTTAACCTGAGTCGTCACAAAGAAACAGCTTTGACGGATGCCGGAAAGAAGGCTGCCAAGAAAGCAGATTTGGGCACTTCGTTCGCTTATCAGGTAAATCCGATTGCCTTGAGGGTAGGAAATGACCGGATTGGCGGTTTTGTAGAAGCCGGATTAGGAAATAAAGGCTTCTTGACAGCTGGTGTAAGTTTGAAATTCTGATAATACGTATTGACGGAATCATGATAATGAGAGCCGATAGAAAGGACATATTCAAATCCCGGTTTCAGGAACATTATTCAAGGCTGTGCCGTATAGCCTATGGATATGTTTCTGACCAGGACGACGCGGAAGATATTGTGCAGGAACTGTTTATCAGCGTATGGAACAAACGACTGGATGACATGCCCGAAAAGGAGTTTGCTGCCTATATGACTACTTCCGTGAGAAACAGTTGCGTATCCTTTCTGCGGAAGCGTAAGGAAGATATGGTGTCGATAGATGATCATCCGGCTTCTGCCAGTTGTATGCCGGATGAAACTCCTGAAGAAGGTAAGACGCTTCAAGATATATTGGACTCGGCATTGGAGACTCTTCCTCCCAGATGCAAGGACGTTTTTTTATTGGCCAAGCTTCAGGGATTGAAATATCGTGAAATAGCTGAGAAGTTGGAGGTGTCAGAGAAAACAGTGGAAAACCAGATGACAAAGGCTATCAAGCTGCTTCGTGCGTATGTGGCAGCGCATGGTGCGCTGTTAGTAACGGTGGCTGCCATTATTTTGTCCATTATTATAAATTGTGAATAAGACCATGAATAACAAGGAAGATATAGACCAACTGCTGGCCCGTTATTTTGCGGGTGAACCGCTAAGTCTTGTTCAGCAAAAGGAACTGGACACATGGATTGCGGCTCATCGACAGGAGTTTGAACAGATGCACAAGCTGATGCAGGCTCCGGTAAGGACTGCGGAAGAAATTTATTTTGATGCGGATAAAGCCTGGGCCAAAATTGAGCCGCGTCTGGAAAACCGGACACGGGCAATGATATTTGAACGGAAGATGACCTTTTTCCTTTCCGTAGCAGCTTCGTTATTGGTGTTGCTGGGCATTGGTGCCTTTTATCTGTTCCGTGCACCGGCAGAAGAGGGATTGTATTATGCCAATGCAGATAGAATAGTAAAGCAGATAGTTTTGCCCGACAGCTCAGAGGTGATTTTATATCCAGAGGCTACATTGGCTTATTATTTTTCGGATAAAGAAAAAGGAAGAATGACCACATTGAAAGGAAAGGCTTTCTTTCAGGTGAAAAAGATGCATGGAATTCCTTTTAGGGTGAAAACTGACTTTCTGGATGTAGAAGTACTTGGAACTTCGTTTTTGGTAGATGTGGCACAGAAAGAAAAAGCCGGAGTGTTTGTTAAAACCGGAAAGGTGCGCGTGGAATCTGCTGAACATGAAGTGGTGATTCAAGCCAATGAAAAGGCGGAACTGAAAGGGGGTGTCTTGAAAGCAGATACGATTCTTCGTCCGCAGGATGTATTCGGCGTGGACGATTCGGTACTGATTTTTGAGCAGGCACCCATTACGGAAGTGGTGAAGGTGATTCGGGAAAAGACAGGTATACAGATTGATTTGGCCGAAGGGTTGGAGAAAAATCTGATTACGACCCGGATAAACAGCAATGAGCCGGACATAGCCGGAGAACTGGCTTTTCTTTGTGGATGTAAATGCGAGACATTGGTGAAAGGAAAACATTACAGGTTATATGAAAAGTAAATGGCTGCTTCTTTTGCTGTGGATGTGCATGGTTGCACGACCGGAAGCATGGGGGCAGGAAGTCAAATCAGCGAATACGGTAGCGGAAGAGTGGATACAAGTGAACTCCTCTTCCGCTACCGTATTGCAGTGGTTTGAATGGATTGAAAAAAGTACGGGAATCGTGCTTTCATATAATCCTGCACAGATGGAGTTAGGTGAGGTGCGCCGGATAGAGCCGGGAGGGAGAATGACGGTAGAAGAACTTTTGCATCGCATCCTCTCCGGTTATCAGGTGAAAATTGCTTTTGTACCTCCTCGCAAACTGGTGGTTCATGCGCGGAAGATTGAAAGTTATGATGTCAGCGGTACGGTGTCCGAAGTGGACAGTGAAGAACGCTTGTATGGTGCGGTCGTGACGCTGGAGGATAAGGATGGAAAGCAATGGAATACCATTTCGAATGGAAAAGGAATTTTCCGCCTGCATGTACCCGAAGGAACATACACAGTGAAAACTTCTTACATGGGCTACACTCCGCAGGTGCAGTCGGTCCGGGTGACGAGAGACTGTTTTATCCGTACCCGTATGAAACCATTGTTGTTTGAGATAGAAGAAATTACCGTGGAGTCGGGTAAACGGGAAAATGAACTGGGAGAACTGACTCCGTCTAATTTGCTGGCTTTTAGTGGGGGAGACCTGTTCTCGCAGATATGGATTCTGCCGGGGGTGACTTCTTCTTTGGCCGGACAGAATTTTATGGTCGACGGGGGCGGATACGATGAGAACTTGCTGTTGCTGGATGGCGTACCCGTGTTTCATCCCGGACATTTCAGTTCGCTTTTGCCCGTGTTCAACGGGGATGCCGTGAAGAATATGGTCTTTCATAAAGGTTTCTTTCCGACTCCTCTGGAGGGACGAATTTCATCGGTTACGGAAGTAAATCTGAAAGAGGGAAATAAGAAGGAGCATGTGCGCACTTTGACGTTGGACATGCCGGCAGCTTCCATTATGCTTGAGGGCCCTCTTATCAAGAATAAATTGTCGTATATGGTCGGGGCACGCAGAAGCTGGCTTGATTTCTTTGACAGTCTTTTGTCGGAAGAAAGTCGCCTGAACCACTCCACTTATGATTACAATGCCAAGTTGTCGTATAGTTTGTCTCCCGTTACCACCCTGAACTTCCTGGCCTACGGTGCCCGGGATGATTTTCATTTACCTCTTCAGGAAAATGGTGAAAATGTGTCGGTATTACGTTGGGACAATCAGGCTTATCAGTTTTCGTTTGCCACGCAGAAAGGAAGATTAGGAAATTCGTCTGCGGTATTTTATTCATCTCATATTAACCGAGCTTATATCGGAGAGGTAGAAGATACGGAAGGATATGTATATAGCGGTATCAAATCGCTTAACGTAACTACGGACTTTAGCTATTCGCTGGAAAATCTCTATCATGCACGTTGGGGAGTGAAATATGCGTATGAAGTCTACGATTTGGTTTCTCAAGGTGAGGAGATGCGGGTACGGCATGAGCCGGTGAATCAGATTTCGGTATATTATGATAATCTGTTGCGTATTTCTCCGGAATTCTCAGTACAGGTGGGGGTACATGGAGTGGCCTATTGCCCACAGCATCATCGGTCGTATTATAGCATTCAGCCTCGTTTGTCGGTGAAATATTTCCCATCGGAGAAAAATCTGCTTTATCTGAACTTTTCGAAGATGGAGCAGTTTTATCATTTTCTTCGTTTCGATAGCTTTTCTTTGCCCACAGATTTCAGAATGCCCAGCATTGACGGTTTCAAGCCTCGCTCTTCCGAGCATTATGAGATAGGATGGAAGCATTTTATGGATTCGGGACAGTGTGAAGTCTCTGTGTACTATAAGACGAGGCGGAATGTGCTGGCCTTGCGTCCGGACACATGGGTTGAAGATGAGGGATGGCAGAAATACTTGATGGTAGGTAATGGAGACAGTTATGGGGTGAAAGGCTATTTATATCAGCGCTGGAAGCGTTGGAGCCTGCAACTGTCGTATGCTTACTCCCGAAGTCGGGAGTGGTTTGGTGAGTTACCGGAAAAAGGGAGGGTGCCCTCTTTGTACGATGTACCTCATCAGTTGGGAGGAGCCTTGTCTTATCAGTTGACGACTCGTGCTTCTTTTTCCATAGGAGGGATGCTGCGTTCCGGAAAAGTCCGGTTCTTGAATGAGGATGATGAGCCCTTGTCGGTGGAGGAATTTCGTGAAAAGCGTGAGCCGCTGAATTATCGGGTGGATGTGGGGTATTCTTACAGGAAATCATTCGGCGATAAATTGCTCTTGCTTCGTTTGGGTGTATATAATGTCGTGGGAAATCCTTCTGAAGAGGATATTCTGAGTTTTTATTCCGTACACTGGAGTGGCAACTGCTTGCCGTACGGAAGTCTCAGCTTTAAATTTTAAGGAAAAGTTGCCGTTGTATTCTTTGTTTTTTGTGCGCATATTCAAACGAGATTGTTTATTTTTGCAGCATCTATTGATGAGACAATGAGTATAAAAGAGCTTCAAGAGGTATATGCCAAGCATCCTAATGTGGCAGGCTTGGCTTCTTTACGTAAAAATAAGGATATAAAGACTGTTTATTTGGAAGGCATGCACGGTTCGTGTGCTTCCTTGTTTGCTTCGGCATCGGTCAAGACGATGCCGGGAATTCATGTGTTTATACTGAACGATTTGGAGGAAGCCGGGTATTTTTACCATGACCTGGTGCAGGTAGACGGAGAGGCTGATGTTCTGTTTTTCCCGTCTTCTTACCGTCGTGCTATCAAATACGGACAGAAAGATGCAGCCAATGAAATTCTTCGCACGGAAGTGCTGAGCAGACTGGAGCAGAAAAAGCCGATCACGGTAGTTACTTATCCGGAAGCTTTGGCGGAGAAAGTGGTTTCACGGAGACGACTTTCGGATGCGATGCTGACCCTGAAAGTGGGACAGCAGGAAGATACGGTCAAACTGATGGAGACGCTTTCCAAGTATGGGTTTGAGCATGTGGACTATGTCTATGAGCCGGGACAGTTTGCCTTGCGCGGCAGCATTCTTGACGTGTATTCTTTTGCATCGGAATATCCTTACCGAATTGACTTTTTTGGAGATGAGATTGACAGTTTGCGTACGTTTGAAGTAGAAACTCAGTTGTCAAAAGAAAAGAAAGATTCTATCTGTATTGTACCAGAACTTTCAGGAACGGAAGGAGCGGATATCTGTTTTCTGGATTTCGTGGATAAGGACGCTACACTATGGGTAAAAGACTTGCTCTGGGTGCGCGAACGTATTCAGGCCGTACACGATGAGGCGTTTTCTCCTCAGGCATTGAAGGCGTATGAAGGCGAGCAGACGGAATTGATGAATTTGTCCAAGAAACTGATTGACGGAGCTGAATTTACGGTGCGTGCCCTTGATTTCTTCCGGATAGATTTTGGACATAAGGCCTTAGGAACTCCGCAGGCACGCTTGTTGTTCGAGACATCCGTACAGCCTATTTTCCACAAGAATTTTGATTTGGTAGCAAGTTCTTTCACCGATTTCCTGCAGCGGAAATACCGTCTGTATATCTGCTCGGACAGCATGAAGCAGACGGAACGTCTGAAAGATATTTTTAAGGAAAGAGGCGATGACATTATCTTTGAACCGGTAGACCGTACGTTGCATGAAGGGTTTGTGGACCATGCGTTGCGGGTTTGTGTGTTTACGGACCATCAGATTTTTGACCGCTTCCATAAATACAATCTTCGCAGTGACAAGGCACGTAGTGGAAAAGTGGCATTGTCGCTCAAGGAACTGAACATGTTTGAACCGGGCGATTATGTAGTACATATCGACCATGGTATCGGACGCTTTGCGGGCTTGGTGCGTATTCCGAATGGAAACACTACGCAGGAGGTCATCAAACTGGTGTATCAGAATGAGGATGTGGTGTTTGTATCCATTCATTCATTACATAAAATTTCCAAGTACAAAGGAAAAGAAGGAGAACAGCCCCGTATCAGTAAGCTGGGCACAGGAGCATGGGAAAAAATCAAGGAACGGACGAAGACGAAAATTAAGGATATTGCCCGTGATTTGATTAAACTTTATTCTCAGCGTAAACAGGAGAAAGGGTTTAAATATAGCCCGGACAGCTTTTTGCAGCACGAACTGGAGGCCAGTTTCTTGTATGAAGATACTCCGGACCAGTTGAAGGCTACTCAGGAAGTAAAGGCGGATATGGAGAGTGATAAGCCGATGGACCGTCTCGTCTGTGGTGACGTGGGTTTTGGTAAGACGGAGGTCGCTATCCGTGCTGCATTTAAGGCAGTGACCGATAACAAGCAGGTAGCGGTGCTGGTGCCGACTACGGTACTGGCTTACCAGCATTTCCAGACTTTCAAGAAACGTCTGGAGGATATGCCTTGTAAGGTGGAATACCTGAGCCGGGCACGTACGGCAAAGGATACAAGTCGTATTCTGAAAGAGCTGGCCGACGGTAAAATCAATATCCTTATCGGTACGCATAAGATTATTGGCAAAAGTGTCAAATTCAAGGATTTGGGTCTGCTTATCATTGATGAGGAGCAGAAGTTCGGTGTAAGCGTGAAGGAAAAGCTTCGCCAGCTGAAGGTCAATGTAGATACGCTGACATTGACGGCTACTCCTATTCCGCGTACCCTTCAGTTCTCTTTGATGGGGGCCAGAGACTTATCGGTCATCCAGACACCTCCTCCCAACCGTTACCCTATTCAGACGGAGGTACATACATTCAATGAAGAAATTATATCCGAAGCCATCAATTTTGAAATGAGCCGCAACGGGCAGGTTTTCTTTGTGAACAACCGTATTCAGAATCTGGTGGAACTGAAGGCGATGATTCTGCGGAATATACCTGATTGCCGGGTATGTATCGGGCACGGACAGATGCAGCCGGAAGAGTTGGAAAAGATTATCTTTGACTTTGTCAATTATGATTATGATGTATTGTTGGCCACGACGATTATTGAGAGTGGAATTGACATCCCTAATGCCAACACCATCATTATCAATCAGGCCCAGAATTTTGGGTTGAGCGACTTGCACCAGATGCGCGGACGAGTGGGACGAGGCAATAAGAAGGCATTCTGCTATTTGTTGGCTCCTCCTTTGTCATCGCTTACACCGGAAGCCAGACGCCGTTTGCAGGCCATTGAGAATTTCAGTGATTTGGGAAGTGGCATTCACATTGCCATGCAGGACTTGGACATCCGTGGAGCTGGAAATATGTTGGGTGCGGAACAGAGTGGTTTTATTGCGGATTTGGGATATGAAACTTATCAGAAGATTCTGAATGAAGCGGTTACTGAACTGAAGAATGAGGAATTTGCCGATTTGTATGCCGAGGAAATCAAAGCGGGCGAAGAAAAAATCAGCGGAGAGGAATTTGTGGATGAATGTACGGTGGAAAGTGACCTGGAGTTGCTCTTCCCGAATGAGTACATCCCGAGCAGCAGTGAGCGAATGTTGCTGTATCGTGAACTGGACAAACTTGAACTGGATAAGGATGTGGAAACTTTTAAGGCCAAGCTGGTTGACCGTTTCGGAAAAATACCGCCAGAAGGGGAAGAGTTGCTGCGTATTGTCCCGTTGAGACGTCTGGCTAAGCGTTTGGGTGTGGAAAAAGTGGTATTGAAGGCAGAACGGATGACGCTTTACTTTGTCAGCAACTTGGACAGTCCATATTATCAGAGTGTGGCTTTCGGCAAGTTTATTGAATACATGGCCAAGAATCCTCGTTATTGCAATTTGAGAGAGCAGAACGGGCGACGCAGCATGGTGGTATCGAAAGTGACTGATGTGAAGAGTGCGGTAAGTATCTTGCAGGAAATTGTCAGCATAGAAGCAAAGTAGCTGGTTTCTTCCCGGTTCCGCAGACAAAAAGGATAAATTGTCATACATTTGTAAAAAGAGGTATTTCAGGCTCAGCCTGCAAATACCTCTTTTTTATTGTAAAGGCCATCGTGTGTAAATGTAACACAATAGAAATCTTTACGCAATACCTATGAAAATCACACGGGATACTTTTGCGGCAAATAAGGAAGACAAATGAAATCTAAGATTGTATTGGTGTTATTATCACTGGTATCGACAGGATTGCAAGCTGGTGTGGTGAAAGGTAAAATTAAGGATGCACAGACTGGAGAAGAAATTATTGGTGCATCGGTGATTGTGAAGGAAGACCCTGGAAAAGGAACAGTAACCGGATTGGACGGAAGTTTTAATCTGTCGGTGAACAGAGACAAATATACGCTGGTCTGTTCTTATGTGGGCTATAAAAAATATGAAGTCAGCATAGCAGCAGATAAGAAAGAAATTGTGATTCCTTTGAAGAATGATGACGTCGCTTTGGATGAAGTTGTAGTGGTAGCTTCCAATCCGGGAAGAACTGAGGCAGGTGCAAGAGGCATCGAACGTCAGGCAATGAACGTGGTGAATGTGATGAGTGCGAAGGCGATAGAACTTTCTCCGGATATTACGGTAGCCAACGTGATTCAGCGAATGTCTGGTGTGACAATTGAACGTAATAGTAGCGGTGAAGGACAGTATGCCATTCTTCGCGGTATGGATAAGCGTTACAACTATACATTGGTGAACGGAGTGAAAATTCCGAGTCCGGACAACAAAAACCGTTTTGTGCCGCTGGATATTTTCCCGTCAGAAATGTTGGACCGTTTGGAAGTAACCAAATCTTTGACCGCCAATATGGAAGGTGACGGAATTGGAGGAGCAGTCAATTTGATTATGAAGGATGCGCCCTCTGAACGTCAGTTTACGGCAAATCTGTCAACCGGTTACAATGCAATGTACTTTGACCGCGATTTTCAGTCGTTCAATCACGGAGCGATTGTGAAGAAATCTCCTTATGAGCAGATGGGAATGCCGGAAGACAGCCGTGTGACAATGGATAACTTTACGACAGATAATCTGCGGATGAAATGGAACAAACCATTGCCCGATTTGACTGCCGGATTATCTTACGGTGACCGCTTCTTTAACAATAAATTGGGCGTGATGCTGGCAGGTAGTTATCTGAATACATATCGAGGTAAAGAAAGTCAGTTGTATTATCAGCCGGGAACAACCCACAATGGTATCGAATACCGAAATTATTCTTCTCAACAGACTCGTATCGGAGCTCATGCCAAACTGGATTATCATATCAATGCCAATCATAAACTGACCTGGTATAATGGATATATGGATATGAGAGAGGCAGAAGTACGTGACGGGCATGACGAAAAAGAAGGAGCCGTACGTATGAAGTGGAATCATCAGTATATTATCAATTCTACACTGAAAGGTGAGCATGCCTTTCTGGAAGGCGGTGCACTTCGTTTGAATTGGTCAGCTGTACTTTCAAAGGCATACAGTGAAACACCGGATAATGCAGAAATCTTCTTGCAGGGTAGCCATGTACAGACTTCTGGAGCAGCCATCCGTCGTTGGGAGCATAACTCCGATAAAGACAAGGCGGGATACCTTGATTTGATGTATAAGTTGAAACTGGATGGAGGTTCTGTATTCGACTTCTCGGTAGGAGGCATGTACCGCGATAAGAAACGCGACAGCTTCTTCAATGAATATACCTTTAACTCTGCTACGGGAGTAAAAGATCCGCAGTATCAGGGAGAGGACTGGAACAACTACGATGAAATCTTGTTTACTCCACTTAAATACGGTAACATCAGTGATCCGTTAAACTATGATGCCACTGAAAAGATTGGTGCAGGATATGGAATGGTGAAATACACATACCAGAAATGGGAATTTATTGCAGGCGTTCGTGTGGAATATACCAATCAAGGCTATACATTGAAGTTCCCTACAGAGAATACAGATCCTGAAGGAAACCAGAAATATACAGATGTATTGCCGAGTTTCCATGCAAAATACGGAGTACATAAAAACGCGAACCTGCGTTTCTCGTATGCTCGTTCCATCAACCGTCCCAGCTTCTTTGAAATTGTTCCTTACAGCATTATCAATGAAGATTATAAGGAAAAAGGAAATCCGGAGTTGAAACATACGATGGCCGATAACCTTGATTTGCGTTATGAGTTCTTTCCGAAATCCTCCGAGCAGTTCATGGTGGGTATGTTCTACAAGAGGCTGAAGAATCCGATTGAATACGGATTGCTGAACGAAGGACAGGATACCTATTATAAACCGATGAATTTTGGTAATGCTACCAACTTAGGAGTAGAAGTGGATGTAATGAAATATTTTAACTGGTTTGGAATAAAAGCCAATTATACCTACACGCATTCTTCCATTACGACCGAAAAGCGAATCATGGATGGAAATGATGTGAAGACCTGCACTCAGACCCGTCCGTTGTTTGGTCAGGCTGCCCATGTAGCAAATCTGTCACTGCTGTTCAAAAGCACGAAATATGGCTGGGAAGGGCAGATTGCCGGAAGTTATACCGGAAAGCGTTTGAGTGATATTTCTAACTGGTATGATGACGATATATGGGAAGATGGCTATATGCAGTTGGATGCTTCTGTAGAGAAAAGCTTTAAGAACGGCATCAGTCTTTTTGCCAAAGCATCTAACTTGCTGGATACTCCTTTGCTTCGCTTTATTCAGAGTGGCCCTCGTACGGAAAATGTCAACTCTGAACGTAACGATGGCAATGTGATAGAACGAAAGGAATGGCACGGACAGTCATTCATGTTGGGAATCAGATACAAACTATAATAAAGCGATAAAGAACTATATTGACTAACATTTCTAAATTATTACAAAATGAAACTGAAAAATTATTTGTTGGCCGGAACGGCTCTGATAGCATTGTCTTTTATGGCAGCTTGTACAGAAGAAGACCCGATTGCAAACGGGGATGGAACTGAGACTCCCGGAAACAATGACAATGGAAATAACGATGAAAATACTGATGGTGGAAATGGAGAAACAACAGGTGACATCATTGTCTGGCCTGCCGATACGATAGTAAATCTGACCAACCATTACACAGTGCCCGAAGGCAAAAGCCTTGTAATCAAGGAAGGTGTGAAAATCATTGTAAGTACAGCAGGAGTAGGAGCCAATCATGTTCCGGTAGAGTTCACCGTAAACGGAAACTTGTATTGTGAAGGTACTGCTGAAAAGCCTATCTTGTTCTCTGTTCCTGAAGATGATCGTACAGAAGAAAATATTTTTGCAGGTCTTTGGGGAGGTATTGTGGCTTCATCCACTTGTGAGGAAATGTTGATTGACCATACAATCATTGAGTACACAGGAGGTCAGGTTGTAGAAGGTTCTCCTGCTGCTACATCTGAAGTGTATACTGCTGGGGATGATGCCTATCCGCAGATTACAACCAATAACATCAATGGACATTATGTCATTACCAACTCTGTATTGCGTAACGGCTGGTCAGATGGTATTTATCTGATGGGCGGAAATGCCATTATTGCTAACAATGTGTTTGCTGCAAACGGATATGATGGTGCAGAAGCTGTAAACGTAAAAGCAGGATGTGTGGTTGATGTAGCTGGAAACGTAATGTTTAGCCCGAACACCAACGGCTTGAAACTCTCCAGCTCAGGTCAGAGTGACACACGTGATATGGCAAAAATCCAGGCATACAACAATACCATTATCAATGCAGGATGGCGTCGTGACGGTGAAAAAGGTGGTGGCGTGTATGTAGAAAAGAATGCCTTGGCCAATGTGTTCAATAACCTGATGGTGAACTGTAAGTTCAGAGCGATGACTCCTAGCTTTACTATTCCTAATGATCCGGAAGAAGGATACAATGATAAGTCGGTTATTGACTATAACTACTATGCTTCAGGTACACAGAAAAGTGACGTAGTGTTTGCAGATGAATCAGGTGTGGCTTACTCTTGGGAAGGATATGCTTATGCGCATGAAGATTATAATGAGGGAGTGGTAGATGTACACAGTGTAATTACGAAGATACAGGAGGCATGTGCTACTAATGATCCGAAATTCGTAAACTATCCAATTAATGAAGTAGACTTGACCGATTATGTATATCAGGATGCATGGGATTTCCATGTACAGGCTGGTTCACCGGTACTGACTGGTGCTTACAATGGTAATGATGCAGCTATGCAGCCTTATTTTGCAGCAGGTCTGGAAGTAAACGGAAAAATTTATACCTCTCCGAAAGTAGAAGCTCGCTTCGGAGCATACGGTACAAAATAATAACATCCTTTTCTAGGTTTTGTTAAGGCAGTTGTGAAACTGCATAATAAGTCCGGACAACCGTGTTTCGGATTTATTTTCTGAAATTTTTCGGCAGAGGATTTTTCTTGATTTTATTCAGAATTGGGATTTACCTTTGCAACAACAAACAAATAATTGATAAAACTAAAATGATTATGATCTCATTAAAAAGAATTTTCTGTACATGTTGTCTGCTTTTATCGGTATGGGCAGTTTTTGCACAAGGTCCTTCAGAATGGAAGGCATTAGAGAAACCCTTGAATTTTTATCTGGCAAATGATTTGGGCCGTAATGGATATTACGACCAGAAACCTATTGCTGAATTGATGGGGCAGATGGCAGAGGATGTAGATATTGAAGCTGTGGTAGCAGCTGGCGATGTACATCACTTTGAAGGGGTGCGCAGTGTAAACGATCCGTTGTGGATGACCAACTACGAATTGGTGTACAGCCATCCGGAGCTGATGATTCCCTGGTATCCTATATTGGGTAATCATGAATATCGTGGTAATACGCAGGCCGTATTGGACTATAGTCAGGTGAGTGCCCGCTGGGAGATGCCGGCACGTTATTACACAAAGGTGCTGGAGAACGATGATATTACGGTGCGCCTGGTAATGATTGACACAGCTCCTCTGTTGGATAAATACCGTAAGGATACGGAAAAGTATCCGGATGCATGCAAGCAAGATATGGACAAGCAGTTGGCATGGCTGGATTCTGTGCTGACATCTGCCAAAGAAGACTGGGTGCTGGTTGTGGGTCATCATCCTATTTATGCGGATACAGATAAGAGTGATTCGGAACGTCTGGATATGGAAAAACGGGTAGACAGTATTTTGCGCAAGCATAACAATGTAAACATGTACTTGTGCGGACATATCCATAACTTCCAGCATATACGCAAAGCAGGAAGCAAGATAGATTATGTAGTGAACACTTCTGCATCTTTGAGCCGCAAGGTGAAAGCAGTAGAAGGTACTGTGTTCTGTAGCGGAGAGACAGGTTTCTCTTTGATTTCTGCCGATAAGAAAGAATTGTGCCTGTATATGATTAATAAGGAAGGCAAAGTGTTGCATACAGTAAGACAGACCCGTTAATGCGGCTTTCTGTTTGTTTTCATTGTTTTGCAAACTCGACTTTGCGTTATTGTTTTTAATTAGATAATCCTCTCCTCATTTTTAGGTATTTTTGAGGGAAAGAGTAGCAAATTGGCAAAAAAAGAGACATTCGTTGGAACGGTGTCTCTTTTTTTGCTATTTTTGCACAGTTTTTGGGGCATCTGTGCCGAACTGACTATGAGAGGCATACAGATGCTCTATTTATTGGACTATATGAGAATAGTCCGGCATCAAAAGAAATCATTATTAAAACATAAAGCATGATACACAAAGTATTAATCGCTAACCGTGGTGAAATTGCTGTGCGCGTGATGCGTTCTTGCCGTGAAATGGGTATCCGTACCGTAGCAGTTTTTTCCGAAGCCGACAGAACGGCTCGCCACGTACTTTATGCAGATGAGGCTTGCCTGATAGGTCCGGCAGCATCTCGCGAAAGTTATCTGAACATAGATAAAATTATCATGGCTGCAAAACGTCATGGAGTAGATGCTATTCATCCGGGATATGGCTTCTTGTCTGAAAATTCAGAATTTGCACGCCGTTGTCGCCAGGAAGGTATCATTTTTATTGGTCCGGATCCTGAAACAATGGATGCGATGGGTGACAAGATTTCTGCCCGTAAACACATGATTGCAGCTGGAGTGCCGGTTGTTCCGGGTACAGAGCAGCCGTTGCAGAGTGTAGAAGAGGCTAAGGAAATCTGTAACAAAATCGGTTATCCGGTCATGCTGAAAGCTTCTATGGGAGGCGGTGGTAAAGGTATGCGTCTGATTCATAGCGAAGATGAAGTGGAAGAAGCATACAATACAGCCCGCTCTGAATCTATGTCTTCTTTTGGTGACGATACCGTTTATCTGGAGAAATTTGTGGAAGAACCGCATCATATCGAATTCCAGATTTTAGGAGATAATTTCGGAAATGCCGTACACTTGTTTGAACGTGAATGTTCTATCCAGCGTCGTAACCAGAAAATCGTAGAAGAAACTCCTTCTCCTTTCGTAACTCCCGAGTTACGTCAGAAAATGGGTGAAGCAGCTGTGGCTGCTGCTAAGGCTGTACACTACAAAGGAGCTGGTACGATTGAATTCCTGGTCGACAAGCACCGCAATTTCTACTTCCTGGAAATGAATACCCGTTTGCAGGTAGAACATCCTATTACAGAAGAAGTGGTAGGTGTAGACCTGGTAAAAGAACAGCTTCGTGTAGCCAATAACGAGCCGTTGCACTTTAAACAGGAAGATTTGAAGCAGCGCGGACATGCCATCGAATGCCGTATCTGTGCAGAAGATTCAGAAAACAACTTTATGCCTTCACCGGGTGTTATCCGTCAGCTGATGGAACCGAATGGTATCGGTGTGCGTATCGATAGCTATGTGTATGAAAGCTACGAAATTCCTATCTACTATGACCCGATGATTGGTAAACTGATTGTATGGGCTACTACTCGTGAATTCGCCATCGAACGTATGCGTCGCGTGTTGTACGAATACAAGATCACCGGTTTGAAGACCAATATCGGTTACCTGCGTCACATCATGAACGTGCCCGATTTTGTAGAAGGACATTACAACACATTGTTCATCCCGAAACATCAGGACATGCTGCGTGAGTGGGCCGGACAGAAAGAAGAGGAAACTGAAAACATCGCCATGATTGCGGCTTACATTGACTACCTGATGAACCTGGAAGAAAACAAGTCAGCATCAAGCGACAACCGTCCTATCAGCCGCTGGCGTGAGTTTGGCCTGAAAAAAGGTGTGCTGAGAATCTAAGTATTTTGAATTAAAGTAGAAGATTATGGAAATACATATAGGAGACAGAGTTGCGGATGTGACATTGGTCAGCAAAGAAGGCAATAAGGTACAGTTGACCATTGACGGAGTTCCATACGATGTAGACATCGTGATGGCGGAAAATGGTAGCTGCTCCATTCTTCATGACGGAAAGTCGTACAATGCCGAACTGATTCGTAAGGAAGGTGGAAAAAGCTATACTGTAAATGCACATTATCAGTCATATAACATTGACATCATCGATTCACAGGCTAAATACCTGCGTATGCGCAAGGGCGGTGACGAGAAACAGCAGGATAAGATTGTTTCTCCGATGCCGGGTAAGGTAGTCAAGATTCCGGTGAAAGCAGGCGACCGTCTGCAGGCTGGCGACATCGTAGTGGTGATTGAAGCCATGAAGATGCAGAGCAACTACAAGGTAAACAGCGAATGTGTAGTGAAGGAAATCCTGGTAAACGAAGGAGATTCTGTCAACAGCAATCAGGTGATAATGACTTTGGATGTAATTAAAGAAGACGAACAATGACAACAGCAGAACAATATAAGAAATTTGAGGAGCTGGATAAGCTTGCTTCTCAGGGTGGTGGCGTAGAACGAGTGGAAAGACAGCACGCCAACGGTCACATGACAGCCCGCGAACGTATCGACATGTTGCTCGATAAGGGTACGTTCAATGAAATGGACAAGTTCGTAATTCATCACTGTACAGACTTCGGAATGGATAAGAATCACATTCCGGGTGATGGTATCGTATGTGGTTACGGTAAGATTGACGGACGTCTGGTGTACGTATACGCATACGACTTCACCGTATACGGCGGTACACTGAGTGCGACAGGTGCACAGAAGATTGTGAAAGTGCAGGAACTGGCTTTGAAGAACGGTGCTCCGGTAATTGCCTTGAACGACTCAGGTGGTGCACGTATTCAGGAAGGTGTAGGCAGTATCTCAGGTTATGCTTCTATCTTCTACCAGAATACCATCGCTTCAGGTGTGATTCCGCAGATTTCTGCCATCTTAGGTCCTTGTGCAGGTGGTGCCTGCTACTCTCCGGCACTGACCGACTTCATCTTCATGGTGAAAGAAAAGAGCCACATGTTCATCACAGGTCCGGATGTAGTGAAGGCCGTGACACACGAAGAAGTGGACAAGGAAGAACTGGGCGGTGCTTATACCCACAGCAGCAAGAGCGGTGTAACTCACTTCCTTTGCGATACTGAAGAAGAAACTTTGATGAGCATCCGTGAACTGTTGAGCTTCCTTCCGTCTAACAACATGGAAGATGCGCCGATGATTCCTTGTACTGACGATATCCGCCGTGCAGAAGAGTCACTGATGACAGTCATTCCGGATGACCCGAATATGCCGTACGACATCAAGAACATCATCGAACCGGTAGTCGACAACCACTACTTCTTTGAAGTGATGCCTCACTTTGCCAAGAACATTGTGGTCGGATTTGCTCGCCTGGGCGGACGTTCTGTAGGTATCGTAGCCAACCAGCCTGCTTACCTGGCCGGTGTGCTCGACATCGATGCTTCTGACAAGGCTTCTCGCTTTATCCGTTTCTGCGACTGCTTCAATATTCCTATCATTACTTTCGAAGACGTACCGGGCTTCTTGCCGGGATGTACACAGGAACACAATGGTATCATCCGTCATGGAGCGAAGATTGTGTATGCGTACGCAGAAGCTACAGTGCCTAAGATTACCGTAATTACCCGTAAGGCTTACGGTGGTGCTTACATCGTAATGAACAGTAAGCCTATCGGTGCCGATGTAAACTTCTCTTACCCGACTGCAGAAATCGCCGTAATGGGTGCCGACGGTGCCGTAAATATCCTGTACCGCAAGGCTACTCTGGAAGAAAAAGCGAAGGCTGTAGAAGAATACAAGGAAAAATTCTCTAATCCTTACCGTGCAGCCGAACAGGGTTACATCGATGAAATCATCCTTCCGAAGGATACTCGCTATAAACTGATTCAGGCATTGGAAATGACTCAGAACAAGAGCCAGAGCAATCCGCCGAAGAAACACGGTAACATGCCGCTGTAATCGGGTAGCGATTGTATAGATAATAAATAAGAAGAAGCGAAGAATTCCGCCGGTCATACGTGAGGAGTTCTTCGCTTTCTTGTATTGTGTTCACATTAGATTCTTTTTATATGAAGGAAGCATTCATAAAACTGCATCTTTCCATTCTCATCGCCGGAGGAACGGGGATTTTCGGAAAACTGATTTCCCTGAATGAAGGTCTGCTCGTGTGGTACCGTATGATGTTCGCCTCCGTAATGTTTTTCCTGCTGCTTTCGTTTCTGAAAAAACTGCGGAAAGTAACCTTGGGCGATGTAACCAAGATTGGCTCTGTAGGATTGCTGTTGGCCTTGCACTGGATATTCTTCTATGGAAGTATCAAAGCCTCCAATGTATCCATTGGCGTGGTTTGTCTTTCGCTGATGAGCATCTTTACCGCCATCTTTGAGCCCCTCATCAATCGTCACCGCATTTCCTTGCGGGAGATTCTGTTCAGTCTGGTAGCCGTGCTGGGCATTGTGCTGATATTCCATTTTGATACCCGCTACCGGGTGGGCATCTGTATGGGAGTCATTTCGTCGGCTTTAGCTTCTCTGTTTACCATTGTCAACAAGAAGGTAGCCGTGAACTACACCTCCAGTACCATGCTGCTTTACGAGATGCTGGGCGGTTTCTTTGGGCTCTCCTGCATCCTGCCGGCTTATTTGCATTACTTCCCGGTGCCCTCTATTCTGCCCGGCGCCCAGGATTTGATTTACCTGCTTTGCCTGGCTTCGGTATGTACCGTGGGACTTTATATCCTTCAGATTCAGGTACTGAAAGTCATTTCAGCCTTTACGGTCAATCTGAGCTATAACCTGGCGCCGATATACAGCATTATCGGCGCCATGCTGATATTTCAGGAAGCCAAAGACCTGAACTTCAGCTTCTACTTAGGACTGGGACTGATTGTCCTGTCGGTCGTACTCCAGACCCTCAATGTGTTGTCGCAGCACCATAAGTTTATTCCTTCATTGTATGTAAAATGGAAACGTTGAAGAACCGTATCGTGAAACTGCTGGACACCCTGAATGAGCGGGTGTACGGCAAAGAAGAAGTCATGGCCCTGGCGCTGCTTTCGGCTGTGGCAGGGGAGAGCATCTTCCTGTTAGGCCCTCCGGGAGTGGCCAAGAGTATGGTAGCCCGCCGGTTGAAACTGATGTTCCGTGGAGGAACGGCTTTCGAATACCTCATGTCGCGGTTCAGTACCCCCGACGAAATATTCGGTCCCGTATCCATCGCCCGGCTGAAAAACGAAGACACCTACGAACGCATGACAGAAGGCTATCTGCCCACCGCTACCGTCGTCTTCCTGGATGAAATCTGGAAAGCCGGTCCCGCCATACAGAATGCCCTTCTGACCGTCATCAATGAAAAAATCTTCCGCAACGGACAGTTTTCGGTACGGGTTCCCATGAAAGGACTGATTGCCGCATCGAACGAACTTCCGGCTTCAGGACAAGGACTGGAAGCACTGTACGACCGCTTCCTGGTGCGTAAGTTAGTGGGCGGTATTGAAGACCTGTCCGATTTCGACCGGATGATTTCCACTGCCGACGAAAGCGAACCGGAAATGGACGAAAGCCTGGCTGTAAGCGACGAAGAATACCGCCAGTGGCAGGAACAGATGAAATCCGTCGGCCTGCACTATTCCGTGCTGGAAGTCATCCATTCCCTTAAAGACAAGCTGGAAGATTATAACCGCCAGCTGGAGAATGCCGATTCATCCTTCTCTGTAGCACTCTACGTGTCCGACCGTCGCTGGAAGAAAATCGTCCGTCTGCTGAGGGCCTCTGCCTTTCTGCAAGGAAACACCGAGGTACGCTTGTCCGACTGCCTGCTGATGGTACACTGCCTGTGGAACGAGACCAGTCAGATAGACTGGGTACGCGATGCCGTACTGACGGCAGTAGGCGAGAGCGTGCGTGGCTACGTGCTGAACCTGTCGGGCATTGAAACCGATTTGCAGGCCTTGAAGAAAGAGCTCGACTCGGCAGGAGCCTTGCGCGAACGGGCCGATGCCGGACTGCAACTGGTCGATGCATACTACTATCAGGTGGAACGCGTACGCCTGGCCGGACGACTGCTCCTCTTTGCATCCGACTACCAGCAGCTGGACGACATCGGCAAACAGTTCTATCTGCATAAAGACAAATACAAGACCGATTGCTATGTACTGAAGAAATACGACCCCTCCATGCGCAATAAGGTATCCCCATCGAAAGTCTATACCTTGCGCCGTGGCCGTCGTTCAGTATTTATCAACGACTATGAATACCCTTTGCTGTGTACTCCCGACTGCAAGGCCCTGCCCGCCATGGAAGTACAGGCGCAGGAAGATATCCCCGCACGCTTCAGCCAGCTGGAACAACGACTCAGCCATGCAGAAGCCCATTGCGGCGACTGGGTGAAAGAAGAAGCCGACTACTGCGCAAACCACCTGTTTGTCGGGAAAAGAGAGAAAGAAGCCATGAGCCGGATACTGGGCGAACCGTCGAAAGCCCTGTTCCGCTATCGGAACGAGTTGGAGGAAATGAAACATGCATACCGGAAAGAGAACGAGGAATATCCGTCTGAAAGACCTGAAGACAGCCTATTGGGAGCAACTTCGTGAGCGAAGCCGGGCGCGGATGGAAGAATACCTTCAGCACCACACCGTGCTGGAAAGTGAACTGGAAGAGTGCATCTGGGAATATTATCGCCAGACGGCCCCTTCCTTGCAGGAATTCTATTCCCGCTACACTCCTGAATGGGAAGTCTTCTACGAGCACGAAACCCTGCCGCCGACCGATTTTCTGATATTTCTGCAACGGATGGAAACAGCCTTCCGCAAACGCTACACCCTGGCCGAACTCGACGTATCCTATTACATCGGTCGCCTGTCCCGCCTTCCCGAACGGAGTGAAGAACGGGCAGCCTTGCAGGAAATCTTCCTCGACAAGTGGCACCATCTGCTCACGGTCAAGGAATATGACTACCAGTACCAGCATCTCTTCCGTCTGTGTGAAGGATTTCAGATTCTGGATAAATCGTTCGGTCTGAAAACAGAAGGCAATCTTCGGGGCTCGCGCGTGAAATGGCTGTTGCGGAACCATCCGGAACTCTACCAGAAAGTAATCCCCTACGAAAAAGCCATGGAGCAGAACCGCCAGATACGCGAGCTGGTGCGCTGCCTGGGGAAGAACGTGGGTGGACGGAAAGAATGTTTCGATTCCTTGTCTGGACTTCAGGCCGACAGTCTGATTCGTCATGCCACCCAGAGCGATGTGGAAGGTGTGACCTTGGGCGATGACCTTAACAGTCTGTTGCCCGTGGAGTACTGTTACCTCACGGACGAGGTGCTACACCCCTTCTTCATGCAACGTTATGTGGAGAAACGCCTGCAGCAGTTTGATTCCTTTTCGCATGAAGACACTTCCAATCCCTCACCGGAAAAAAAGAAAGTCAGCTCACAGGGGCCTTATATCATTTGTGTAGATACCTCCGGCTCCATGAGAGAAGCGCGTGAACGGCTGGCCAAATCGGCCGTGCTGGCCATTGCCCGTCTGACGGAGACCACTTCGCGGAAATGTTATGTCATCAATTTTTCGGAGGATATACAAACCTTGCTGATTCGTGACCTGAAAACCGATTTCCCGATGCTGGTGGAATTCTTGCAGTGTCGTTTTGATGGAGGAACCGATGCGCGTCCGGCCTTTGCCGAAGCCTTGATGATGCTGCGCACCCACGGCTGGCAACGTGCCGATGTGGTGATGATTTCCGATTTCGAGATGCCTCCTCCCGATGACGCGTTGCTGGCCGACATTCACCGTGCCCGTTTGCGGGGTACTTCCTTCTATGCACTGGTGTTCGGTTCTCATCCGGAAACGGACTACCTTCATGAGTGCGAAAAGTACTGGGATATGTATTAGTTTGAAAAATCATCTTGCTTTTATTTTGTAAATATTGTTGAGTAAAAGATTTGAAATGCGGAATTCTGCTTTCTTTTTGAATAGCTGAATTTCGCATTTTTTCTTGCCGTAGATTTTTCTACCCCTTTCAGAAGCCTTCTGGGAGGGGTGGATTTTGTGTAAAAATGAAGGTTTTGACGGATTTAGCTAATCAAATATGGAAAAATCTGTGTGGAAAGCGAAATTTTGGGTGAAAACCCCGAGGTGTTTGGAAGAAAGCTCCGAAGAGTTTTTGGGAAAACTCTTTTACGTTTGGAGGAAAACGCAAGTGCGTTTGAATCCAAATGTACTTGCGTTTTGGGAAAGGTGCTTCTGTGCCTTCTGAGAGGGGAGGGAGAGTGAAGACTTTTGAGGACTTTTTTTGCTGGAATGAGTAAGATTTTTGCTGAAATAGAACTATCTTTTTGTTTTTGAATATGTCATTTTATGGTATTATGTGTGTTCTTTTTTGTTATTTGTGTAATTGTGTCTTCTTTTTATGTGGTTTTGCTTTTTTGAGGGATTTATAGATGGGCTTTTCCTTGTGGAAAAAGGAGAAAGGAAGGCGAGCTTGTTACGTTGGAGAACTCTGGTGTGGGAAAAATAGATTTTGACAATTTGTTATATTGAGATTTTAAATGTATTTCTTTCTGTTTTTGTTTTCAAAAAAGTTTTGGTATACTTTGCATAATTGAGCAGAATTACTATATTTGTAAACCATAAAATATATTTGGAAAGATATGGGAGTAGAAATTAGAAATATCGTGAAGAGTTTTAATTATGCTTTCTCTTTGCTGCAAAGAGAGAATACTCCTGTGCAAAAACTCTTGGAAAATACAGAAAAAGAGTGCCTGATATTTGTTTATATGAGAATTATGTATAAACACACACACACACACACAC